>CAKUTI010000007.1 GCA_934691925.1 uncultured Treponema sp. | reverse complement strand
ACTCCGCCCTTGTTCCTATCTGCTGGCCGATTCTCACTTTGCGCTCGGCGGCTTCCTTTAGATTTTCCTCTATTTCCGGAAGAAGCGACACCTTGCCTTTCTCTGTCAGCAGGACGATTGTCGAGCCGTGCAGGTCAAAGTGTCCTTGTTCCTCGCCTTTTGTGAAGATGTGGTTTTCGTGCTGGTTGCAGATTCCGCCGATGCTGAACGCGCCTACTTCAATCTGGGCTATGTCCCCGAAATTTTTTGTTTCGAGCAGCGTCCATGAGCGACGGTTCTTTGTGAATACTCTGTAGTTTTCGAGCGCGACTGGCTGCACGCTGTATAGGCTTCCTTCTATGAAATTGTTTTCCGCGTGGAATCCGTCGTCAACGTAGCAGTAGCGGTGGTAGTCGGTTGCGCAGAGCCTAAACACGAGGCACTTTCCGCCTTTGAACTTCTGAATCATGTTTTTGACTTTCGCTTTTTTCGCTTCGTCTGTCTTTTCCCACGATTTCTCGTTCATTCCGAAAAAGTCCTCGAGCGTGTAGTCGAATCCTTTTATGTGGAAAGCCGCGTTTTCGGTGATTTCATGAACGCTAAGAAAGCTGTCCGCTGGCGAGATAAAATGCGCCGGGTTGGAATCAAAAGAAATTTCCTTTTTACGCGTGAAAAAGTCGTTGAAGCTTTTGAAATCCACGCCTTGAAAGTCCGACATGTCAATGCTGTTTTTTCTGATGAATCTTTTTACGTAGAATTTTGAGGCTGGCGAACGTAAAAATGCGCCGAGAAGTTTTGGGATTTTTGTGAAAAGCATCGCCTCTAGGATTATTTTTCCGAATTTTGTTCCGTAAAGAAATTCTGCGGATTTGTCGTTTTTAGAAATATCGTTCAATTTTTGTTCCTGATTTTTTATCTTGATTTTGAAATTTGATTTGCGGGAGCAGCCATATCGTTTTTTGATGCATCGATATGACTTTGATGAAGGGCATTTCACATTTAGCAGAATCTTATGAATTAAATCTGAAATGCCGGTGACTTTGTTTTTTAGTTTTGATTATGATTTCTGCCTTTGAGTTCTTCGGCTCTCCGTTCCTCTTTCAAGTCTTCCTTGACCAAATCCCGGAGATTTATTGTGTCGCTCGACTGGCTTTCGATTACTGCGTCGTTCTCAAACATTACCGACGGTTCTTTTTGCGTTGTCGGAACGCAGTACGCTTTTCCGAGAATCAGCATTGTAAGCTCAATCAGGCCAATCAGAATCATTATGATTTTTCCGATAAGAGCCGGTTTTGGCATTTTGAAAGGGCTGATGAACATAATCGCCATAATCATCAAAAGAATTGCGCAAGGCTGAATCGGCGGTCGGGCGTTTCCAAGAAAATACGAGATTATGAAAACTGCTGGAAGAATCAGTGCGACGCTTGTTACAGGAAGTCCTCTGTATTCGTGGCGGCTGTCGGCGGTTTTTTCCTGACGCTCCATTTCGTCAACATTAAAATAAGAAAGCCGAATCAGCGCGCACAAAAGATAAAAAGCGCAAATGCAGATTACACATCTCGCCTGCATCGGATGCTCAATCGGATACTGAACATCGCCGATTGCAAGTTTGTAGACAATCAATGCTGGAAAAACTCCGTAGCTTATAATGTCCGCCATCGAGTCAATCTGGATTCCAAAAAGCTTTTCCTCGTGCGAGCGGTTTTTCTTTGTGGAAGCGACTTTTCCGTCGAACATATCCATCACGCCGGCAACCATCAGGCAAAGAAGCGCGAGAATAAAGCTGCGGTCAGAATTTGAAAAGACAAAATGGATTCCTGCAAACGAAATCAACATTCCAATGTAAGTCAAGACAACTGTGTAATTGTAAACACCAAGTAATTGCATATTTTTCCTTCTATCTTAATTTATTTAATCGAAGAGATTTCCAAAAATCAATCCGTAGACGATTATGAACCACGGTTTTGAAGTCAGGATAATCAAAGCGAATTTCTTGAACTTCATATCTGTGAGGCCTGAAAAGTAGCAAAGAAAGTCATCTGGCGAAATCGGAATCAAAATCGCAATCCAAAGAAAGACCGGATAGCTTTTGTGCCATTTTTCCATCCATTTGACGCTCTTTAAATATTGCTTTTCGGAGAAAATCTGCTTCATGATTGTGACTCCGAAAGTTTTTGAAAGCGCGAACGCGATAAACGAGCCGAGGCAGATTCCGATGTAGTTGCATAAAATTCCTGGAATTGTGCCGAAAAGACTTGGCGCGACGATATAGCCGAGAGTTCCCGGAATAACGGCGTAAACGACTTTAACGCACTGAAAAACCGTTACAAAAATCGGGCCGGCCCATCCGAACGACTGCACAAATTCCTGAAAAGTGTCGATGTCGTGAAATTTTCCGTTTTTATATTCGATTATGAGAAAAATTCCGCAGCCAACGAGAAAAACGCAAAGAAGAATCAAAAAAATGCGTTTGAAAAGCGATGTTTTGTGTTCGATAAGGTTTTCTGCCTGTTCTTTTAATTCGGCTGTGTGTTCTTTTAGGTTCGTTTTCATAAAATTACGTTAAGAAAATATTATAATGAAATGTTTCTGATTGTGCTATTGTCGGCGCGTGCTGGTTTGCAATCGGAATTTGGGGGCATTTGCGATTTTTCTCCAAATTTTTCTGTGATTTTCGTTCCTATTTTCTCTAAAGCCGATTTGTGATAAGATTTTTCAATTATTTTTATCGTCTGCAACGCGCCTGTTGCGGATTCAGGAGAAAAATTTATGGCAAAAAATGGAAAAGCACCTGTTGATGAGCATGCGTGCACTTTGGACAAAATCATTTCGCTCTGCAAAAGACGCGGATTTGTTTATCAGGCTTCGGAAATTTACGGAGGTCAGGCTGGAGCATGGGATTACGGTCCTCTCGGTGTAGAATTCAAGCGTAATATTCAGAATGCTTGGTGGAAAGAGATGACTCAGCTTCACGATGATGTTGTAGGTTTGGACTCAGCGATTTTCCAGCACCACACAACTTGGGAAGCTTCTGGCCACGTCGGACATTTTTCAGACCCGATGATTGACTGTCTTGAGTGTCAGGCCCGTCACCGCGCAGACAAAATGATTGAGGACTTTGTGGCTGAAAATCCGGACAAGAATCCTGGAAAGCCAGTTGACACAATGACTCACGAGGAGATGAAAGATTTCATCGACGCGAACATCGACTGCCCTGTTTGCCATTCAAAAAACAGAAAATACACAGCTGTCCGCGAGTTCAACTTGATGTTCAAGACTTACCAGGGACCAGTCGCAGATGACGCTCACCTTATTTATCTCCGCCCTGAAACTTGCCAGGGAATTTTCACGGATTTCAAGAGCATTGTTCAGTCAAACAGAATGAAAGTTCCTTTTGGAGTCGCTCAGGTTGGAAAATCTTTCCGCAACGAGATTATCTTCAAGAATTTTATCTTTAGAACTTGCGAATTTGAGCAGATGGAAATGGAATATTTCTGCAAGCCGGGAACTGAAGACGAGACTTTCCAGAAATGGCGCAATGAAAGATGGAATTTCTATCTTAAATACGGAATTCCAGAAAAGCAGCTCAAGTGGCATCATCACGACAAGCTTGCGCATTATGCAAAAGACGCTTACGACATCACTTACAACTTCCCGATTGGCTTTGAGGAGATTGAAGGAATCCACTCGCGCACAGATTTCGACTTGTCTCAGCACGCGAAATTCTCAAAGAAAGATATGTCTTATATTGATCAGGAAAACGGCAACACAAAATATGTTCCATATGTAATCGAGACTTCTGCAGGCTTGAACCGCAACTTCCTGATGTTCTTGTGCGAGGCTTACGAGGAGCAGAACGTCGGAACTGACGGAAAAGATGACTACAGAACAGTTCTTCATCTTGACCCGAGACTTGCGCCTGTTACAGTCGCTGTTTTGCCGTTGATGAAAAAGGACGGACTTGCAGAAAAAGCGAAAGAAATTCAGCATCTCTTGAAAGAAGATTTTGTTACAGATTTTGATGTTTCTGGAACTGTCGGAAAGCGATACCGCCGTCAGGACGAGGTTGGAACTCCGTTCTGCGTTACTGTTGACTACGACACAATTCAGAAGACAAAAGATGATGGCTCTGAAAATCCTCTTTTTGACACTGTTACAGTCCGCTTCCGTGATTCAATGGCGCAGGAGCGCGTAAAACTTTCCGAGCTTCACACATTCTTGTTCAACGCAATCAAGAATTACAAGCCTGTTGAGAGAAACAGATAAAAAGTGAAGCTCAGGCTTTGTCTGGGCGTTGCGGGCTGGCGTTTGAAGCCCGCACGTGCCTTCGCAGTGTGGTGGCTGTCTAGTAAGTTTAAAAATCAATGTCATTCCGAACTTGGATTCGGAATCTTTAGACTATATTTAGTTTAGATGCTGAAATAAATTCAGCATGACGATACTTTTTAGGCAGTCACTTCTAAGTCTTTAAAATTTTTATTTTCATTTTTTGAATTGATTTATGGAATACGTTTCTTTAGGAAAAACAAATCTTCTCGTGAGCAGGACTGCGTTTGGCGCGATGGGGCTTGACGATGTTGAAAATCCTGAAGAAGTGGCTGCGATGATTCAAAAAGCGTACAGCGACGGAATCAATTTTTTTGACACTTCGATGGACAAGCCTGAAAGCGAAAAACGGCTTGGCGAAGCGATTTCGAAATTCCGTGAAAATGTTTTTATTGCGACAAAAAGCGCGGCACATTCTTCCGATGAGCTTTCCGAGGCGATTGACAACAGCTTTACAAATTTGAAAACCGATTATGTTGATTTGTATCAGCTTGAGCGGCCGAATTTTCTTCCGTCTTTGGGAGATTCCGACGGGCTTTTGGAAAAGCTTTTGAATCTGAAAGAATCTGGCGTTGTGCGGCATTTTGGCGTTGTGACGGAATCTTTGGAAGTTGCAAATCAGGTGATTGAGTCGGATTTTCCGTGGGAGACGATTCAATTTCCGTTCAATATGCTTTGCGACAAGTCTGTTGAAAAGCTTGCGGAAAAATGCTTTGAAAAAAATATCGGCTTTATTGCGATGCAGCCTTTGTGTGGCGGCATTTTGAGCAACATTCCGCTTGCGCTCGGATTTTTTCTTCCGTTTGACAATGTTGTGCCGGTCTGGGGCGCGAGAAATATGGGCGAATTGGAGCAGATTCTTTATTTTACGCAGAATCCGCCGCGTCTTGATGAGCAGTTTTATTTGGAAGCGGAAAAAATCAGGGCGTTTTTTAATTAGCGTGGGAAGAGGAACTTTGGACGCGGATCTCGTGACGGGAAACGTGACAACTCTTTTTTTGATTTCAATTTTTAATTCCGTATCGAATCCGTTTTCTTAATTTTCTTTTCTATATTCTTTCACTAAAATCTAAATCTTTTGAATCTGCCTTGAAATCTTTTTTGTCCGAATCTTTTATCGCTTTATTTTGTTTTTACGTGAATCGAATCTTTTTCTCCCTTAAAAATTCGTTCCCGTTCCATTTTTGCGAGAATTTTAATCGTTTTGAATTTTTGAGGCTTTGAAACGTTTGCTGTTTTTATTTTAGATAGGCGAGAATGTCTTTTAGCTCGGCTTGGTTTACGACGCGCACAATCCGCAGTTTGTCGTTGTCTGTCATTACGGTTTTTGGATTTCCAAGCTCGTTTTTTTCTCCGACAATCTGAACAAGCGGCGTTCGCGGGTCGTTTGGATTTGCGTCAGCAACCTGCGCGATTTTTCCGTTTGAAAGATAAACGTAGCTTCCGATTGGAAAGAGCGAAATTGCCTGAACCAAAGCCTTTACGACGTTTTCATCATAAGCCTTGTTCAAATTTCTGAGCATTTCAATCATCGCTTCGTAAATTGACTTTGCTTCCTTGTATTGTCTTGGAGCGGAAATTGCCTCGTAAGTGCAGGCAACCGCAAGAATTTTTCCGAAAATGGAGATTTTATCGCCTGTGAGCCGTCTTGGATAGCCGCCGCCGTTTTCGCGCTCGTGATGCTCGAGAACTCCAAGCTGGATTGTCGGCGGAAAATTATTTTCTTTTAAGATGTTGAATCCTAAAACAGTGTGAGTTGAAAGCAATGCCCGCGCTTGCATTGAAAGCGGCTTGCTCGTAATGTAAAGTTGAGGCGGAAGCCGAATCTGCCCGATTTCGTGAATGCTCGCCGCAACTGCAAGATCAACTAGCTTCTGCTCTGAAAAACGGAGCTGAATTCCGATTATGATTGAAAAAATTGTTGAGCGAAGGCAGTGGCTCACAAGAAAATTTTTGCTCACTTTTTGCTCTGGCTTCGGCTGAATCTTCAGGATGTATTTTTTATTTTGCTTTACAAATTCAACAAGCTCTTTCATTGCCGATGAAAGGTCGGACGCGCTGAGTTCTTTGTGGGTAACATATCTCGTGAAAACTTTTGTTATATATTGAAGATAATCGTCGTAAACATTCTGGACGATTTCCATTTTTCGGTTTTCATCCGCTGAAGAAATTTCTTTGTTCGCCGCCGAAACTTTATCTAAAGTCTCTGAGCCAAGTCCATGCTTTTTTGAGACTACAAGCTCGCCTGTCTCCAAGTCAAAATCAACCTGCTCAAATTCTCCGATTGGTGAAGATTTCTGATTTTTTTGAAGAGAATTATTTTGCGTCTGTGAAACCGGCTCGTCGAGATACGCCGTCTTGAAATCCCATTCCAAAAGAGTTTTTTGAAGAACTCGTGAAAAAGGAATTTCCGGGTCGAGAATAACGAATTGTCTGTCCAGCACCAAATTATTTGAAAAACGCTGGCCGTCTGTTAATTCTGAAATTTGAACTGGTGTCATAGAAATCTCCAATTCACTTTATCGGCAGAAAATGTTAAAAACTAAAGCAAATAGAAAAGGGCAAAAAAAAGTCAGAAAGTCTTACACACTTTCTGACATGGATTGTAGTTTCCTACAACGCAGTGCAAGATGTCTGGATGTTCCGCTAAAAAGAAGCACACCCTGCACTGCGCGGCACAATATTATTATCGGAGGCGTGCTGGGAAACTTTAGTTAATAGACAAATTTTTGAGATAATTTTTTATGCTTTTTTCAAGCTCGCTGTAGATGATTTTTGAACGCTGGAAAGTTGCGGCGAGCTTGTCCGGGCTGAAAATCGTTTTTTCGTAAATTTTGTTCAGCTGCGATTCTGTTGGAAAAACAAGAGCCACCAAATCTTTGAATTGTGAATTCAAGATTGCCGAGTCGATTTTTTCAAGTTCAAGTGAAAAATTTTTCTGATTTTCTGGTTTTTTGATTACAAGGTTGCTGGCTAAGTTGTCTGCATTTGTGCTGGCAATCGCCTTGTCTGAAAGATTCGCGCCTTTTTTTGCAAGAAGATAAAGCTCGTCAAGCCCATTTTTTATCATCTCGAGAACCTTTCTGAAGTTTTCGCTGTTTTCAGGATTTTGTGATTTTGTTTTGTTTGCGTTTTCGGGATTTTTTTCTGATTCGGCTACGCGTTTGTTTGAGGATTTTGAAGAGATTTCTTTAGATTTTAGTTCAGTTTTGCTTTTATTTTCGGATTTTGTTTCAATCTCGTTTTTGATTTCTGCTGCACGTTCGTTTTCCAATTTTTTTTCATTTTCTGAAGTTGTGCTTTTGAGATTTTTGTTTCCTAAGAATCTTTTTGATTTTTCGGAATCTGCGATTTCTGATTCTATTGCACGTTCAGTTTCCGATTCTTGATTCTCGCTTTGGATGAAAAACTCATTTTTCAAATCTGAGAAATCTGGAATAGAAAGAATTTGCCCGATTGAAAGCGTTTTGAATCCTGGAATTTTCAGGGATTTTTCTGAAAGCGAATATGACGAGATGCCTGATGATGAAAATTCTTCCTGTTTGCTTTCAAACCACCACGCGAACATTTTCATTTTGCAGTCGGTCAAGATTTCCGCGCCGTTGTAGTCGAGCGATTTTTCTGTTCCAGCCGCAAAAAGCGACGCGATTCCGAGTTTTTCAGCCGGATTTGTTCTTTTTGAAATCGCGTGAATTTTCTCTTCAAAAGTGGAGCCGCGGATGTGTGTCTGAAAATCTGGATAGCCGAGGTCGAGCCCTGAAAAAATTATGTTTTTCGCGCCGATTAAACGCGCAAAATCCCAAGCCGTTGTTGAAACAGAGCCGCCCGCGCTCAAAATGCCTTTTTCGCCGATTTTTGACTCCACAAACTGCCCGAGCGGAAACATCGAAGAGCACATGACGGTTTTTCTGCAGCCGAATCTGAAAACGGAAGGATAAGCCGCAGATTCCGTAATCAGGACGCTTGAAGGCGAAGAAAGCTCCGCGATATGCCGGTAAGCGTAATATTGAGGGTCGCAGAGAATTATAAAGTCAGGCTCAACTCCAGCGTTTAGGCAAGGGCGGAGAGCCGTGTCAACCGCAATCAGAATCGAGCGTTTTTTTAGTTCTTTTAGATAGGGAAGCGATTCTTCCAAAGTCGGACCTGCCGCAAGAATCAACGCCGGAATTTTCGGGGTCAGCTTGCCTTTGTAAATGTTCACGCCGTCTTTTTCTGCAAGATAATGAAGATTTCTGCACGAATTTCTTAGCCAAAGCCCCGAGAACTTTTCAAGCGTGGAATTGTTTATCTGAGATTTTCTTTTGTTCCGTTCGATTAAAGCGTTCAGCGTTGAAAAATAATCTTTTGCATGTTGAGTTTGTGCGGAATTCTCGTAAATGTGAATGTGCTTGAAGCCGCCTGCGTGTTCGAGAATTGAAATCACTTGGTCTGGCGAAGTTTCAAGCGCGATAATTATGTTTTTTGCCTTGAAAAAATCGCTCCAGTCGAGAACTGAGAGCGCGGTGAAAAAATATCTTGCGTCGCTTTCAACGAGAATAATCGTGTCGTTCGGAAAAAGCCGCGCGTAGGAAATCGCATTGTAGCCAAGCCCAAAGCCGAAAAAAGCCGTTCCGAAAATGTCTGGTTTTTCCTTGTGAATCGCCTGCGCTGTCTGATCGGCTTCGCGGAGCGGATTGTAAGCGGAATGAAGATATTTTCCGTTTTCTTTTGCCGTCGGAAAAAAATCTTCTGAATTTGGACTCCGCAGTTTTGAAGGAAAAATTTCAACAGGAATTTTTAGATTCGATTTTCTATCCTTATTTTGATTTTCGATTTTGATTATTTTTTCATTTTCATCGCGTTTATTTTGGTTTCCATAAATTTCAGAAAAATCGAGAATCTCCTTCTGAAAAATCTTTGCGAGAGACGGAAATCGTTCCTTAAAAAGCGCGATATTTTTATTCCAGATAGAGTTCAATGTTCATGTTCTCCGTAACGGGAGTTCCAGCGGCAGGATTTTGGGTTGTGACCCAGCCGTCGCCGTTTATTTTTACGTGGATGTCTTTTCGGTCGAGAATCGGTAGAAGCTGGCGTTTTGACATTCCATTAAAGTCTGGAACTGTCTCGCCGATTGAAACAGGAGCTTGCGCCTTAATTGATACAAGTCCCGGATGCGCAAGGCTTGAAGCTCCGCCGCGGCTCATTCCAAGATGGTCGATTATCACGTTTGCAGCCTGCGCGATTACAGGCGCGACGATTCTTCCTGCGTAAGTTTCGCCCTGAGCTTTTTCAATCACGATGTAGAGAATTATTTCAGGATTTTCGATTGGAAACATCGCGATGCAGTTTGAGATAAAGTCGGTTTTTGAATATCCGCCGTTCACAGGGTCTGCCATTTGCGCCGTTCCAGTTTTTACGCCGATTGAGACATCTCCGATTGAAGCGCGGTGTCCTGTTCCGTTTTTTGCGACAGATTCCATGCAGCTCAAAAGATAGTTCGCTGTGGAAGATTTAAAAACTCTGTCTCTGAAAAATGGCGTGTGGATAAATTCTTCTTTTCCAGTGTTGTCCGTGATTTTGCTCACAAAAGTAAGCTGGACGGGAACTCCGCCGTTTGCGATTGCAGTTGCCGCCTGAACCATTTGAAGCGCGCTTACCGTGATTTCCTGCCCGATTGCGATTGTCGGCTTTGAGCGCGCGGACCAGTATCTGTCGCTTGTGCTTCTGACAAGGCCTGTCGTTTCGCCTGAAAGCTCTGTTCCCGGTTTTGAGCCGAATCCAAGCTTGCGGAGCTTTTCAAGAAACGGCTCCGACTCGATTTTTTCGCTCATTTGCGCAAGCGCGTCGTTGCAGGAATTTTCGAGAGCTTTTCTTGCGGTTTGCCAGCCGTGATGGTCAAGGCAAGTGATTCTGATTTTTTCGCCGCTTGGCATTGTCCTTTCGTAAAGTCCGTCGCAAAGATAAAGATCGTCTTCCTTGATTACGCCAGCATCCAGAAAAGACGCGACAGAGAAAATCTTGAAAACAGAGCCTGGCTCGTAGCTGTCGGTTGCGGGTCGGTTTTTCATCTGATCTGGAGTCGCTTTTGTGTATTCGTTAAGGTTCGCGGAAGGCAAGCTGATATAAGAAAGAATTTCGCCGGTTTTTGCTTCCGCTGCAATCAGCATGATATTTTCCGCCTTTGTTTTCTCCATCGCGTTTTCGGTGATTTTTTCAAGGCTTGACTGGAGATTTGCGTCAATTGTAAGAAAAATATTTTTTCCCGGCTTTGACTCGTTGTTTTCATCTTTTGTGGGCGCGAGAATGTCCTGCATTGAAAATTCAATTCCAGCGAGACCTTTGTTGTCAACGCCCAAAAATCCAATCAGCTGGGAAGCGAGATTATTTTCCGGGTAAACGCGGCGTTCTGTCTTGTCAAATCGGACTGCCGAGCCGAATCCGTTTTTAAGGCAGTCTTGGCGCAATGCGTCTGCCGCTTCCTGATTTATATTTTTTTTGAGATAGACGAAAGTTTTTCCTTGCTGAGTTTCGAGAATTTCAAGAATTTTCTTCTCGCTTTGTCCGACGTGTGGCGCGACAACAGATGCGAACAACGCTTTTTTTTCGTCTTTGACTGCTGAAGGCGTTACTGTAAAGTCATAATAATTCGCCGGAACCGCAAGAGCTTTTCCGTTTCTGTCGAGAATCGAGCCTCGCTGAGTAGGAATTTCCTTCGGGTCGCGTTTTTCTGGCGTTCTAAAAGCGTAAAACGCGTATCTTGAAATCACAAAAATTGAGAATGCGGCCGCAAGCCCGACCAAAACATAAAGCGGCTTTTTTTTGATGTATCCGTTCATTTGCATATAACTTTTCCAAGCACGTTTCGCGCCGAAACAAAACCGTAAGCGCGAGAATCTACCGACTCCTCGTAGTTGTCTCCGATTGCGAGAATATAGCCTTCTGGAACTGAATCAGAATTTTTCAGATTTTCGTATTGAATTTTTGTCAGAGGAATTTCTTTTCCGTCTGTCTTTAAAATATATTCAGAATTTTTTGAATATTCCAGCTTGTCGCCTGAGACCGCCACGCAGCGTTTCACGACGATTTTGTCATCGTAAAGATAAATCACGATGTCGCCTTTTTTTGGCTTTGCCCATTGGACAAGCAGCTTGCTTCCGTAAGGCTCGGCGATTCCGAACGCGAGCTTGTTTATGAAAATTTTGTCTCCGTCGTGAAGAGCCGGAAACATTGAGCGGCCAGAAACCGTCAGAATTTCAAACGCGAAAAGCTTTATCAAAAGTCCGAGAGCAAGCCCCACACAGACAAAAAATATCAGCGCGGAATATTTATTTTTTTTTGATTTTTCTTCTTCCATAATTTTCAGATTTTGCCGGAGCTTTTTATTTTCATCTCCTAAAATCTAAATTCATATTAGCATTTTTCCGATAAAAGATATATGGAAGTATTCAGTTATGTTGGCTCGGCTGCCAGAAAACAGACAACCCGGACGGAAACGGAATTCAATTTCAATTATTCGCTTGTGAGGACCGGTATGAAAACCGGTGTGAGAACCGCTGCAAAGGCTTCTCCGAGACAAAAAGAGAAAAAATCGCTTTCTGAATTCGGCAAAAAAGCCGTTTTTTATTTTCCGCTTTTTTTGCTCGCTTTGATTTTGCTCGTTGTGCCGGTTACTGTTTTTAACGCGCTTTCATATTTTGAGTCTCATACTCTTTCTTTAAAATTCAATCCTGATTCTTCTGTCGATTTTGATTTTTTGGATATTGCGATGTCGAAATTCGCAATGGAAGATATTGTTTCCGATGTTGACGAAAATGGAAACGTTCTTGATGAAAACGGAAAGATTTTGACTGCGGCGAGTATTGGAATCGGACAGAAAGTCGTTTTTCAGGATTACAAAGTCCGCTCAGGAGACGCAATTTCCACGATTACAAGGCGTTTCGGGCTTTCAAATATCTCAACTTTGATTGCAGTGAACAATATTGGAAACGTTCGCGCTTTAAGAGCCGGGCAGATTTTAAGGATTCCTTCTCAGGACGGCTTGATTCACAAAGTTTCTGCCGGAGATTCTTTGAATGCGATTTCTGTGAAATATCACGTGAGCGTTGAGGAAATTCTTGACGCAAACGATTTGACTTCCGACGTTCTTTCAAAAGGAATGGAGCTTTTTATTCCGGGCGCGAAAATGGATTCTGCGAGCCTTAAAAAAGCGATGGGCGAGCTTTTCGTTTGTCCTCTAAAAACAAAATACAGAATTTCTTCTTATTTTGGGCACAGAAAAGACCCTTTCACTGGCGCGCCTTCAAACCACACTGGAATCGATATGGCGTGTCCGCAGGGAACTCAGATTTATTCTGCGATGAGCGGAAAAGTTGCTTATGTTGGCTGGAGCAATATTTTTGGAAATTATGTTATCATAAACCACGGAAACGGCTACCAGACTTTGTACGCGCATATGCTAAAAACGCTTGCAAAAACTGGAACTTATGTTGACCAAAGCACGAAAATCGGGCTTGTAGGCTCTACAGGATATTCAACCGGCCCGCATCTTCATTTTACGGTCTACAAAAACGGAAAACTTGTCGATCCGCTTAGTCTGATAAAATGATTTTGACATTTTGATGACTGAAAAGCGAGAAAAAGTGAAAATCGGAAAAACCAATTTTTTGATTTATTTAATAAAAATTATTTAAAAATGAGATTTATAAAACGCTGAATTTGCCATAGAATGGCCATAAAATTGGCGCGGAAAAACGGAAACGGAAAATGGATTTTATAACTTTTTGCGACTGCGGCCGCCCTATCGATGAATCTTTTATTTACTGCCCGTGGTGCGGAAAACAGCGTAAGGAAGCGGACGACAAAATGATTCTGGAAAATGTTTTCAGCCAGCTTGAAGCAAAGCAGACGGAAAACAGAGTGAGCCGCGTTCAGAAAATTCAGCATAAAATAGAAGAACTTGAAAAAGAGCTTGGCGAGCTTACTGAAAAAATGCAGTCGGGGGCAAAACCGAAAAAAAACGCCTGATTTTGCGGTTCGCGATGAAAAATTTGAAAAAATCATTTTTTAGCATTTTTGTTTTGTTCTCAGAATTTTGCGGATTTTCGGCTTCAAATCTAATAAAATTTGAAAATCCGCAGATAAACAGCGAAAGCAAAATTCTTTACACAATCGAGCATAATCTTGTCGGCGGCGAAAATTACAAGACTCTTTTTTTGACCGACGCGACAAAATCCCAAAACACAAAAATTCTCACTTGCTATCCTGAAAAAATGGAGCTGCTTTCTGGCGGAGCTGTCTTGCAGATTAGAAACCGTTACGGAACTGCGCGCTATTCCGTTGCGGACGAAAATCTCACTTGGATTGTTCAGGAAGAGTCGATTCCAACCGCCGCAAAAGGAATGACTCCCGCTCTCGCAAGCACAAGCGGAAAATGGATTTGCTTCTTGAAAAAAACTGGTCCGGCTTCCGCAAAGCTGATTTTGAAAAATTCCTTCACATTTCAGGAATTTGTTATCGACGAGGACGCGGAATTCGACTATGAAAAAATTCCTGTGAAATGGTGTCCTGAAAAAGAGCTTTTTCTTTACGAAAAAAAAGGCGAAAAATCAAAAGGCGTTTATTTTTGCGACCCGAAAGCCTGCGAGCAGAATCTTCAGATGAGCGACGAGTTCAGAAAAATAGGCGATGGCGGCATAAACAGCGTCTCTTGGGCGAATTCAAAATATTTTATCTACATTGACGGCGGCTTAATCTACAAAATTGGAACAAACGAGCTTTACACGCGCGCATTGTATTCAAATATCGTTGGAACTGGCGTTGTTGTCGGAAAACTTCCTCTCGAATTTGAAGAAGGAAAAGACAAATTCTGGATAAATCCGCAGGCGAGCCGGCTTCTTATGATAAAGGCGAATTCTGTGATTTCTGTTTACGAGATTGACGGAACTAGCTCTAAAAATTTTTCAGACACTTATTCAAAGCCTTTTAGCACGGTAAAAGGCTCGGTTGTCGATTACAATCTTTACTGGGCTTCAAACGGAAGCGAAATTTTGTGGGTAAATCTCGTCGGAAGCGATGACGGAAAGAAAAAATCATGTGTCTACAGGCTTTCTTCGCTTATTGAGCTGATTGGAATTTTTGAGCAGGCGAAAACTCCCGTGCTTTCTCCAGACGGAAAAAAACTTGCGTTCGGCGCGGAAAATCATCTTTTTGTTTATGAAATCGACAGCTGGAAAAAAATAGGAGACTTGGGCGGAGAAAAATCTGTTTCTTACGTCTGGAGCGGAAACGAGACGGTTTTTGCGGGCGGAAGCTCTTCTGTAAAAAAATGGACGATGAACGATGACGGAAAATTTGCTGGAGACGGAAGAATTTTGTTCTTGTCTTCTATAAATTCCGCATTCTGGAAGCTCGGCGCAGAAAATGTCGTTACGGCGCAAAGTTCTGCGGACGGCTCAGTTTTTTATGATTATGATTCCTATAAAAACATCTGGCGGAAAACAGCGGAAGACAACCGCGCATCTTTTGAATTTATGAAAAAAGCGGCTAGACAAGCGCAAGTTGCGCAAAACGGAAAATTCCGCGTTTACTGCGGCCCGACAGACAATCTTCTTTTTGAAAACGCTCTTTACATCCGCAATTTGACCGGAAACGGAACGACAGCTCCTGTTTTTGCAGATTCTGTGAGAAAAGCTCCGGCTCGCAGGCGCGCGGCTTTGGTCTTTGACGCTTTGGACAGCGCGGACGGAATTCCAAAAATCCTGTCGGTTTTAAATGACTGCAATATAAAGGCGACTTTTTTTCTGAACGGAGAATTTATCCGGCGTTATCCAAAAGAGACTAAGCAGATTGTTATGAGCGGACACGACTGCGCTTCAATGTTTTTTACGCTCACGGATTTTAACGAGAAAGGCTTTGTTATTGACGAGGAATTTGTGCGGCGCGGGCTTGCAAGAAACGAGGACGAATTTTTTGCGGCGACAGGCTCGGAGCTTTCTTTAATGTGGCACGCGCCAAATTACATTGCGGACGAAAAAATAAAATCCTACGGCGAGAAAAGCGGCTACAAATACATTGACTGCGGCCGCCTTAGCCTTGACACAGCGACGCTCGACGGCGACAAAAAACAATGGTATTTGAGCGCGGAAAGCCTTGTTGAGTTTTTTGTCTCAAACGCGGAAGACAAAATGGTGATTCCTGTAAGCACCGGCATTTCAAAAGGAAAACGAAACGACTTTCTCTATGAAAAGCTCAGCCTTTTGATTGGAGATTTGCTCGATGAAGGATTTGAATTCACGCTTTTGAGAAATATAAGATAAAGTTTTTTTACAGATTCCGAAATCGAGCAAGTTTCTTGCTCGCCTTAAATTCGGAATGACGCAAGTTTTTTAAGATTTTCTTATTTTCCTATTAACAACACTTTTTGAAAAATTCTGATATGTAAATTACGGCTTGTTTTCATTAGAATCAAAAACCGAAGTCTTTTTAAAGAGGTTTTCTAATGAAAAAAATCAGTTTTGTTAAAAAAGTTTTGTGCTTTATCGGGGCTGCGGTCTCGTTTTGCGCGCTTTCTGCCCAGAACCGAAAAGTTGAGGTCTGGGATTTTGGAGGAGTCAGCGAGAAAAACGCTGTGAACCATATTTCAGTTTCCGACATCGACAATTTGGCGGAAATCGCTTCTGACGGAAAATTCACAAAGTCGGAAATCACTTTCGGCGACGTTACGATTTATCCTGACAACAACGACCGCGCTTATTATTCGGGGAAGAAAAACTACGGAAATCAAGGCTATGCGGCTTTTTCTTTTGATGACGGCTACGAGGCAAACGGAATTTGGTACTGCAACGGAAAAGGCGACGAGTCAAAACGCTGCATTTTGATTAAAAACGTAAAATCAGGCGACATCATCAATCTTTACGCGAGAACTTCAAACGCTGCGGACGAGAAAATTTACTTTGTCAGCACGGATGATTCAGGCGCGAAAGACGGAAAGCAGCTTGAAGAGGCGTCTCTTAAAAACGAGTCTGTCTTGTATTCTTGGATTGCGTCTTACGACGGCTCTTATAAAATTTTTCCGGGAAAAACTGCCGGAAAACCGGTCTATTACAGGGTTTCAAGATTTCCTGCGGCTCAGGTTTCAGGAAATTTTGCGGGCGCGGCTTCCGGGGCAGCTCTCAAATTCGTTGTGAAAGACACAAATCAGGAAATCGTTGCAACAATCAATGGAAAAAACTATTCTGCGAATCTTCCTGCGGGCTACGAGCTTACTGCCGTTTTGTCTGGAATGAAAGGCTTTGGAGTTGCAAGCGAGACAAAAATCTTAAAGACATCAAAATCTGACAGCGGAAAAAACGTAAAATTCAACGTTGCTGTTGCCGAGTCAAAAACTTACAAATTGACAGGAAAACTAAGCGGATTGGCTTCTGACTACAAATTTGAAAAGCTCGCTCTTGAATTTGTTCCGCCGGAAAATTCAAATTATCAGCCGGTTGAAATTGAAATCGAGCCGGATTTTTCTTTTTCAGGCGAGCTTGAGCCTGCTGTAAAATACACGGCTTCTCTAAAAGGCGCGAACGACTACGAAATTTCATCTGACAGAATTTTCGATTCTCTTTCAAATCTTGAAAAAAATGTTGAAGTAAAGGCAAAGCCTGTTTACGAAGTTTCTGGAAAGCAGTTTGGAGACGTTTCGGTTTTTCCATCTGAAATTTCTTTCAAAAATCTTGAGGACGGCTACGTTTATCCTGCGAAACTGATTGCAAAAGAATATTCTGCAAGTCTCCGCGACGGAAAATATCTCGTTCTTTCTGAGACCGACACGACAATTTCTGAAAATCACGTTGTTGTGAACGGCGCGAATGTTAAAAAAGACATTAAATACAAGAAAAAGGAATCGCTTCCGGTTGTTCATCCTCTTAGACAAAATCTTAAAGTCGGAAAAAAAGATGAATTCAAAACGGTGAACGCAGCCTTGAAAGCCGCTGCCGCAATGAATCCGAAAAGCGAGAAGGAAAGAATCACAATCCACATTGAGCCGGGCGTTTACCGCGAGCAGATTTTTGTTGATTCTCCTTACATCACTCTCAAAAATGACGACATCTCAAAAGAAGTCAAGCTCACTTGGTACTACGGAATCGGATATTATTATTATTCAGCAAGCGAAAACGGATATTTCGATGAAGATTTGGCTTACGACAAATTCGCAAAGCACATCGCGGCAAAATGGGGCGTTGCAACTTACGTAAAGCCGGCCGCAACCGCATTCCGCGCAGAAGGAATCACATTCGAGACTTCATTCAACAAATATGTTACAGACGAGGAAATTGAAGACGGCGTTGAAATGGACGGAAGTTTCCCTTTCCAGCGCAAGCTCAATTCCGACGTTCGCTCAAAAGCCGCGACAGAACGCTCTGCCGCAATCGCTGTTGAGGCAAAAGATTCAGAATTCAAAAACTGCCGTTTCTTGGGAAGCCAGGACACGCTTTATACAGCCGCTGTAAACGCATATTTCAAGAACTGCTACATCGAAGGAAACACAGACTTTATCTTTGGAGACGGAGATGTTGTGTTTGAAAACTGCGAAATCAGATTTGCTGGCTACACAGACCGCGCTTCAGGCGGATACGCCACAGCCGCAAGAACTTCAACATCAAAAGGATATTTGTTCTACAACTGCGTTTTGAGCCAGGAGACTGGAACGGAGCAGACAGTCTGCTTTCTCGGCCGCCCGTGGGGAAAAGACGCGCGCGTCGCTTGGATTAACACAGTTGTTGGAAACGAATACATAATCGCGGACGACGGCTGGACTTCAATGAGCGGAAACAAGCCTGAAAACGCGAATTTCCGCGAGTTCAACACAATCTGGAACGGAAAGCCGCTCGACCTAAGCGACAGAATCGGAAAAACAGCCTTGAAGTCAGATTATTTATATTCTCCAAAAGATTTCTTCGGAGACTGGAAACCGGCATTCTATTCATCTCCTGCAAAGGCGAAAATCAAGGCGAAAAAGGTAAGCTTCACAACAGATGACGACATCAACACGCCTTATCCGGGGCACACAATCACAGTTCATTATTCTCTTGGAAAAATTTCAGAAGATGAGGACGAATCTTTAATTCGATGGTACAGAGTTGAAAACGTCAAAAAAGACGCGAAAGAGACTCTCGTAAAGCAAAGCGCAGGCTACGCGGACAAATCTTATCTCCTCACAAAAGAGGATTCAGGATTCATAATCAAGTGCGTTGTAACTCCAAAGCTACGAAGCGGAGAAACTGGCAATGCGGTTTCTGCAAAGCTCGACCGCGCAGTTCTCGAAGGCTACGCTTATCCTTCAAAAGCCGCAGCAACCAGGCCTAGAACAGCCGATGCGACAAACATCTTTCTTGCAGGCGACTCAACTGTAAAAGATTATTCTGCAGGCGGAATGTGGAGCGCAGGCCAGACACGGAACGAAGGCGCGTGGGGAGAATTTTTGCAGAACTGGTTCAACAACGGAGTTGCAGTCCAGAACTACGCGAACGGCGGACGCTCTGCAAGAAACTTCATCAACGAAGGAACCCTTGAAAAAATCGCCGAGAACATAGGAAAAGGCGACTATCTTTTTATCCAGTTCGGACACAACGACTGCTCAAATTCATCAGGCTATCTTGAAGACCGCTACGTTCCGCTTGGAAAGCCGGACGCGAAAGGCGTTTATCCTGTAAGCGAGGGCAAAAAAGTAAAAACTCCGGACAGCTACAAGTCAAAATATGGAGACACTTTCTATTCTTATGACTGCGGCGGAACTTACAAATGGTATCTTAAGCAGTACATCGAAGCCGCAAGAAAAGCGGGCGCGACTCCAGTTCTCGTAACGCCGGTTTCACGCCTTTATTTTGAGGCAGACGGAAAAATCCGCCCTCACCACGACTCAACCGACACAACAACAAAAACGCAGGTTACTTCAAACAACGCCTACGTTGAGGCAGTCCGCCAGCTTGCAAAAGAGGAAAATGTCGCTTTGATTGACGGATTTGAAATCACAAAATCGCTTTACGAAAAAGCGTACGCCGACAAAGGCGACGACTTAGCTGCCCGCGAGCTTATGGCGCAAGGCGAAAGCACACACAACAACAAGCTCGGCGGCTTTGTTATTGCAGGCGAGTTCGCAAAAGCCATAAAAACTTCGATTCCGGTGCTTGGAAAGAACATTGCAAAGCCTGCAAAGGCAATCGGCGAGAACAACGACGGAGAAATAATGTTTAAAGTCGATTCTGAAAGCCGCTTCTCATGCAAAAGCGACTATTGGACTAAATACGAGCAAAGCGTGATTGACTCGATGGCAAAGTAGAAAAGTCCAGCTTCCAAAGCGATAAAAAAGCAGGGCGTTGCGGCTCGTGCTGGCATATGCCAAGCACGAGCCGCCTGAATTTTCCCGAAATGCAACTTTGGAAAAATCGCAAATCGGGAACGTCCCGAAACTTGAAATCTCAAAAAGAGGCAATCGGGATTATCCCGAAAGCCGTTTTTGTCAGAAATTGATAATCGGGAGCTTCCCGAAGCCTGTTTTTCTTTAAAAACGCAAATCGGGAACGTCCCGAATCTCAAAATATTAAAAATAAGCAATCGGGATTTTCCCTTGTTCCTCATCTCGCACTCCGTGTCCCTCATTCCTTGTTCCTCATCCCTCATCCCTCAGTCCCCTTTCTTTCCCACATTCTCCTTTTCTGCTAAAATCTTCCTATGCTTTACGATGATAAAAATGACGTTTCCGGCGAATTTGTGAGCCTTAAAAACGGCGCGGATAAAAATAAAAAATCATTAAAGACAAAAAAATATCTTGCTTTTGCGCTTGGCGCGCTGGTCTTAGTTTTCGCCGCGGTGATTTCTTTCAATATTTACGCCGCGTCTTTCACGAAAAAACAGAATTTCGTGGAGCTTTCAGCGGAATCAAAATCCGCGCTTAATTCTCTTCTTGACCAAAAATATCCTGACGAGCGGACAAAGCTGCTGAAAAATCCTTCTTTTGAAACAGGCGCGAACCTTGACGTGTGGGCCGGCTCTGCGATTTTGATTGACGCTTCCAATGGGAACATTCTTTTTGAAAAAAACGCCGACGAGGTGATTCCGCCTGCGTCTTTAACGAAACTTTTTGTTATGTATCTCGTTTTTGAGGATGTCGCTTCCGGCAGATTCACGCTTGATGATGTTGTGCCGCTTCCCGAGAAAAGCTGGGCTGTGAATATGCCGCGAGACGCTTCGCTTATGTTTTTGGGGCAGGGGCAGACTGTAACGCTCCGCGAGCTTTTGAAAGGGCTTGCCGTTGCTTCCGGAAACGACGCGGCTTTGGCTGTGGCGAATTACGTTTCAGGCAGCACAAGCTCGTTTGTAGAGCGGATGAACGAAACTTGCAAAAATCTCGGTCTTGAAAAAACTCATTTTGTTGAGCCGAGCGGCTACGACGAGCATAATCTTACGACTGCGCGCGAGCTTGCGTCATTCTGCTTTGAATATGTGAAAAAATACCCGCAGGGAATCGAGGAATTTCACTCCGCTACGAGCATAAAATATCCGCTTGAAAAAAATCTTCCGAGCTGGCAAAAGGAAAAAGGCGACTCTCTTGCAATTTACCAGCGGAACACGAATCCGCTTCTTGGCGTTCTCGAAGGCTGCGACGGAATCAAGACTGGATTCATTTACGAAAGCGGCTACAATCTTGCGCTCACTGCAAAGCGCGACGGAACGCGGTTTATCTCCGTTACTTTGCGCGGTCGCGGAATCGGCTCAAAGCAGGGAAACGCAGGCCGCGTTCACGACGGCGAAGAGATGATGGAATGGGCTTTTTCAAACTTCGCGGACTTTTTTCCGTCTGAAAAACTTGCCGAAGGATTTGAAAAAGGCTTTGTTGTGCCTGCAATCGGCTCGAAAAACGATTCAGGAAAATTTGTAGAGCTCGTTCCAGCATGGGAAAATTCGCTCACGGTCAAAAAATCAGAGGCTTTAAGCGCGAAAGAGAAAGCCGGAAAAATCAAAATCTCGGTTCAGCTTCCAAAATTCATTTACGGCGGCGTGAAAGAGGGCGAGCAATACGGCCAGATTCAGTACATTTCGGAAAACACAGTGCTTGAAACCGTTCCTCTCATCGCCGACCGCACGCAGGAAAAATCCGGCATTTTCGGAAGACTTTTAGGCGCGCTCGTCAGCTGGAAACTGTAGAAAATCTAAAAGTCGAGTTTTTGCTGATATTTATAAAAAACGTAATTATAGGGAAAGAAAAATTTGGGCGTTCGCGTTTTCGCGGGGAACAACCCGCGAAAAACGGCGGCGGCAGTTCCGCAATTCCGCTTTCGCTCCAGCCGCTTCCTTACGCTCCGCTTCAGTCCAGTGGCCGGTCGCCTGCGGCGTTGCTTCATTGCCTAACGCAGCTTGCTTGCCCTGTTCTGCAAATACAAATCCAGCAATGTGATTGCCGCCATCGCTTCGATTACCGGCACGATTCTCGGGCAAAGGCAAACGTCGTGCCTGCCTTCAATCACAAGGTCGGAGTCTGTGTATTTTCCTGCCTCGTCAACAGAAATCGTCTCTTGGCTTCTGAAAATGCTTGGAACTGGCTTTACCGCAACGCGGAAGAAAATCTCGTTTCCGTTTGAAATTCCGCCTATAATTCCGCCTGCGTGGTTCGATTCAAATTCCACGGATTTTCCGTCTTTTGAGGCGCGCATTTTGTCATTGTTCACGCTTCCTGTTGAATCTGCCGCGTCAAATCCGTCTCCGAATTCAATTCCTTTAACAGCTCCGATTCCGACAATCGCTTTTGCAAGCTCCGCGTCGAGCTTTCCAAAAACTGGCTCGCCAAGCCCTGCTGGAACGTTTTGGATTTTGCAGGCGATAACTCCGCCTGCGCTGTCCTTGTTCGCCCGGATTTCCTCGATTTTCTCATTCATTTTCTCGGCTGCTTTTGAGTCTGCCGCACGAAGCGAATTCTGCTCGATTTCTGAAAAATCTACTTTTTCAATTGAAATTCCAGCCGCGCGTTCTGTGTAAGCCGTGATTTTTATTCCGCAAAGCTGCTCTAGAACTTGCCGCGCGATTTCGCCTGCTGCAACGCGGGCAGCCGTTTCTCTTCCGCTGGAGCGTCCGCCGCCTCTGTAGTCGCGGAAGCCGTATTTTGCGTAAAAGGAAAAGTCAGCGTGTCCGGGTCTAAAAGTGTTTGCAAGGTTTCCATAGTCTTTTGAGTGCTGGCTTGTGTTTCGAATTACGATTCCGATTGGAGTTCCTTCGGCTTTTCCTTCAAAAATTCCGCTCAAGATTTCCGCTTTGTCGTCTTCCTTTCGGGAGGTTACGGACGCGTTGTTTTTTCCGCCGAAGCTTTGCCCAGGCTTTCTCCGGTCAAGTGCCGCCTGAATTTTCTCCGCGTCGATTTTCGCTCCCGCCGGAACTCCGTCAACAATGCATCCCAAGCCTGCGCCGTGGCTTTCTCCAAAAGTCGTAACCTTAAAAATTGTTCCAAATGTGTTCTGTGCCATTTTTTTATTCACAATGCAAAATTAAGAATTTCTATCTTATAAAATTCGTGTAGATGTTATCTTCTGTCTGCGGCTGTGCGATTCCAGCTTTTTTTCCTGCCTCGATTGACTTTAGAATCCACGCCATGTTTTGTCCTAGAATTTTCATAATCTGAACGCCTTCCACATCTTTCAAGATGTCTTCTGGCTTTGAGCCGTGAATCTCGTTCCAGTATCTTGAAGAGACAATCGGCATCTGGTTGTAGGAAAAATATTTTAGAAGAACGTCAAGGCAAGCTGTGTTTCCCGCGCGTCTGCAAGAGGAAATCGCCGCCGCTGGCTTGTAGCGCAAATCGTCAACGCAGCGTCCAAAAAATCTGTCGAGAAAATAGACAAGCTCGCCGCTTGGAGAAGCATAATAAACTGGCGAGCCGACAACAATTCCGTCTGAATCTTTGATTTTTTCTGCGGCTTCTTTTAGAACGTCCTCGATTTGTCCGTTGTGAACGCGGTTTCCAACATTGAAGATTTCAGACTCGATTCCGTTCTCGTTCAACGCTTTTGCAACGATTGAAAGTCCTGTGAATGTGCAGCCGTTGTCGCGCCGGCTTCCGTTTATAAGCAATACTTTCATTTTTTCCTCCAATTCTTCTTCAAGAATAAGAAAATTATATCGAAAAAAATTATGAAATTCTATTCAGGAAGATTTTTACTTGCGGAACACAAAAAAAGGCTGGCGAAATGAAATGCGCTTCATTTCGCCAGCCACGTTTCCTCGTTTTGCCAATTCAGATTTAAGAGACTTTAATTTTGCTTGTCTGATTTCTTTAGCTTTCTAATAAAGCAGAATGCGTAAATTCCTGCGGTAATTCCAGTGCAGCTGTTTGAAATGCACATCGCCATTCCGATTCCTGCAAGCCCGACATTCGCGTAAAGTCCCGGAGCGTACAAGAAAAGCAGCAGAAACGGAATTCTAAAGACGAAAAGCCGCGAGATATTGATGACCATGCTCACTTTCGTTTTTCCGAATCCGTACAAAAGACCCATCACCGAAGTGTTCAGCGCGACAAGAATCGTGTCGAAACGCTCCCAGTTGTAGATTTGCGAGATTTCCGCCGCAAAATTCGCGTCTCCTTTTGCGAAAGTTCCGATTATTTGGCTTTTGAAAATTCCTGTGATTAAGAAAAATGTGATTGTGTAGCTCATCGTGAGAATCAGCGTGCGGTAAAAAAAGCTGACTGCCCGCTCAATCTGCTTTGCGCCGATGTTGTTTGAGACAAGGCTCGATTCCGCTTCTTGAAATCCTGAAATCGGGTTTGTGGAAAGACCGCAGATTCTGTCGCTTACTCCAAGCGCGCCGATTACGGTTGTGCCGAGCGAGGCGCACATTGAATTTACAATCGCTTTTCCGAACGCGAAAATAAATTTCTCGAAGAAAACCGGAATGCTCAAATTTGCGACCGGCTTTAAGAAAAAACTCTTGAATTCGCAGAGCTTAAAATCAAGCCTGAACGGATTTTTCTTGCTCGTCATATTGAAGAATGCGATTACGGTGAGCGTAAAATGCGCGAGAATTGTCGCAACCGGCAAAAAATAGATTCCCGCGTCTGAAGAAATTATGTTCATCTTGATAAGATTCATAGTGAGAATGTTCAGCGAAGTCTTGATTGCAAGAACGAGCAGGTTTCCAAACATTATGATTTTTGTCGTTCCTTTAGCTTTTTGGATTGCGAAAAAAATCGTGTTTATAAACTGAAAAAGGCAGCTTCCAATCAGAAGCGAAGAATAAACCGTTCCCTGGAGCAAAAGCTCGTCCGGCATTTTCAGAAGTTTCAGGATTGTGTGCATTCCAGGAATCGTGAGAATAAGAATTGCAAGACCAGCGAAAATTCCGAGGAAAAAGAGCGTGTTCACTTCGTGGTGGAATTTCCGCATATCTCCAGAGCCGAAAGTCCGCCCGATTAAAACTCCGCCGCCAACGGAAAGAGCCGTTGCGATTGCGACAATCATTTTTTCAAGCTGCGCAACAAAACTCACGGTTGAAACCGTATTCGCGCTCATATTCGCCGCGATAATCGTGTCAATCAGCTGGAAAATCTGCCCGATGCAGGCGTAAAAAACAAGCGGAAGCGAAATCAGGACAAGAGCTTTAATTTGGCTGCCCGAAATCATCAATAATCGGCGGCTGCTTTCCTTTTTGTTAAGCTCGATAGAATTTTGTTCAGATGAATTTGATTTAATTGATTCCATATGATTAATTTAATCCATTTTGATGATAAAATCTGTTCAGAATTTGTCGTTTTTTGCGGAATTTGTGCAGATTTTGATGTAGAATCATTTTTATGGACGATTTCAGGTTCACTTCGGAAAGTCTCGGCTTTACTCTCGTTGAAAAATCAAAAGCAAAAACGAATCCACGAAGGCATTTTCATCCGTGGTGGGAAGTTTTGTATATTGTTTCAGGCGAGCGAGCGTTTTTTTACGGAAACAAGACGATTCAGGCGAAGGCAGGCGCGTTTATCGTTGTTGCTCCCGGCGTTCTTCACCGCGCGATAAACGCTCAGGGCGAAATCTGCTCGCTTTTCAATATTTTTTTTGACGATGAAAGCCATTTGCCGTTCTCAAAAAATTCCCATTCAAGCGAGGTCGGAAATATCCTGAAAAATATGAACGTTCTGATTCAGTTTGATGAGGAAGACCAGAAAATCATAAATTCGATGTTTTTGCGCCTTGAAGAAGAGCTTTCAGGGCAGAAAAAAAATTATCAGGCTCTTTCGTGGAGCATTTTGACTGAAATTTTGGTTTTTGCTAGCCGCCACAGCGTTGAAAACAAAAGCGACTCGCTTCCGGCGTTCATAATGAACGAGCGTTTTTCTGAAATCATCGAGTGGGTGAACACGCATTTTTCTGAGGACTTGAATCTTTCACAAACCGCATCGCGCTTCAATATGACGGCAAGCCATTTGAGCCGCAGCTTTAAGCAGTTCACGGATTTTACTTTTGTTGAGTACGTGAATTCGCTGAGAATCGCAAAGTCGTGCTCGCTTCTTGGGAAAAACTGCTCTGTTATGGAAGTTGCTTTGCAGTGCGGATTCGGCTCAATCACGCAGTTTGACCGCTGGTTCAAAAAACTAACAGGAAAAAGTCCGCACAAGTATAAAATTCAAAATCCGTAAATAAAAAATCGCTAAACGTTCGTAAGACAAAAAAATCGCCGGAAACAGGAAGTTTCAATTCATCTTGCCCGGCGAATTTCTTTAGAAAAAATATTTTTCGCGGCTTTCAATGTTTTTGCTGTCACAAAAATCGCCAGCCGCAAAAATCTAAAATCCCAAAATTATTTAAGAACTTTTTCTCCGCGGTCCATCGAGCAAAGTCCTGTCTTGCAAAGCTCCAGAATTCCGTAAGGCTCGAGCAGGCGGATAAGGCTCTTGATTTTGTCCTCGCTTCCTGTTGACTCCACAATCACAGAATTCTGCGCCACATCGACAATATGCGCGCGGAAAATCTCGCAGGTCTCAATGATTACAGCACGGTCAGTTCCCGAAGCCTTTACTTTTATCAAAGCCATTTCGCGCTGAGTTGTCTCGGAAGGCAGACTGTGCGAAACCGAAATCACTTCAACGAGCTTTGAAAGCTGCTTGATAATCTGCTCCAAAATATGCTCGTCTCCCACAACCACAATCGTCATTCGCGACTGCCCTGGATTGTGCGTCTCGCAAACTGTGAGCGAGTCGATATTGAATCCGCGCCGGCTGAAAAGTCCAGAAACGCGGCTCAAAACTCCTGCGTGGTCCTCAACCAAAACCGAAAGTACATAACGTTCCATAAAAATCCCCTTTTTCTAAAAATCTGCCAGCAAGGGCAAAATATTTTTGCTTACTCCGCGTAAACTCCCAAAAGCCTGATGTCCTCGGCTGCTGTCTTTAGCTTTTCCGTAAAATCTTCCACGTATTTTACAGGATTTTTTGCTTCCTGTGGAATTACAACATCGCTGTAAAACCAGTATTTCCACGGCTTTCCTGCAATCGGGCGGGACTCAAGGCGGTTCATGCTAAGATTCGCTTCCTTGAAAATCCCGAGAGCGTCAAACAGCGCGCCGGCCTCGTTTTTTGTCGTGAACAAAATGCTCGCGCGGTTCGGCTTTTTCTCTCCGAGCTGCCGAATTTTCTTTTCCATTCCTTTTACGTGGTTCGCCGCGATTACCACAAATCTTGTGTAGTTTGTCGGATTGTTTTCAATTCCCTGCGCAAGAATTTGAAGCCCGTAGATTTTTGCGTTTCTTGCGTTTGCAATCGCCGCGCATGAAATGTCGTTCTTTTTCGCCACAAGCTCCGCTCCAGTCGCTGTTGAAACCGTGTCAACGCAATGAAGACCGTGCTTTTTTATGAAATTCGAGCATTGGGCAAGCCCCTGCGGATGCGAGTAAACGTTTTTAACGCTTTCAAGAGCCGCGCCTTTCGGGGCAAGAAGGCTGTGCTCAATTCTGATTGTTACCGCGCCCGCAATCGAAATGTCCTCGTAGCGCGTAAGATTGTCGTAATTGTTGTATATTGAGCCTGCCGTAGAGTTTTCAATTGGAATCATTCCAAAGTCAACTTTGCCGTCAACAACTTCCTGAAAAATCTCGTCGAAAGAATTTGTCTCGACCGCTTCTGCCGTGTCGTCAAAATAGTTGAAAATCGCCTGCTCTGCGTATGCGCCTTTTTTTCCTGAGAAAGCGCATTTGAACTTTTGAGGCTTCGAATTCTCTGATTTTAGATTTTCTGAAGTTTGCTCGCCTTGCGACTCGTGATTTTCAGCCGCTCTTATATGGGCAACTTCCTTTCCAATCACTGGGGCGAGAGCCTCAATGTCGCGCATGATTTTGTCAAACTGCGCCGGATAAAGTGCCTGCGCCGCATCGCTCAAAGCCTGCTCAGGGTGGCAATGAACTTCAACAATGATTCCGTCTGCGCCTGCCGCAATCGCTGCAAGTGCCATCGGAGGAATTTTGTCGCGCACGCCAAGAGCGTGGCTCGGGTCAACGATAATCGGAAGGTGTGTCAGGCTTCTTAAAACTGGAACTGAGCTTAAATCAAGAGTGTTTCGGGTTGCGGTCTCATATGTTCTGATTCCTCTTTCGCACAGGATTACTTTTTCAGTTCCGCTAGAAAGAAGATATTCCGCGCTCATCAGCCATTCCTCAATTGTCGCGCAAAGTCCGCGTTTTAGAATAACTGGCTTTCCGAGTTTTCCCAAACGCTTTAAAAGCTCGAAATTCTGCATATTCCGCGCGCCAACCTGATAAACGTCAACGCCGTTGTTTTCCATTGCCGGAATATATTCCGCCGCCACGATTTCCGTGACAACCGGAAGACCGTACTTGTCGCCAGCTTCCTTTAAATATTTAAGGCCTTCTTCGCCAAGACCCTGAAATGAATATGGAGATGTTCTCGGCTTGTACGCGCCGCCTCTAAGCATTGTCGCGCCAGCCTGCGCAACTGCCTGGGCCGCTTCAAGCATTTGCTCCCGGCTTTCCACAGCGCAAGGCCCGCCGATTGAGACAAGTCGGCTTCCTCCCACGCGGATAATCTGCCCGCGGTTGTTCGGAACTTCAACAATCGTGTTTTCCGGCTTGAATTCGCGGCTCGCCATTTTGTAAGGCTTTGAAATCGGAACTACTTTCTCGACTCCCGGCAGAACTTCAACTTCGCGCGTGTCCATCGCAAGCTTTCCCACCGCCGCAAGAATTGTGGATTCCTCGCCCTTTACTTCGTTAATCTTGAAGCTTTTCGACTTTAAAAGCGATTTTATATTCTTTTTTTCTGATTCAGAAGCGTCATTTTTGAGAACAATAACCATAATCTTATTTTACAGCAAAGCAAGGTTTTTAGGAAATAGAGGATTTTTAGCTTTGCCAGCTGCTTGGGCTGTCTTTTTTATGGAATGCCGGAGCACGTTCGGAATGACACGTTTTTGGATTGCTTCGTCGCTTTGCTCCTCTCAATGACGAATGGCTGACTTTGCCGACTGCCTTTTTATGAAAGTTGTGATTCGGCGCGGTGCCGATTGCCGTTTTTTATAGAAGTCTTGATTCGGCGCGGTGCCGATTGCTGTTTCTGAAATTTTTTAGCTTTCGGCGTTTTGCCGATTGAGAAAAATCTTATAAAGCAACATTCGGCGTTTTGCCGAACGCTATTTTTGCAGAATCCTGACTCTTCGGCGTCATGCCGAAAAGGAAAAATGCGGCTGTTCTTCGGCATCGTGCCGGGCAGCTGGATTGCGTCGTCGTTTCGGCTCGCAATGACGAATGACGTGTTTTGCACACCGCTATTTAAAACAAAAAAGCCGGCGCAAAAATAAAGCGCGCCGGCCGTTGCCTTAAAACTTATTTGCTTGGATTGAAGCTTACGGTGCGGAGAATGTCTCCGAAAACGCCTGCCGCCGTAACTCCAGCGCCGGCTCCGTAGCCGCGCACTGTAAGCGGAATCGGCGTGTAGCGCGCAGTCTCAAAGACAAACGCGTTTTCGCCGCCCTTTACGCCGTAAAGCGGATTGTCGCTTCCGACTTCGAGCATTCCAACGGAAACTTTTCCGTCTCTGATTGAGGCTCCCATCCTAAGAACTTTTCCCTCTTTTTTAAGCTGCGCCATTTTCTCGTCAAAATAAGCGTCAACTTTCGGAAGATTCGCCATAAATTCATCGACAGTTCCCTCAATCGAAAAATCCGCCGGGAAAATCGAATTCATCTTGATGTCTGAAAGCTCAATCGACATTCCAGACTCACGCGCGATAATCAAGGCCTTTCTTGCAACGTCAGTTCCTTTAAGGTCGTCTCTCGGGTCTGGCTCTGTGAATTTAAGCTCTTTCGCCTCTTTTACAGCCTCGCTGAACTTTTTGCCCTCGTCGAGCTTTCCAAAAATATATGAAAGAGAGCCGGACATAATTCCGTTGAAGCCGACGAGCGAGTCTCCTGACTTGAAGAGATTCTGCAAAGTGTCGATGATTGGAAGTCCCGCGCCCACGTTTGTCTCGTAAAGGAAACGCACGTGGTTCTTGTTCGCAGTCTGGCGAAGCTTCTTATAGAAGTCCATTCCCATTGAATTTGCCCTCTTGTTCGGAGTCGCAATGTTCATTCCCGCATTCAATATGTCAAGATAACGCTCAGGCAAAGCGTAGCTCGCAGTGCAGTCAACAAAAACAGGATTCAGAGGCTTTGCTTCCTTTACAAAGTCCAGAATCTCGTCAACGTTCGATTTGTCTGTCGCCTTTCTTGAAAGGTCGCGCCAGCAGCTCAAATCGATTCCGTTTCCGTCAAGAACCATTCCGTCCGCAGTAGAGATGCAAAGAACTTTGATGTCAACATTCTGCTTAAGAAGCTTTTCGTGCTGGTCACGAATCTGGTCGATAAGCGCGCCGCCGATTGTTCCCGCTCCAAACGCGAAAACTTCGATTGGCTGGGCGGTGTTGAAGAAGAAAAGATGTGTCGCCTTGACCGCTGTGTCTCCAAATTCTCCGTCGATTACAACCGAGATTGAGCGTTCGCTTGAGCCCTGCGCAATCGCAAGAATGTTGATTCCGCGCGCAGAAAGAGCGTTTAGGAATTTTGCAGCGACTCCGCAGTTTTTCTTCATGTTGTCGCCTACAATCGAGACAATCGCCGTGTAGTCCTGAACTTTAATCTTGTTGATTTCGCCGTCTCTGATTTCAAGCGAGAATTCCTGAGAGAGAACTTCCTTTACAATCAATGATTCCGACTGCCTTACGCAGAAAGAAATCGTGTATTCAGATGAAGACTGAGTAATCAAAAGAACCGAGACTCCGGCGCGTGTTACAGTCGCGAAAATTCTCGAGGCCATTCCAGCCTTGCCTTTCATTCCGCTTCCAGAAACTGAAATCAGCGAGATATTTTTAAGGCACGAGACTCCGCGCACAGGCCCCATTCCTTTTTCAGACTCAAACGGGCCTTTTCCGATTCTAGTTCCTCTTGCAGACGGATTGTGAGAATTCAAGCTCCATGCCTCAATTCCTTTTGCCGCAAGCGGCGCAAGCGTTTTCGGGTGAAGAACTTTCGAGCCGAAGAACGAAAGCTCCATCGCCTCCTCATAAGTCATATCCTCAACAAGAATCGCGTCTGAGACAATCCGAGGGTCGGCAGTGTAGATTCCGTCAACGTCAGTCCAGAATTCAACTTTTGACGAGCCTAAGCCCGCTCCGATAATCGCCGCGGAAAAATCCGAGCCGTTTCGTCCTAAAAGCCCCATTTTTGGCTCTGCGTCGGCATGGCTAATCCATGAGCAGACAAATCCCGGAAAAAGCAGAATCCGCGCCTGCTCAGGCTCAGCTCCGTCGCGGTAGCGGGCAAGGGCAGTGGAGCTTCTCGCATAGTCAGGGTCGCCTTCCTTTTGGCTTCCTGTTGTAAAAATAAATCTTCTTGAATCGAGAAGAAGCACATTCTGATTTTTCGCCTGCAAAACCGCATTCACGATTGGAACGCAGCAAAGCTCGCCCATTCCCATTATTCTGCAGTGAATCGACTCTGGACACTCGCCGAACGAAGCGACTCCGTTCAAAAGTTTTTCAAGCTCCTCAAAGTTAAGCTCGATTTTCTTCAAGACTTCTTTCGCGTCAAATCCCTGAATTGAAGAAGCGATTTCCGCGCAGATGTCAGAATGGGTTTTTCTTATGCTTTCAACGTAAGAATTTGGATTTCCGCCGGTAACGCAGCCGTCAATCGCGGCCTGAAGAGCGTTTGAAACTCCAGCGACAGCTGAAACAATAACAGAAATACGGTCTTGCTGGGCGCGTCCAATCATAATGTTCACAGAATCCAAAATCCTGCGCGCGCTTCCCATCGATGTTCCGCCAAATTTCAAAGTAAGCATAAGATTCCTCTTTTTTTTAAAATAATGCGGTCATTATAATGAAAAAAAAACGCTGATTCAACGCGAATGGAAAAGTCAGCGCTTGCCAATAGGATTTTGCAGCGATTGTATTGAAAAATGTTCTGCGTGCAAAAAGAAAATGTTTTTGCACGCAAAGCGCTTTCTTACAGGTGTGTTCAAAATTAAAATTCCATGTCCAGCTCAACAGGACAGTGGTCGCTTCCAAGAATTTCCGTGTGGATTTTCGCGCCGGCCATCTTGTCTTTTATGCTGTCGGAAACGAGAAAATAGTCGATTCGCCAGCCTGTGTTGCGCTCGCGGGCATGGAATCTGTACGACCACCAGCTGTAGGCTTCGGCTGTGTCGGGGTAGAAGTGGCGGAAGCTGTCGGTGAATCCTGACGAAAGCAGCTCGGTCATTTTTCCGCGCTCCTCGTCCGTGAATCCGGCGTTGCGGTGGTTCGTCTTCGGATTCTTGATGTCGATTTCCTCGTGGGCAACGTTCATGTCTCCGCAGACAATCACGCCTTTTTTTTGTGCGAGCGTTTTAAGATAAGCGCGGAAGTCATCTTCCCATTTCATTCTGTATTCAAGGCGGCGAAGCTCGTCCTGAGAATTCGGCGTGTAGACCGTCACAAGGAAAAACTTTTCGTATTCAAGAGTGATTACGCGTCCTTCCGTGTCGTGCTCAGGCGTTCCGATTCCATAGCTTGCACAAATCGGCTCGTGCTTCGCGAAAATCGCAGTTCCCGAATATCCTTTTTTTTCGGCGTAGTTCCAGAACTGATGATAGCCAGGGAGTTCCAGCTGAATCTGCCCGGCTTGGAGCTTTGTCTCTTGCAGGCAGAAAAAGTCCGCGTCGAGCGAGGCGAACGCCTCCATAAAGTTTTTTCCCATCACGGCTCGAAGTCCGTTCACGTTCCACGAAATGAATTTCATATTTTGTTCCTTTTTGGTTTTGCTAGCGTGAATTTTAAGTTTCTACAATACTACATCATTTTTTCTTGGCGATAAATCGGATTTTGTTGGAAGTTTCTTAGTGGAATAAAGAAAAATTAGAAAATTTTGTAAAACCTCTTGACTTTTTTCGGGGGGGGTACACTTGTCTAGCCAATTTTTGATTGGCGATTTCTAATTTTATAGGGAGTAAACTTATTATGAGGAAGTTTGCTAAAATTTCGGCTGTTTTGGCTGCTATGGTTCTTGCGCTTGCATTTGTAGGATGCAGCGATGACGATGATGACGACGATCCAAGCGTTGTAACAACTTGGTACTGCACAGAAAAGGATGAAGATGACGGTTCTGTTGTTACAGAAACTGTTTATTTCTATGACGACAGCACATTTAAGGTTGTTGAATCTTCTGAAGGTTTAAATATTACTTTGGCGACTGGAACTTATACTGGTGATACAACAAAAGAGGGCAACGTTGTAATAACAATAAAGAAAGTTGTAAAAGGCATGCTTGAGGATTCAGAATCATTAGAACTTGTTGCTGTTCCATCAGAATATGCTTCAGAATTTATTTGGAAAGCTACAATTAGTGGAAATACAATGGCTGTTGCTGCTGATGATGATGAAACTGTTTATATTAAAAAATAACTCTTTCTTTACTGAATAATTTTAAGCTCCGCAGAAAAGCCAGCGGAGCTTTTTTTATTCAGTACGATTCATAAAAATTAAAAAGTCTAGCTTCGTACTCAGTACGATTCAAGAAAATCGTGAAAAACGACATTCGTATTGAGTACGATTTTAGAAAATCGTGAAAAACGACATTCGTATTGGGTACGATTCACAAAAATCGAAAAGTCAGGATTCGTACTGAGTACGATTCACAAAAAGCACAGAAAATGAGCTTTGTACTCAGTACGATTCAAGGCTCTAGAATCTCCTTTCGTACTCAGTGCGTTTTAAAATTCCTTAAAGCCCGAGCTTTTTAAGTATTTCTGCTGGATTTATATCGTCTGGAGCCATATTTTGCATGGTTTTCCAGTCCATAAGGCCTGTGTGCTCAGTTTGGTAAATGAACGTTACAATCTGGCCTTTTGTGCAGACTGATTCCGGCTCGAACGTGGTTTTTGTGATTGGCCTTGCGATTGCGCCGTAGTACGCCCACGCGACCGGCTGCTGATATTTTGACGAGCGCGGAACGTCGGTAAATTCGTCAATCGCAATCATCTCCATTGAGCCTGTGTATTTCCACAAGATTTCGAGGGCTTCGCCGCGAGTGCAAGGCTTGTTTCCGTTGAATGTGTCTCCGCCTAAAAGTCCTTCTTTATAAGCCCAAAGAGCCGCATCATAAAAATAGTCGCTAGTCTTTAGGTCTTTGAACGGATTTGTGACTGAAACTTTTGGAGAGCCTTGCCAGCGGTAAATGTATGTGAAAACTTGGCCGCGAGTGCAAGGCTCGTTTGGAGAGAATTTCGTTTTTGATGAAGGCTTTGCGATTCCTTTTTCAACCGCCCACGGAACAGAACGCGCAAAATAGTCGTTTGACATCACATCTGAAAAATTTCCGACTTGCGTCTCTTTTTCACTCTCGCTTGGCTTGATTCCGAGCTTGTCTTCTGGGATAGCCTTTAGGATTTTTCTTCCGAGCGTTGGTGAATCTATCCATCTGCTGCCATGAACAACATTTATTCCGTTGTCGTGAACGTATTTTTTGCCGTAGTCGAGAGTCGCGCTTCCTTTGCAGATTATGTCGTCCTTGAAAATCGCGAGATGGTCTATTTGCGGATTGTCCTCGTCGATTACAAGCTCGCCAACGTTGTAGCAGTCGCTTACGTAGCAGTCTGTTCCTGTGTTGCCCATGATTCCGCCGACTACAGTTCCTGTAAGTTTTCCGATGTTGTAGCAGCTTGTTATTGTGCTTGCTTTTTCTGGAGGCAAGTCGTAAATGGCATGTGAGCCGTCTCCAATCGTAACTTTTGCGACGATTCCGCCTACAAGCGCGTTTCCCGCTCCGAAATTTGAGTAAGGAACGTTGACTTCGCCTGCGTTCATGCAGCTTGTGATGTGCGTGTATTCCATCCGCCCTGCTATTCCTCCTGCGATTGCAGAGCGGTTTCCTGTGAAATTGCTTAAATAATTGTAGTTCATATAGTCTGTGTCGCTTGTCGTTACGATGAGCGGAGATGTGTTGTAGCAGTTTGTGATATTCGCGTATGAAACTTCGGCGAACATTCCTCCTGCAAGAATACATACTCTGTTGCTTTGACTTCCAGCGCGTCCTGTGTGGATTTTGATTTTTCCGCCTGAAGTGTAGCAGTTTTCTACTGTTAGCATTGTTGGATAGCTTGAAAGAGCTGCCACATTGAGATAGCAGTTGTATTTCATTTTTGTGTAGCTCAAATCGATTGTGTAGTTTACGACTCCGAGATTTTTTATGACTGCGTCCTTCAGTTCTTTGTTGACTGGCTGCGGACTCGTTTGCGCAAAGAGAGCGTAGGAGCGGCTTGCCTCGTTTTTTCCCATAAAGATATCGTCTCTGTGGTCGATTATCGTCATTCCTGAGATTACGTGGCCGTTTCCGTCGAGCGAGCCTGTGAATTTTCCGCTGTCGTAGTCGCCCTCATGCTCGCCCTGGCCGCCGTAAGAGCCGCCATAAGCCGGAGTGCCGCCGATTGGAATCCAGTTGCCCCATTTTGAAAGGTCGATATCTGAAACCAGCTTGTAGTGCCTTGAAAGCCCGAATCTGATTGAATTTAGCTGCTCTGGTGTCTTGATTAAGAACGGATTTTCTTCAGTTCCGTTTCCGCCCTCGAATTTGAACGGAGTTTCCTTTAGAACTGCCGGCGCGCCTTCCCAGAAATTTTCTTTTACAACATCTTTTACGCAAGATGCCGGAACGTAGCCGTATTTGTTTCCGTCCTGAATCAGATACCAGTTTCCCACAGCTCCAGGAAAATCTCTTTCCGCGTTGAGATCGTAAATTTCCACAGTGTTTGGAAGCGGCCGTGAGCTTATGCTTTTCGTAGTGGGATAATTTCGGATTACAGACGGCTGGAACGTTTTCGCGTTTTCATAAATGCTTGACACCGGGTCGTATTTTTTGCCTTTTGCAACGCGCACTCTCGGATGCGGAATTTCTCCTTTTCCAAGCTCTTTGTTTTTTTCTTTTAATTCCCGTTCAGAAAGCTCGTTTTTTGCTTCAACCCAAGCGGAATATTTTACGACAGCAGTTGTTTTTGAAAGCTTTACGATTTTCGGGGCGGTTTTGCTTCCTCTGATTGTTTTTGTCTGAGGCATAAAATAATTTCCGTTCACGGCTTTTAGCGTTGCTGTGGCAGAAACGAAAGAGTTTGGCTCAAGCTGGCCTTCCGGCTCGTAGACGACAGACTCGACTTTGTATTTTGATTTTTCGGTTGAAGCCAGATTAGGCATGCCTTTTTCATCGATTTTAAGCTCGAATCCGTAGATGGAATCAATCGCCGTTCCGTTTTGACTTTGCGAAATTTGCGGTTGACTTTTCGTTGCTTGATTTTGTGTTTGCGACTGCGAGGATTGCGTTTTCGACTTTGTTTGCGACGATGAAGCCGTTTTTCTTTGCGTTGCGGTCTGAGTTTTTGAGGACTGAGTTCTCTTTGTCTGAGCGAAAACTGGATTTGTTAGAAACGCCAGCGCGCCGATTAAGATAAAAATCCTGAAAGCTGTTTTTTTCATTTTATTCTCCAATTTTGATTTTGGGTTTTTGCCATTTTTCTTGGCTAAATGACCGTTTTTTCCATTTTTATTGTCCTGATTGTTCCAAAGCCATTTTTAGCCAGTCCATAAAGTGCGAGTGCTCAAGATTATAAATGAACGTTACGATTTGCGCTTTTGTGCAGGCTGAATCCGGCTCGAACATTGTCGGTGTGATTCCTGTCGCGACTCTCATCCAGTAAGCCCAGGAGACGGCAGAATGATATTTTGACGTGCGCGGAACATCGGTAAAATTGTCCGCCGGATTCATCGGATAGGAATTCGCGTATTTCCATAAGAATTCGACTGCGTCTCCTCTTGTGCAAGGAGCGTTTCCGTTGAGCGTGATTCCTTTGAAAATTCCTTTTTCGTAAGCCCAGAGAGCCGCGCTGTAAAAACTGTCGCTTGGCTTTGCGTCTTTGAACGGATTTTTTATCGAAGTTTTTGGCGAGCCGTTCCAGCGGTAAATGTAAGTGAGAACTTGTCCGCGTGTGCAAGGCTCGTCTGGTGAGAATTTTGTTTTTGACGAAGGCTTCGCGATTCCTTTTTCAACTGCCCAGGGAACGGAAAGCGCGAAAATGTCGTTTGACATCACGTCTGAAAATTCTCCGACTTGAACTGGAGCTTCCAGCACGCTTGGTTTGATTCCAAGTTTGTCTTCTGGAATCGCCTTTAGGATTTTTCTTCCGAGCTTAGGAGAATCTGTCCACATTTCGCCTGAAACATCTTTTATTCCGTTGTCGTGAACGTATTTTTTGCCGTAGTTAAAAATCTTGCAGATTGGAAGCGCGATGTCGGCTTTTATTATCAGGGAAGGCTCTTTGTTTGGATTCTGCTCGTCGATTTCAAGATTTCCAGCGTTGTAGCAGTCGCTTATGTAGCAGTCTGTTCCTGTGTAGCCCATAACGCCTGCAACGTAAGTTCCGCGGATTGTTCCGATGTTGTAGCAGCTTGTGATGTTTGTCGCTCCAGACGGCGACGCGCTGTAAATGTTTTCCGGCGCGTCGTCGATTGTAACCCTTGCCACGATTCCAGCCGAAAGAGCCGCGAGTCCCCAGTTTGCGTAAGGAACTGAAATTTCGCCTGAGTTCATGCAGCCGATAAAGTCGCTGTATGCTGTTTGCGCGGTGATTCCGCCTGCCATGACCATCCGCTTGCTTCCGATTTGTGTGTTTATATAGTCCGTGTCGCTTGTTGTGATTATTAGCGGAGATGTGTTGTAGCAGTTTATGACTTTTGTGTGGATTGCCGACGAGACAAGTCCTCCTGCGTAAATTGTCACAAAAGTTTCCTCTTCATCTTCCCGGCTTGTGCGGATTTTGATTTTTCCGCCTGAAGAATAGCAGTTTTCAAAAGTTCTGCTTGCCGCCGATGTTGAAAGCGCCGCCGCATTGAGAGTGCATTTGTATTTTAGATTTGTGTAGCTCACATCGATTGTGTAGTTTACGATTCCGAGATTTTTTATAAAGCCGTTTTGCTTTTGCCTGAAATCTTTCGGGGCTATCATTTCTGCGAAAAGCGCATAGGAACGTTCTGCTTCATTTGTTCCCATAAAGATGTCATCTCTATGGTCGATTATAGTCATTCCTGAGATTACGTGTCCGTTTCCGTCAAGCGAGCCTGTGAACCTTCCGCCGCCTTCATCCGCTTCCTGATAAGTTTGTCCGCCATGCGAGCCGCCATAAGATGGAGTTCCGCCGATTGGAATCCAGTTGCCCCATTTTGAAAGGTCGATGTCCGAAATCAGCTTGTAATGAAAATCAAGCCCGAATCTTACAGAATTTAGCTGCTCTGGAGTTTTGATTAAGAACGGATTTTCAACAGTGCCGTTTCCGCCTTCAAATTCAAACGGAGTCTGCCTTAAAATTGCAGGCGCGCCTTTCCATTGCTCTTGCGCTGAATCGCCGCTTGCGAGCGTTTTTGCTTTTGCAATTTCTCTTTCTTGCTTTATGTTTCTTTTTTCTGCCTTAGATTCTTCATCTTTTTGAGTCTTCGTTCTTGTGTATTTTACAACGAGCGTTTTTTTGCCGCCTTTTATGATTTTCGCCTCTGTCTTGTTTAAAGGAGAAGTTTTTGTCTGCTCCGTAAAATAATTTTCGCCAATCGCCCTGTAAGTTACAGTCGCATAAAAAAGCGTGTCTGGCTCAAGCTTGCCTTTCGGCTCGTAAACAACCGAGCTGATTTCGCACTGCGCGCTTTTTCCTGAAACTGCGCCCGGCATTCCTTTTTCATTTATTTTTAGCTCGAATTTTGGAATTGAATAAATCGCCTTGCCGTTTTGAGACTGCGTCTGTTTCGTCTGTGAAAAAGCTGGAAAAACTTGAATCACCGCCAGCGCGCCGATTAAGATAAAAATCCTGTAAGCTGTTTTTTTCATTTTATTCTCCATTTTGATTTGTGCGGCGGTTGCTTTGCCAAAAATTCCGCAAAGCCGATTTTGCCGCGTGTGATTTTACTTTCTGAAAATCGCATTTAAAGCCGCATTTTTTAATGATTGTTTATCGTTTTCTCAGAAAATTGAAAAAATCATTAAAATCTTCAATAATTATATTCCATAAAGCTTTAGAACTCTATCGATTTTGAAAAATCGCGTTTTTTTAACAGGAAGATGATTTTGGATTCTGATTTTGATTTATGAAAGGTGGAATCCCTGAAATCTTAACATCATAAAAACAAAGCGATAAAAAGAGAAAATTTCAAAAAAAATTGAAAAATAATCAAAATTTCTGTTTTGAGATATTGACTGTTTTTTGCGATTTCTATAACATAATACTCACGTTGAACGTTGATTGGGGTGTTAGCGAAGCTGGTTATCGCGCTGGCCTGTCACGCCGGAGATCGCGGGTTCGAGCCCCGCACATCCCGCTTCTGATTTTCAAAAAAATCAGAGATGATCCCTTAGCTCAGTTGGTAGAGCAATGGACTGTTAATCCATGTGTCGCTGGTTCAAGCCCAGCAGGGGTCGTGATTAAGCACTTAACTTCCTTGGTTGAGTGCTTTTTCTTTCTTGAATCATTAAAAAATGATCCCTTAGCTCAGTTGGTAGAGCAATGGACTGTTAATCCATGTGTCGCTGGTTCAAGCCCAGCAGGGGTCGTCTTTGGACACTTGACTGTTTTGGTCGAGTGTTTTTTTATTTTAAATCGTGCGTGCTATGAAAACCGAATCTTTTGAAAATTCTTCTGATTTTTCTGTCAAAATCGATAAAAACGAAATCAAAAATCAAAAATCGAATCTTAGAAAACTTATGCGCGGAAAAATAAAGGAATGGATTTCTTCGAATAATTTGGAGAAAATTTCCGCATTGGCATGCGAGAAAATCATTTCTCTTGAAGAATACAAAAAATCCGATGTTTTGCTCGCCTATGTTCCGATGAAAAACGAGGCGGACTGCTTTTTTGCGATTGAAGCCGCCTTGAAATCCGGGAAAACTGTCGCAGTTCCAAAATGCAGTTTTGAATCTTGCGTGGCAGAATCTTCGGAATTTGTCGATGCTAAGACCGATGTCGGCACGAAATCATCCGAGGAAAACGGAACTAAGACCGAGGCGGCGACTGGCACGATGGATTTTTATGTTTTGAGAAAAGATTTGCCGGTTGAAGAACAGCTTGAAAAGGGCGCGTTTGGAATTTTGGAGCCGGTTTCTTCTCTTGAAAAATTTTCCCTCGACTTTGAATCAAAAAAATCGTTTTTGGCCTTGAAAATCTTTATGATTGTTCCTTGTCTTGCATTTTCGGACAACGGAAAACGGCTCGGAAAGGGGAAGGGCTTTTACGACCGTTATTTTGAGCGACTTGAAAAAGCCGGACTTGACGTTTTCCGCTGCGGATTTTGCCTTCCTTGCCAGATTGCAGACGATATTCCATGCGACGAATTCGACAGAAAAGTTGACCGCGTGATTTATTGAAGATTTTTTAATTTCGCGTCTTCGTCCCGCATTTTTTCATTTATTGCTGTCTTTTGAGTAAAGTCTCATCGGCGGCTTGTCTGAAAAATAGCTTTCGGCAATCAAAAAGTAATCTTCGAGGCTCGCCTTGTCCACAGAATTGTACTGTTCAAGATAAAGATTCGGATTTCCGAGGATAAAGCTGCTTTTTACAAGCTCGGCTAAGCCTTCGTTTGTTCCTGCTTCAGGCAAAACTTCCGTAATCCAGTTGTTTTCGAGACGCGCCAGAAGCTCATTTTTTTCAAGGTCAAAAACGCCTTCTGTCTTTAGCTCAAGCTGCTTTCTGATTTCAGATTTTATCTCGTCAACGCTTTCCTTGTAAATTTTGTCCGCGCCGGAAGTCCGCTCAACATTCGAGACAAAAATCCGCGCAAACGGAATGTCGGCTTCAGGAAGAGCGATTTTCACTTTGCTTTCGCTTCCTGCTTTTGCAGCTTTTTCATTCATTTTTTTTCCGATTTCAAGCAAAAGCGCGTTGAAAAGGCTTGAATCAGGAGCGGAAATGTCTGGAGAAGAGATGCAATACAAAACCGGGTCTAAAAATTTCGTCGTCGGAATCAGAATGGCTGGCATTGGACCGGCTTTTTCTTTTGGAATGTCTGTCAAAAACAAATGCCGTAGCGCGAATTTTTTTTCTGTCTCCTTGATTTGCGTTTTTGGAAGCCCTGTCTCGAAAATTCTTGTTTCAGGATGCGTTTCAAGCGTTCCGAAAGTCTTGTTCAGATATGAAAGAAGTTTTCCTTGGTCAGAAAATCCGCCTGTTACAGCGAAAGAGAATCGCGTTGCGTCGAGAATCGAAGGATAAGCCTCGAGAATTTTCGTGAAATTCATATCGGCTGGCTTGTCCTTTTCGTCTTCAAAAAGTTTCGGATATTTTGTGTCTTTGTAAAGAATTCGCATTGCGTTGCACAAAAGCTGAAATTCCGCAGTTCCTGATTTTAGCCGCCATTTTGTGCGCTCGTCGTAAGTCATCATGTCGGCGGTGGCTGGCGTTATGTCGCAAAAAATAAGCGCGGTGTACATTGCCTGAAAAGCGAAATTCAAATTCTTTGCCGGAATTATTGTGTCGATTACGGATTGCGTCGCGCTCGTTTTCGCCCTCACTTCATAAGAATCTTTTGAAATCGCGCCGTTTGCCGCGAACAAGTCAAGCTGATTTCTGATGTTCGCCGCGATTGCGCCTGTCAAAACAGAAGCAAGCCCCGGAGTTTTGTCGGCAAAAAGCAAGTCTCCGCCCGCGATTATCAAGCTGGCCTCAACTTGGCTCGAATTTGGATTTTGTTTTAAGACAACTGGAATTTCATTTTCAAGCGAGAGAACTGCGATTTCCGATTTTGATTTTTGGATAAATCTGTCTGCGGATTTTAAAATATCTTCCTGCAAAGAAAAATTTTTTTGCGCGTTTTGAATCTCTTTTTTTGCGAAAAGATTTTTGTACTCAGGATTTTGAAACCAAAGCGCGTTTTTTGAAGTTATCACGTTATAGCCCGCGTTTTTGAAATTTTTCGCATTTTTATTGTAGACATTTGAATTCACCAGAACAAAAACGTAAGGCTCTTCGTTTTGAACCGCCTGCTGTAAATTTTCCGCTGAAATTTCGCCGAGCTTTTCATTTTGATTGAAAAAAGCTGCAATTTTGTCTTCTTTATCTTCTTCGTCGCAATTTGAAACAAAAGCCGCAAGATTTGCCATCAGTTTTGCGGAATTCTCATAAATTTTGAGATTTTCCGCTTTGCGTTTTTTTACCGCGTTCTGAATCATTTCGTCTGAAATTTCCTCGTCTTCGCGCGATTTTGAAAGAAACAAGTCCGCCTGAACAACCGGATTAACTTTTACAATTCCCAGAAGCGACTGGATTATTAGCCTTGCCGCCATTGAATCTTTCGCAGACGAAGCGTCGATGTATTCCGCGCCCAAGATTTTCAGATTCCGCTGGCGCAAAAGTGTTTTTTTGAACACAGATTCGTTGTCGTTCCAGATTTCAGAGAGAATTTCAGTCTCGTTTTTTCCAAGATTTTTGTACTGGACGCAGATTTGAGTCATCTCGTCTGCAAAACTTTTGTCGTGAATAACGAATCTTTTCTGTTTGGATTTTGAGACTCCCGAAGATTTTTGCGATTCCAAAAGATTTTCTGAAAAATTTGATGATTTTTTTCCGTTTTCATCAGATTTTTTTTCGATTTTTTGACTTCTTGAAATTCCGCCATATTCTCCGAAATATTTTTCTGCAAGCTCCAGAACCGAATTTTCAGTGATGTTTCCGCTCACAAAAAGCATGGAATTTGACGGCGTGTAATAATTTTTTGCGATTGAAGAAAGAATCGTTCTGCTTTCCGCCGCCGATTTTGGCTCAAAAAGAGACGGAACGGCTCCGCTAGAGCGTTTCCACGGATTTTCAGGAAAAATTTTCGAGTCAATTGCGCTGTTTATAAAACCTGCCGGCTCAGAAAAATATTTTTCAAGCGCGTTTTTTGTGTTTTCAATCTGCGTTTTTAGCTCGTCATCAGAAAGAGAAATCGGCCGCATAACTTCGGAAAGCTCAAGAATCGCTTTTTCAACTCCGTCCGGCGAAGCCGTTTTTGTGAACGAAACGATGTCCGCTCCTGCTTCCGCGCCTTTCATCTTCGCATAGAAAGAAAAATATCCGGCGTTTTTTTCAGTCTGGCGCGAAAATCCGGCCTTCACGTCAAGTTCAAGATGAATCACCGGAGAGGAAATGTCCTGCAAAAAATAGATTTCAAGCCCGTTTTCAAGCGTAAAATGCTTTATGTCGTCCGCACTGAATGCGAACAAAAATTTTTGAACTGCAAAAAAAATTAAAAGTAAAAAACGTTTTTTCATATCGGTTTTGATTTCGCGCGCTAAAAGCCGCCTGAAAGCTAATCTATCAGATTTTTTCTCGTTTTGCATTGTTAATTGTGAATTTTCTAATTAAAATGATAGGAATATGGTATCAATTATTAAAGAGGAAAATTCTTCTTCGCTTCCTCAGTTTTACACGGATTTTTTGGACGGAAAACGACAGCTCTCAGAAAACGAGATTGAAGAGCTGAAAAAAACAAATAGAAATTCTGACCCGACTTGGAAAAATATTTGGGTTGATAAAAACGATTTTGACGCGAGCCTTATTCAAAACTGCCAGATTTTCGGATTTTTTGTTGTCGGAAAGCTTCGGAAAATCTCGCTGAAATATCACGATTTGATTTTGGCGGCAGGATTTTATGATTCTTATCTTGAAAATGTCGTTGTAGGAGATGATTCTGTCATCAGAAACGTGAGCTATCTTTCAAATTATAAAATCGGAAGCCACGACATTCTTTTCAACATCACCGAGATGAGCTGCACGGTTCATTCAAAATTTGGGAACGGAATCTTAAAGACGGGCGAGCCTGAGTCAAACAGAATCTGGATTGGAGTTGGGAACGAGAATGACGGACGCGCAATCTTGCCTTTTGAGGAGATGATTCCTGCGGACGCTTTTATCTGGTCAAAATACAGAGGAGACAAGGTTTTGCAACGGCGTTTTCTTGAGCTTACGGAAGAAAATCAGCCGGTTTCGCTCGACACTTTCGGAAATGTCGCCGATGACGTTGTGATTAAAAACACGACTCTTCTAAAAGATGTGAAAATCGGGCAGAACGCTTACATAAAAGGCGCTTTCAAGCTGAAAAATGTCACGGTTCTTTCGTCTGCTGACGAGCCAAGCCAGATTGGAGAAGGCGTGGAGCTTGTGAACGGAATTTTGGGCTACGGCTCGAAAGTTTTTTATCAGGCGGTGGCGGTTCGCTTTGTAATCGGAAGAAACTGCCAGCTAAAATACGGCGCAAGGCTTTTGAATTCTGTTCTTGGCGACAATTCCACAGTTTCATGCTGCGAGCTTTTGAACAATCTGATTTTTCCTTTTCATGAGCAGCATCACAATTCATCATTTTTGATTGCGTCAACGGTTTGCGGTCAGTCGAACATCGCTTCAAACGCGACAATCGGCTCAAACCACAACTCGCGCTCGCCAGATGGAGAAATGTTTGCAGGACGCGGATTCTGGCCGGGGCTTTGCACTGACTTTAAATTCAATTCTAAATTCGCAAGCTTTGTTTTAGTCGCAAAAGGAAGCTATCAGCACGAGCTTAACATCGCTTATCCTTTCGCGCTCGTCTGCTCAAACGGCGACATGAAGCCTGTGAACATAATTCCGGCATATTCTTTCCTTTACAATATGTATTCAGTTGCGCGGAACAAAAGCAAGTTCCAGAAGCGCGACAAGCGCGTTGTAAAGATTCAGCACATTGAAACCGACCCGCTCGCGCCTGACACAATGCAGGAAGTCGAGGCGGCTTTGCGTAAAATCATCGAGCTTACGAGAGATTATCTTCTTTCGGAAAAAAATGAGAAAATTCTCGCGTGCAAAAATGACAAGGAAGCTCTTTATCAGACTGCGAAAGATTTTCTTCATCAGAATCCTGACGCGAAATTTACTTTAAAAGATAATTCCGCGCAGAAAAAATACGGGGCGGTGATTTTAAAGCCTGTAAAAGCCTACAGGGAATATCGGAAAATCGCAAAATATTTTGCCGTTCGCTGCCTTGTTGAATATTGCCAGAAAAAAGGAAAGGAGAATCTTTCAAAAGACGATTTTGACGAGATTTTGCAGATTCCGCTTTACACAAAATGGGTGAACGCTGGCGGTCAGATTATTCCTGAAAAAAAAATCCGCGAGCTTTTCGGAATGATAAAGGAATATTCGGTTCAGACTTGGGGCGAAGTCCATAAATTTTACGACGAGTGCGAAAATCATTATGAAGCATGGCGGCTTTCCTACGCGCTCAATCTTCTTGAAAAACTTTACTCGCGCCCGATTCACAAATTCACACGCGAGATTTTCAAGGACATTGAGGACGATGTTTCCGCAATCAACAACGAGATGTACGAGTCAACTTTGATTTCGAGAATGAAAGATTTTGACGATGACTTTAGAATGTTGACTTTTGACGATTCCCACGAGATGAATGCGGTTATCGGAAGTTTTGAGGACAACGAATTTATCTACGAGATGAAGCCTGAAGTTGAGTCGTTCGAGAAAAATCTTCATAAAATTTTCGCGAATCTTGACTAAAATTCTGCAAAGTTTCATACTGCTAATATGTTTATGACACTACTACTATCTAACCTTTCTCTAAACAAAAAGCTAAAAAAGCTTCGGTAGTGGTGTTATTTATTTAGTAATTAACAGACCTGTTGCTTTTTTGCGGCAGGTCTTTTTTTTTAAGGAGATTTTTTTATGAAAGCATCGATGAACGCGTCTAAGTACAAACCTTTCCCAGCGATTCCGTTAAAAAACAGGGACTGGCCTGAAAAACGTATTACAAAAGCCCCAATCTGGTGTTCGGTTGATTTGCGAGATGGAAATCAGGCCTTGATTGACCCGATGGGAATTGAGACAAAGCTTGCGTTCTTTGATTTGCTTGTAAAAATCGGATTTAAAGAGATTGAAATTTGCTTTCCTTCGGCTTCTGAGACGGAATTTGACTTTTGCCGCCGTCTTATCGAGGAAAATCACATTCCTGAAGATGTTACGATTCAGGTGCTTTGCCAGGCGCGCGAAAAGCTGATCCGCCGCACAATGGAAGCGATTAAAGGCGCGCCGAACGTCATTTTCCATATTTACAATTCGACTTCTCCGGCTCAGAGAAAATACACTTTCAATAAGTCAAAAGAAGAAATCATCAAGATTGCGGTTGATGGCGTAAAATGCATTAAAGAATGTATGAAAGACTTGCCGGAATCGGAACGAGAGAAAATCCGGCTTGAATATTCTCCTGAAAGTTTTTCGATGACAGAAATCGACTACGCGATTGAAATTTGCGAGGCTGTCGGAAACGAGTGGGGCTGGTCAAGCGAAAAGCCGATTATCTTCAATCTTCCGACGACCGTTGAATGTTACACTCCGAACATTTACGCGGACGCAATCGAATATTTCGCAAAGAATATTTCACGCCGCGATGCCTGCATTATCTCAACTCACTGCCACAATGACAGGGGAACTGGAGTCGCTTCTTGCGAGCTTGGAATTTTGGCTGGAGCAGACAGAGTTGAAGGCTGCCTTTTTGGAAACGGCGAGCGCACTGGAAATCTTGATGTTGTTACGGTCGCTTTGAATATGTTCAGCGAGGGCGTTGACCCGGAGCTTGATTTTTCTGACTTGCCGGAAATTGCGGATGCTTATCAGGAATATACAAAAATGGATATTTATCCGCGAACTCCTTACGCTGGCGGCTTGGCTTACACGGCGCTTTCCGGTGGTCATCAGGACGCGATTGCGAAAGGCCTTAAAGCGCGTGAAAATATGGCGGAAAATGCTGTTTGGGACGTTCCTTATCTTCTTATCGACCCGAAAGACATCGGAAGAAAATACGAGGGAATCATCAGAATCAACTCGCAGTCTGGAAAAGGCGGCGCGAGCTTTATTCTTGAGCACAATTTTGGCTACGCGATTCCAAAAGCGATGCAGCCTGCAATCGGCAATCTGATAAAAGAGGAAAGCGACAAGGCGCAGCGCGAGCTTCATCCCGAGGAAATTCTCCATTATTTTGAGAAGCAGTGGCTTGAAAACAAAACCCGGCTTGAAATTCTCGACCTTGCAACGACTATGGTCGGCTCGGCTGGAAACGAGGAAGTTGTTTCTGTGCGCGGCGTGATAAATTACAACGGAGAAAAAATTCCAATCGGCGGAAAAGGAAACGGTCCTCTTGACGGATTTGTTGCCGCTCTCCGCGAGACGAATGTTCCGAAATTCAATATTTCAGCTTTCCACGAGCACTCGGTCGGAAAAGGAAGCGACACTCAGGCGGTTGCGTACGTTTTGATTACCGAAGATGACGGAAGCCAGAAATGGGGCGTCGGAAAATCAAGCAACGTTGGACGCGCCGGAATTGCGGCGGTTGTAAGCGCGATAAACCAGTAAAAATTCATTTTTTTTGAAAACGCGTTCGGAAAGCGATTTTATTCATTTTTCGGACGCGTTTTTGTATCAATCCTAAAAGTCTTTTGTTCTATTTTATATGTTTAATCTGAACTTTGTGAAAAATCATAAAAAACTTTTTTTCCTGTTTTTTGTCCTGATTCAAATCTTTCAAAATCCTTTTGTTTTTTCCCAAGAGACAAATTATTCTGGCGTTTACCGTTACGCGCTTGAAAACGGACTTGAGCTTTTTGTCGCTGAAAATTCGGCGGCTCCGCTTGTCTACATTGAAATTGCGGTGCGTGCCGGCGCGGTTTCTCACACAAAAGAGACTGCCGGGCTTTTTCATCTTTACGAGCATATGCTTTTCAAGGGCAACGCGAAATATTCAAATCAGGTTGAATTCACAGAGGCGATGAACAAGCTTGGCGTGAGCGACTACAACGGCACAACAGGACTTGACCGCGTAAATTATTTTTTCACGATTCCGTCTTCAAAAGTCAAAGAAGGACTTGAATTTTGGTCTTACGCAGTTAGAACTCCGAAACTTGATGAAAACGAGCTTGAAAACGAAAAAAAAGTTGTTTTGTCTGAAATCGAGGCTGATTTTTCAAATCCTTCAAAAATCCGTTCTTCTGGCTTGATGAAAGCGTTGTTTCCAGCTTGCCCGTGGCGGCTTGATCCGGGCGGAAATCCTGATGTTGTAAAAAATGCGGCAGTTTCCGACTTGAAAAAAATGCAGCAGACTTTTTACGTTCCTGAAAATTCGGCGATTTTTATCGGCGGAGATGTTCGTCACGAGGAAGTTTTCAAATACGTAAAGGAAATTTTCGGAGACTGGAAAAAATCGGAAAATCCAGTGCCTGACTACGGCGTTCCTTCAAAAAATTCTGTCGAAAAAACTGAAAAATATGTTTTTGTGAACTCTGGAAATTCCGACAGCATAATCACTGCCGGGCTTTATTTGCGCGGGCCTGACGGCGAGGAAAATGCGGACGAGACTTATGCGGCCGATGTCTGGTCGAATGTGGTTTCAAATCCTTCGGGCGAGTTTGCAAAATCGCTTGTTTCTGAGAAAAGTCTTGAAATTCCAGACAGCGACTACGTGAGCGGATTTTATTCAACGAGAAGGGCAAGCGCGATGGCTGGAATTTCCGCTGCGATGCTTGCTTCCGTCGGCTTGAATCCTGTTGAAAAATCTGAAAAATTCCTTTCGGTCATCGATGAAAAACTTGTTCCGCTGATGACGGACAAAAATCGTTTTTTTGATGAAAACACGCTGAACTCCGTTGTCCAGCAGCTTGAAGATTCAAGAATTTATGAGCTTGAGTCTGCGGAGGCTCTTGTTTCGGGAATTTCTTCGGTCTGGTCGAGCGTGGACGCGGATTATTTCTTTTCCTATGATGAAAATATCTCGAAAGTTACGGAAGATGACGTTGTTTCGTTTGTGAAAAATTATATTGAAGGAAAGAACGGCGTTTATCTTGTTTCTGTGAGCCCTGGAATTTGGCAAAAATACAAGGCGGATTTTGAAAAAGCCGGATACAAGGAAATCACAGCGGAAAACGCGTTCTGGATAAAATAATGCGAGATAAAAAATTGCGTTCGTGCCTGTAAATCGCTTTGCGCTTTTATTTCGCTGATTCATTGAATTTTTAGGAGACTTTATGATAGACAAAATTAAAAAAAATAGTTTCAGGATTTTAATTCAAAATTCGCTCTTGAAATCCGTTTTTCTCGCTTTTTTCTTGTCGATTTGCGTTTTTTTTGTTTCCTGCGCTTCAAATTCTGAAAATTTTGGCGGCGCGAATTTTTATGCGGACAATATTTCGGATTTTAGAACTGAAAAACTTTCAAACGGAATTCCTGTTTTTTTCAAGCAGAACCGCGGAAGCAAAGTTGTCGTCTTGAAGATGATTTTTGAGGGCGGAGTCGCGTCTTACGAAATCAAAAAAGACGGAATTGAGGATTTTGCGCTGGAGCTTGCTTTTCATGGAAGCAAAAATTTTTCTTACGATGAAATTCAAAAACTCGAATATGAAAAAAGTTTCTCGATGAATTATTCTGCCGGACGCGATTATTCAACAGCCGGATTTTTGTGCATTTCACGCGATTTGGACGAAGTGACTTCTGTTTTTGCGGACGCGATTTTGAATCCGAATATGGAAGAGAAGATTTTTAATCAGATTGCGACGGAAACTCTCGACTCGATTTCAAGAAGAAAGGCCGAGCCGACTGGAATTTTGGGGCTGGAGCTTTCAAAACTCGCGTTCAAGAATCATCCTTATGAGATTTCGCCTTCTGCGCGCGAGGAGACTTTTTCTTCGATTACGCTTGAGGATTTGAAAAATCATTTTGCTTCGCTTTTGAATTCTGAAAGAATAAAATTTGTCGTTGTTGCGGATATGAACGTTGACGAGACAAAAGAATATTCTGCTTTGCTTGAAAAATATTTCGGCTCGATAGAAAAAAAATCTTGGACAAAGCCTGTGATTCCGCCGCTTGAAATTGCAGGCGAGACTGTTTATGCGGAAAATCCGGCGGCGGGCGAAAGCGGCTACATTGCAGGAATTTTTTCTTGCCCGGAGCGAAATTCTGCGGATTACATTCCGTTTGCAATTGCGACAATGTATCTTGATGACATTTTCTTTGACCAAGTTCGGGAAAAAGCGGGGGCGGTTTATTCGATTGGAACCGGCGTGATTGGCGGCCGGCAAATGCTCGGAGCTATTTCAGTTTACAAAGGAAACAATTCAAAAAATCTGAAAGAAGTGATAAATTCTGCGGTTTTGTCTTTTGATTCTGGAAAAACTGCCGGAAAACTTGAGCAGTACAAAAACAAGTACATAACAAGCCTGTTCTCGTCGTCTCAAAATGCCTCTGGAATTGCGGGAAATATCGTTTCAAGCCTTGAAAATTACGGCTCTGAAAGCGCGTACTTAAAACGCTCTGAAAAAGTCCAGAAAGTTACGGCAAAGCAAGTGAACGCGGCTTATGAAAAATACATCAAAAAAGCGGCTCTTGAAGGCGGCTCGTCGTGGATTGTCGTGAGCGGAGCGGAGACTGTTAAAACTTTCGGATTTTAGATTTCCATATTTTCGTAATTTGTCTTGTCCAGCGGAACATTTTTGATTTTCGCTTCAAGATTCGACTTTAATTTTTCGGTCACATACGTGCGGATTTGATTTTGCGCCGAAACGTGCGTGTCCATTCCGTACATCATAATTACGAGAAGAACGCCGGAAACAGCCTTGATTCCTGTAACTTTCACCGAAACTGGAACTTGCTTTCCTGCGAGAATAAGTGTCGCCTCTGAAATGAGCTGGTTCACGAAAACTTCTTTTGAAAGCGAGGCGTTGAGCTTCACTGCGATTCCCGCGTTGCTTATGTCGAGCAGCTTTGCGCGGAACATTTTCTGCTGCTTCGTGAACCAGTAAAGCTCAGTTTCCGTTGCGTCCATGCACGAAACGCGGACATATTTTCTCATTCCTTTTGCGGAAAGCTTGTCTAAAGATTTTACAAGCTCGCGCACAAGCTCTTCCGTTTCAAGTATTGAAAAAAATCCTGCGGTTAGCTTCAAGTCTTTTGTGATTTCAGCTTTTTTATTTTCTGCAATCGACTCGGAAAAAATTCCAAAGTCGAAATTCTTGAAAACTATATTATTCTCAAAATATTTTATGAAATTATGCCAGCCGGTTTTGCTTAGTCCAGCATCGGGGCAGACAAAGCAAATTCCTTCCTGAATTTCGGCGAAAAGGCTTTTTGCAATCCGATAGTCTTTTATAACGTAGACTTCATATTCCATTGTCTGAAGCCGGCCTATCACAAAATTCTCGATAGAAATCGTCGGATTGATGAAAAAGACCTTTCTTCCAGAAATTGACTTGTATTTATCATCTGGCATAAAAATTCTCCATAAAATTGCAAGAAGCAAATTTGCTATTTCTGTGTCGAAAACCGAAAGAAATCAGTTTTTCGGTTACTCCCAGCCGAATGTTGCAGGCGGCTTGTTTGTCGCGTCAAAATAAAGCGCGTCAACAAACGGAAGCTGTGCAATCTGCCTGATGATTTCCTTGAAAACGTCCATTGGAAGCCAGGCGAAGCGCGCTGTCATAACATCTTCCGAGCAGACCGGACGCAAAACAAAGCTCGCGTTTTCTGCTTTTGAAGCGTAAGGCAAATCAATTGTAAGATGCTGGAAAATCGAGCTGTAAAGATTGTTCTTGTGAAGCTCTGTAAGCACGATGTTGTCAACTTCGCGAAGCTGGTCAAGGCGACGGCGGTCGCAGTATCCTTCCTGAAGTTTCAAATCCTCATCTTTGAGTTCTGGCTTCTGGTAAAGTTTAATCACAGTTCTGTTAAGATATTGCGCGTCGTTTGTGATTCTTGTCGAGCAGCTTTCAATTTTATCGCGAATTTTCGGAATGTGATAGAATCCGTCTCCCTCGCTTCTGAACGTGAGGCAAGCCGGGAATCTGTAAGTTCTGAAATCTCCTTGAACTCCAACCGAGCGGACTGGCAAGACAGAACGCTTCAAGTCCGCTGTGCAATGCTGGCAGAACTGGTCGATTACAACGTTGTTAAGCTCTTCCTGCGCTTTTTTGATTTCGTCCTCGTCTTTTTCTGTGAATTTTCCGTCGGAGCAAAGAACGTTGATAGAAAGTCCTGGTCCTGGGAATGGATGTCGCATTACAAGCTCGTCAGCAAGAGCGAGTTTTTTTCCGATTGCGCGGACTTCGTCCTTGTACAAGTCTTTAAGCGGCTCAATAATCATTCCCTGCGCGATGAGCTTTTGAATTCCGTCAACACGGTTATGATGAGTCTTTATCGTCTTTGAATTTTTTGTTCCGCCTGACTCGATAATATCAGGATAAAGCGTTCCTTGAGCGAGCATCCATTTGCTTTCATCAAGGTTTTGCTCTTTTACAAATGCGTCACGAACCGTGATAAAATTCTCGCCGACTGCCATCCGCTTTTTCTGCGGGTCGGTAAGTCCTTTGATTGCGTTCAAGAAACTTTCGGAAGCGTCTTTCACAACGAAATTTTTGAATCCGTGCTCGTGATAAGCCTTCTCGACGTTTTTCGATTCATTTTTGCGCATAAATCCGTTGTCGATGTGAAGCCCGAGAACTCGATTCTGCCCCAAAGCCTTGTTCAAAAGCGCGAATGCGACTGTCGAGTCAACTCCACCGCTCAAAAACAAGAGAACATTTTTGTCGCCAGCGTCTTTTTTGATTGATTCAAGAATATGATTTAAAACCGTGTCCTCGTCCCAGTTCACTTCCATTCCGCAAATTTCAGCGAAATTCTGGAAGATTTTGTTTCCTTCCGGCGTGTCTTTTACTTCGCAATGGAACTGAAGCGAAAATCTCTTTTTTTCAAGATTCTGAACTGCGGCATTTTTGCAGTCTTTTGTTGAGCCGATGATTTCAAAGCCATTTCCAGTCTCCAAAACTTCGTCCTGATGGCTCATCCAAACTTGAGTTTCTGGAGAAAGATTTTTGAAAAGCGGAGAAGATTTTCCTGCGTCGCTTAAAACAAGAGTCGCGTGGCCGAATTCGCCCGTCTCAGCTTTTCCGACTTTTCCGCCGTAAGATTTTGCCATCAGCTGATGACCGTAGCAAAGCCCGAGAATCGGCAAGTCAAGATTTAAGATTTCACTGTTGAATTCCGGCACATTTTCGTCGTAAACAGAAGCCGGACCGCCGCTAAGAACAACGCCTTTTGCATTTTCAAAAGTGGAAAGCGGTGCAGACGGAAGCGCGATTTCAGAATAAAAACCAAGCGCGCGGAAACGTTTTGCAATCAAGTGAGCGTACTGCGAGCCAAAATCCAGGACAACTATTTTTGAACGTGCCATTTAAAATCTCCAAAATAAGAAGAATAGAATTGAAGAAAATTATAGCGAAGTTTGATAAAAAAAGAAACGCTTTGAGCTCAAGAGATTTTTTTGATGGAAAATTTGCGAAATGATTTTAAGCGGTTTGTAAAATATTTTGAAGAGAGGCTTTACAACGCAAAAGTTGTGTGCATTTTTTTATACGTTGCGGTTTCAAAATGATTAGAAAAAAAGTTTACACCTGTCTAAAAAATTGCACAAAAGCGATTATGAGAGAAATATTATCATAAAATCCGTGAAAAATTTTTTTTATGAGTTAAGAAGAAAATTTGGTTTTTATTTCTTTATAATGCAAGAAAATGTTTCTGATTTGTCTTCAAAAGGTTAATTTATTTCTGAACTTGGCACAGAATTTGCTAAATGATTTTTGTCTTTTACGAGAAAAAATTGCTGCGTTTTAGATTTTTTTATCGCTTAAAGAAGGAAAAATTATGAATATTTTGGATAATTACGTTTGCCAGATTAACAAATTCAAGCTTTTGACTTCTGATGAGGAAAAAGAGCTTTCAAAAAAGATTGAAAAAGGAAGCCGCGCCGCTGTGAACGAGCTTGTAAACTCGAATCTTCGGCTCGTCGTGAGCGTTGCCGGAAAAGTCGTGAAAAACTACAAAATTCCGATTATGGATTTAATTCAGGAAGGAAACTTGGGGCTGATTGCCGCGGCTGAAAAATTCTCGCACGTTTTCAACACGAAATTTTCAACTTATGCTTATCCGTGGATTCTTCAATATATGTTGCGTTTTGTCCACAACAAAAATTCGATGATTTCGATTCCTCAGCGCAAGGAAATTCTTTTGAGAAATCTTTCAAAGGCGCAGAATCTTTTTGTTCAAAAATATGGAAGATTTCCCTCAAAATCTGAAATTTGCGCAATTTTGAAAATAAAAAGAAGCGAGCTTAACGAAATTTCCGCGTTTGATTATTCTTTTACAAGCCTTGACGCGTTTTGCGGTGATGAAAACGATGTGACTTTTGGCGAGCTGATTCCTGACTACACTTTTAATCCTGAGTTTTCGCTTATAAAAAAGGAAAATGTCCGCCGGGTTCACGATTTGGTCGGCTCGCTTTCTGAAAAAGAGCAGAAAATAATTATGGAAAGATACAATTTTCATGGAAAAACTTCCGTGCCGACTCTGCGCGAAATCAGCTTTGCGCTTGGAGTTTCTGCGGAAACTGTGCGCCAGATTGAAATGCGCGCGATTCGGAAGCTAAAGGCGATTGCAATCGAGCAAAAAGTTTATGAAGAATTTGAGTCCGCCTACGATAAGCCGGCGTGATTTTTGATTTCTGAAGAAATCAAAAAAATTGATGAAAATATATAGAAGAGTCTTTGAAGAAAAATCGGGAAAAATCTTGAAAATAGACAACAGACGCTAAAAAGTCTAAAATATTCGGACTTTATGGCTGCTATTAGAAAAACGAAATCTGCGGGAAAAACAAATTCAAAACCGAGTGCAAAATCACGGAAAAAAAAGGCGAAAAAGCCGAAAAAGCCGAAGGTTGTTCTTTCGACAAAAAAAGTCGCTGTTTTTTCGGCGTGCGTCTGCTGCTTTTGCGCTGTTTTCTTGGGATTGAGCGTTGTCTTGAATGAAAATCACGAAAAACTTTCTCCAGAAAAAAATGAAAAAGTCGCGGCGGTTTCTGATAAAAAAACTGAGAAATTTTTTGAAAAAACTGCGGAAAAGCCAAAAAATCAAAAAAGGATGGAGTCTCAGGCGACAAAAATTGTTGAGCCAAACGGAAAATTTTCTGAGCGAAATGAAAATTTTGCTTATGATTCGAAATTTTCCAGCAATTCAAAATCTTCCGGTAAAAATGATTCTAAAACTGTTTCTAGCTCAAAATCTCTTGTAGATTTGAAACCTGACGTTTCTAAGAATGCGGCGCAGAGTCAAAATGCAAAAAATAATTCGGCTTTGAAAACTGCGGAAAATGTAAAATTGTCTAGCAATTCAAAATCGTTTGATAATTCGAAATCGTCTGACAATTTGAAGCCTGCTGAATCTTTAAAAACTCAAAATTCAATTCCTTCAAGTCAAAATATTCAGAAAAATCTTGATTCAAAAAAACTTTCAGAATCATCTCCTGCAAAAAATTCTTCCGTGAAAAATTCGTCTGCTTTGAAAACGGAAAAAAAATTTGAAAAACCATCTTCTAGAAAATTGTCTTCCGGAAATTTTGTTTCCGAAAGTCCTGTTTCCACAAATTCTTCGTCAAAATCTGTGAAAATCGAAAAATATCCGCAAAAAATCGCTGCTGTTTCAAATCTGAATCAAAATGAAAATGCGCAGAATCAGGCTTTGAAAAATTCTCGGTTTGACATTCCGAAAGCTGTGAACGGCGCGACGGTCGTTATCGTGATTGATGACGCGGGGCGGAGCGTGGAAAATGTGAAGCGTTACGCTGCTTTGCCTTTTCCGCTTACGATTGCGGTTTTGCCGCGCCTTGCCAACAGCCGCGAGTGCGCGCAAATTTCGAGAAATCTCGGAAAGGAAGTGATTCTTCATCAGCCGATGCAGTCGGTGAATCATAATCTTGACCCGGGGCCTGGAAAAATTTCCGTTGATATGAGTTTTTCGGAAATTTCTTCAATTATAAAAGAAAATCTTGCGTCTCTTGGTCCTGGCGTGAAAGGAATGAATAATCACGAGGGAAGCGAAGTTACAGGCGATGTTTTGAGAATCGGCGCGGTTTTGGACGCTTGCCTTGAAAACAGAATTTATTTTCTTGACTCCAGAACGACGGCGCAGACAAAAGCTCCGCAGGCGGCTCTTGAGCGCGACATGACGATTTTTGAAAAAGCCGGACCTTACATTGACAACGAGCTTTCGCGAGAAAAAATGCTTGAGCGGCTTTACGAGACTTTGCGTTACGCGAACAACCACGGCCACGCGATTGTAATCGGCCATGTGGACAAAAGCGTGAATATTCTGCCGGACTTGCTTTCTGAAATGTATCCTTATATGCGGGCGGCCGGCTATCGGTTTGCAACTCCTTCAACGCTTCGTTAGAATTAGGATTATGAAAGTTCTTGGTATAGAAAGTTCTTGTGACGAAACCGCCTGCGCAATTGTGGAGGACGGAAAAAATATTTTGAGCAACGTTGTTGCGACTCAGATTCCTTTTCATCAGATTTATAAAGGCGTTGTGCCTGAAATTGCAAGCCGCAAGCACGCTGAATGGATTTTGCCGGTTGTGCGCGAGGCTTTAAAAGAAGCGAATTTGACTTTGGACGAAGTTGACGCGATTGCTGCAACGAACCGCCCCGGACTTATGGGTGCTCTTCTTGTCGGTCTTACTTTTGGAAAAACGCTTGCGTGGGCGGCAAACAAGCCTTTTATCGCTGTGAACCATATGCTTGGCCATATGTATGCGGCGCATCTTCAGAATGAAATTCCTTATCCTTACATTGGCTTGCTCGTGAGCGGCGGGCACTCGATTATCGCGAAGGTGAACGGTTTTGACGATTTGGAAGTTCTCGGAACAACGATTGACGACTCAATCGGCGAGGCTTTCGATAAAGTCGCAAAATTTTACGGGCTTGGCTATCCGGGAGGCGTGATTATCGACCGTCTAGCACAGAAAGGCGACCCAAAGGCGTTCAGTTTTCCAGTTCCGAAACTCGACAAGGGCGAAGACCACAGATATGATGTCTCATTTTCCGGGCTTAAAACAGCCGTTATTCATCAGGCGGATATGTTCTTAAAGCCGGGCTACGAGAAGACAAACGAGAATCTTTGCGCGTCATTTCAGGAAACTGCTTGCAAGACGATTGTCTCACGGCTTTTGCGCGCTGTTGACGACACCGGTCTAAAAACGGTTGTTGCCGGAGGCGGAGTCGCTGCAAATTCAAGGCTTCGCTCGATGCTTGCTGAGCGCACGGATTTGAACTGTATTTTTCCGCCATTGAAACTCTGCGGAGACAACGGCGCGATGATTGCTGGAGTGGCTTATCATTTCTTGAAAAGGGGAGACACAAGTCCTCTCGACACGACTGCAAGCGCGAGAATTCCTCAGTTCAAGCGCGGTCTAAAAAATCTTGAATATTTTGGACGACGATAAAAACAACGGAGGCTGTAAAATGACGACTCGCAACCTAAAAGATTTGACATATGGAATCGTGGGCTTGGGAATAATGGGTGGCTCAATCGCAAAGGCAATCCGCGAGAATATTTTGTGCCAAAGCGGAGCAACAGGAAAAATCTACGTCTGCAACCGAAGCACTTCCTGCTTGACTCAGGCTCTCAACGATGGAGTTGCGGACAAGGCTTTTACTTCAACCGAGTACGAAAAGTTTCTTCCTGAATGTGATTTTGTCTACGTTTGCCTTTATCCTCACGCTACAATCGACTTTTTGGAGCAGAACAAGCAGTTTTTCAAAAGCGGCGCGATTGTGACGGACATTTCCGGCGTGAAAGGCATTTTCGAAAAATCTCTTCCGTCAATTTTGCGTTCCGACGTTGACTTCATAATCGGACATCCGATGGCAGGCGGCGAAAAGGAAGGCTACGTGAATTCAACCGCGAAAATGTTCATAAACCACAACTATATTTTGTGTCCGATTCCGAGCAACAAAAGTGAGAATCTCGACTTGATGCGCGAATTCATCTCCGAAATCGGATTCACGAGAATCACCGAGACAACCTGCGATATTCACGACTACAAAATCGGCTTCACAAGCCAGCTCTGCCATGTAATTGCCTGCTCGCTCGTTGACAGCGCGAAAGACGAGCAAATCACAGCGTTCGGCGGCGGCAGCTTCGAGGACTTGACGAGAATCGCAATGATAAACGCGCCTCTTTGGACTGAGCTTTTCACGTCGAACAAGGAAAAACTTGTTTCTCATATTGAAAATTTCGAGAAAGAAATTGACAAGTTTAAGACCGCAATCAAAAACGAGGACAAAACCGCCCTGATGGATTTGATGGAAGAAAGCAGAGAAAAGCGAATAAAAATGGGGTCAATCAGAACTGTTGCGAAAAAGTGAATCTGCCGTTTCTGAAAGATTTGAATCTGGACATTTATGAAGCTTGCTTTTCTGAAACGAAGTTTCTACGACATCTATTTTTGAGACAAAAATTTCAGAATTCGGACGTTTCAGAATAAAAACTTGCACTCGCTTGTATTCCGCGTGCTTGCGATTCATAACGAAAAAATTGTATCAAAAAATAAAAAACAAAACTTGAGGACTTTATGAAAGACAATGAAATTTTAGACAAGGCAATCCGCCACGTGCCGGACTTTCCAAAACCGGGAATCCTTTTTTATGATGTCACGAGCATTTTCACAAATCCGGAAGCTTTTAAATTCTGCCTTGACTCGTTCGAGAAAAAATTCCGTCCGCTTGTGGAAAAAGGCAAAATCAACGCGATTGCAGGCGCGGAAAGCCGGGGCTTCTTGTTTGCAGCTCCGCTCGCCGACCGTCTTTCTCTTCCTCTAATCTTAATCCGAAAAAAAGGCAAGCTCCCGGGCGAAGTCTACAGGCAGTCTTATTCGCTTGAATACGGAACCGCCGAAATTGAAATCCACAAGGCTGACGTAAAAAGCGACGACAAAGTTCTCCTGATTGACGACCTGATTGCAACCGGCGGAACACTTGACGCGAGCAAAAAACTCTTCGCGGCGGCTGGCGCAAAAGTCGTTGAAATCGCAGGCGTAATCGGCTTGCCGGGGCTAGGCTTTAAAAAACTGCTCGCTCCAGTTCCCGTAACTACGCTAATTGATTTTGACGGCGAGTAAAGTTTTATGGACGGTGAAAAAGACATTCGCTGGAAGCAGCGTTTTTCAAATTACAAAAGGCTCTTTCAAATTTGAATTCTGCCGTTGAGCTTTCTCAAAAACGAAAACTTTCAGAGTTTGAAAAACAGGGGCTTGTCCAAAATTTTGAATTTATGCACGAGCTTGCTTGGAAAGTTATGAAAGATTTTCTTGAATATAACGGAATTTCAGGAATTATAGGAAGCAGAGACGCTGTTCGGCAGGCTTTTAGCAATGGGCTTGTTTCAAATGCGGAAATTTGGATGGAGTCAATTTCCGATAGAAATCTTTCCTCGCGTACATATATGGAAAAACTGCCGATGAGCTTGCCGAGAAAATTTGCTCGAAATATGTTTCGATTTTTAATGATTTTTGCGGGAAATTAAAATCCTATGAATGAATTTGGGCTTTCTGAAAAATCGATGAGAATAATTTCTGGAATCTATGAAAAATATCCGTCGGTTCGGGAAGTTGTGGTTTATGGAAGCCGCGCGAAAGGAAATTTTCGAGAAGGATCTGACATCGACATGACGATAAAGGGAACGCCTGATTTTTCCCGCGAAGACCTTCTGAAAATCAACAATGACTTTTACGAGTCGGAGCTTCCTTATCTCGTTGACATTTCCGATTATTCAAAGCTGCAAAATCCTGATTTAATTGAACATATTGACCGTGCCGGGAAAATTTTGTATCAGCGGAAAAATTAAAGATAAAAAATCGTTTCAGAAAATCAAAAAAATCGTGGAGAAAAATCAGAATGTCAAATTTTTACATTAGAAAAGCTGAAAAGTCCGATTTTGAAGAAATCTTGAAGATTTATGCCGGCGCGCGCGAGTTTATGAAGAAAAACGGAAATCCGACGCAGTGGGGCGACAGCTGGCCTTTGGACGAAGACATTGAGAAAAATATCGATGAGAAAAAGCAGCTTGTCGCGTGCTTTAAAATCGGAAATCAAAATGAAAGTAACAGCGAAAACGAAAATCTCGGAAAATCTTTAGGACTTGGAGAATCTGAAAAATCCGATAAAATCAAGAAGCTAGAGGAAATCGCTGCGACATTCTTGTTTTTGCCGGGACCTGAAGAAGCTTACAATAACTTGGAAGACGGAAACTGGCCTGAAAACACGGAAGATTACTTTGTGATTCACTCGTTTGCGTCGTCGATGAAAGCCCGCGGAGCTGCGACTTTCTGCTTTGAATGGTGCGAGAAACAGCCCGGCGTTCATTGCATAAAAGTTGACACGCACAAAAACAACATTCCAATGCAAAATCTCCTGAAAAAATTTGGCTACGCTTACTGCGGAAAATGCTATTATTTTGATGAAGTCCGTTTTGAAGAAAAAATAACAAACAAGACAGAATGTCAGACTGAAAGTCAGACTGGAAGTCTGGCTTTTTGCAAAAGCATTGAAGATTCAGAAAACTCAAAACGCGATTACGATGCTGAGAGGATTGCGTTCTGCAAGAAAATTTAAATTTTACTTAAATTTTACAAAATCCTAATATTCAAGTCGCTTTGCAAAAGTTTATAATCGCGGCAGATTTTGGCAAGTTTTTCTTGTTAATTCAATCCAATTTTTGCGGTTTTATATGATTTTTAATATCGCCGGTCAGATTTGCGGCTTTATCGGCTCGCTTTGCCTTTTGCTTTTCGGAATGAATATGCTTTCTGACGGAATTCAAAAAGGGGCGGGCAGCAATCTTCAAAAACTTCTTGGAAAAATCACAGGAACGCCGTTCACGGCTCTTTTGACCGGGCTTGGAATCACAGCGATTATCCAGTCTTCCGGCGCGACAACCGTAATGGTCGTGAGTTTTGTAAACGCGGAGATTTTGACACTGAATCAGGCAATCGGCGTGATTTTCGGCGCGAACATCGGAACAACTGTAACTGCTTGGGTTGTCTCGTTTTTTGGATTCAGCTTTTCAATTTCTGCGGTGGCAGTTCCGCTTTTCGGACTTGGATTTATCTTGAAAAAGCTCAAAAAATTCAAGATTCATAATTTTGCCGACTGTTTTATGGGATTCGCGCTTCTTTTTATGGGGCTTGACCTTTTGAAAACCGCGCTTAATTTAAGTCCGGCTTCTGCGGCGTTTCTTCTTCGGCTTTCAGATTTCGGATTTGCCGGGCTTCTTCTTGGTGTTTTTATCGGAGCTTTTATAACCGCGCTGATTCATTCGTCTTCCGCGATGACCGCAATCGTTTTGACAATGGCGGCGAGCAAAAGCCTTAGCTGGGAGCTTTCGGCGGCAATCGTTCTTGGAAGCAATATCGGCTCGACAATCGACGCTGTTATGTCCGCTTTCGGAGCTTCCACAAATGCAAAACGCACGGCGCTTGTCCACGTTTCATTCAACGTGATTGGAACTGCAATCGCGCTTTGCTTTTTCCAGCCTTTCTTGCATCTCGTTGACTTGATTGTGCCTGGAACTCCTGAGTCTGACATTACAACTCACATAGCGATGCTTCACACTGTTTTTAACGTTTGTGCGTCGCTTATCTTTCTTCCGTTCGTTGACAAAATCGCTTTTCTTGCGACAAAAATCATAAAGGAAAGCGAAAAAGACAAAAATTCACATTACAAATTTCCGGCGATTCTTCCAAACAGCCACGTTTCCGCAGACGTCTATCTTTTTCAGACCCAGCGCGAAATTTCAAAAATGGCGGCAAAAATAATGGAAATGTTCGATTCAATCTCAAATTCGCTTAGAAATGCTGGGCTGAAATCTTCTTCGGTTGATATTGAAAAGGCGATTGAAAGCGTTTCCGAGACTGAAAATTACGTTGACGAGATGACAGAGGCAATCACGCATTTTTTGCAGCGTTGCTCGCGCCTGCCGAACGCAAACCACGACGACCGTGTTCATTTTTCGCATTTAATCACAATCACTGACACTTTGGAAAATTTGAGCGATGAATGTTCTTCGATTATTTACACGCTCAAAAAATATATTGAAAGCGAGACTTTTTCGCCTGAATCTGCGCAGACAAAAAAGATTTCAGATTATCTTGAATCAGTGCGCTCGTTTTACGAAAGAGTCTGCGTGAATTTCGCGGTTGGAATGTCGGGCGAGCAGAAAAGCGAGTACGGACTTCTTGAAGACGAGATTGACGAAAACAAAAAAGAGCTTAAGCACGAGAGCCGAAAGCGGCTTGAAGCCGGAAGCGATGTGAAATCCGAGCTTTCATACATCGACCTTGTGCGCAAAATTGAAAACGCAGGCGATTTTGTTTACACAATAGTCCAGACTTTTTGACAAAAACGCTGATTTTCAACTTTTTATATGAAATATGTGAAGCCGAGGGCAGAACTATTTTTTTGATATTTTTTTAGGTTCTCGCGCTATATAATTTTCAGTTTTTTGATTATAGCAATGCTGCTTCCTCTTCTAGCTGGAATCCCTTTTCCGCTCTAGTCGGAATTCCATTCCTGTCATAATAGGAATCCCTTTCCTGTTAGAACAAAAAGCATCTTCCTGTTCTAAGCGGAACAGAAAATAGACCGGTTTGTGAGAATGATTTGCTCCTTTAAAATAAAAAAAGAGAAGCGCTGGATTTTTTAGCGCTTCTCTTTTTGTTTTAGGAGACTAGCTCCTAAGTTTTGTCATATGTTTTTTCTAAAAAACTTACGCTCTCTTCAAGTGGATTGCAAATCCGCC
>CAKUTI010000006.1 GCA_934691925.1 uncultured Treponema sp. | reverse complement strand
TGCCTGCAGCGGCTCAAAAAACGTTTCAATGTGCTTGAGAGAAGAGAGCTTTTCTCCGCGCTTATACAATGGATTTCCCTTGACGCGGGCGCGGCTCACGCAGGGTAAGCCACATTTGCAAGAAACTTTCCGCGCCTTTTCCAGACAGGAACAATCACCCTGGTGCCTCTCAGCGCTTTCTTGTAAAGGACTGGAAACACAGGCGAGAAAATCTCCACCTTGCAGGTCTCGGATTTTGATTTCACAGTAAGAAGGCAGCCGAGCTCTTTTTCTTCATTAAGGATAGGCTCGGCGTCTTTTTCAAGCACGCCCACAATAATATCAGCGGCAGCGCCGTCAGCCGCGCCCGCAAAATTCTCTTTGTCTTTCATGCCTATATATAGGCTTTTTTTGTCAGAAACAGGCAAGAAATGAAGAAAATCTGATTAAAATTCCAGATGAATATTTTTTTTAAGAAGATTCTTCTATATCTACAGCCTGCAGACCGCGTAAAGTGGAATGTTCACCATCCAGTCCTGGCGGCGGTACGGCAACAGCGAGAACCGCACAGAAAGGCTTGGCGAATACTTGTCATGAAACGCTTTTAGGCTTTGGGAGCGGACATTTGTCTCGGCCTTTACTTCTATAGGCACAATCTCCATTCCTTTTTGAATCAGAAAATCCTGCTCGAAAGTCGCGCTCTCGCTTCCGTAATAATACGGAGTATAGGAAGCACCGCATTTTATTTCCTGCAGAACAAACTGCTCCGCAAGCGCGCCCTTGAATTCCACAAACAGAGCATTTCCGTTTATTATCGACATTGCGTCAACTCCGCTCATGGCGCACAAAAGGCCGGTGTCAAGAACAAAAAGCTTGTATGCCGAAAAATCCTTGTAGGCAGAAAGAGGAACATGCGGCTCGCTCACACGGTTCACTTTGTAGACAAGACCTGAATCGCATAGCCACTGGATTGCAACCTCAAATTCGCTGCTGCGCGCGCCGGATTTCATTTTTCCAAAAAAGAATTTCTTGTTCTCCTTTGCAAGCTGCATTGGAATTGACTCCCATACCATATTAATCCGAGAAAGCTCTTTTTCTCCGGCGTGTTTTCCAAAGTCCCCCTTATACTGGGCAAGAATCATGTCTTGGATTCTCCGCACTTCATTGTAATCCATGTTTCGGCTGAACAAATCAACAACTTCCGGCATTCCGCCCACGAAATAGTAATTCTTAAGATGATAGATGTACTTTTCCGCAAAGCTGTCAATCAAGGGGAAATCTTCACAAACGAGCGCATCGCTCAAAGGCTTTTCTCCGACCGCATACAGATACTCCCGGAAGCTCAGCGGATAAAGATTCATAACCTCGACCTTGCCCACAGGATAAGAGATTCCCCGATGAAGCGCGACTCCAAGAAGCGAGCCTGCGGCGATTATATGATACTCGGGAGCCTCCTCGCAAAAATATTTCAAGGACTCAAAAGCCTTCGGCGCATTTTGAACTTCGTCGAAAATAATCAATGTGTCTTCAGGTGTAATTCTAAAGCCAGCCTCAATGCCAAGAGCCGGAATTATTCGCCTGACATCATAGTCAGACTCAAAAAGGCTCTTCATTGCGGAATTATTATAGAAAGAAATATATGCAGTATTCTTGAAAAATCGCCTGCCGAATTCCTTCATAAGCCAAGTTTTTCCGACCTGCCTTGCACCCATAAGGACAAGCGGTTTTCGGTTTGGCTTTTCTTTCCATTTTTTCAGCTCTGCAATAGCGAATCGATCCATAAACAAAGCCTAGCATTTTTTAAGGCCTCAAACAAGGAAGTTTTTACATTTTTTAAGACCTGAAATCACCCGTTTCTTACATTTTTTAAGGGCTAAGAGAAACAGACAGCAATTCAGCCTCATTGATAAAAAAAAACGGGGGCTGAATAAACAGCTCCCGTTTTACCGTGCGCCCAAAGCAAAAAACTAGCTTTCCAATGCCTTGAACTGCTCTTCCTTAGCGTAGACGTTGAGCGCGTCGAGCATTTCGTCCATGTTTCCCATCATAAAGCCCGGCAGGTTGTGCAGCGTAAGGTTTATGCGGTGGTCTGTGATTCTGTCCTGCGGATAGTTGTACGTGCGGATTTTCTCCGAGCGGTCGCCATTTCCAATCATGCTCTTTCTTGTTGAGGAACGCTCCGCGTCGAGCTTTGACTGCTCATAGTCGAACAAGCGCGCGCGCAGGACTTCCCATGCTTTTTCCTTGTTCTTAATCTGCGATTTCTGGTCCTGCTGGATTACAACGATTCCGGTCGGGATATGAGTCAGGCGGACGGCAGAATCCGTTGTGTTTACGCACTGTCCGCCAGGGCCGCCGGCGCGCATCACGTCAACGCGCACATCGCCAGGATTGATTTTAACGTCGGCTTCCTCGGCTTCAGGCAAAACCGCAACAGTCGCGGTTGAAGTCTGGAGACGTCCCTGAGACTCAGTCTGAGGAACACGCTGAACGCGGTGAACACCGGACTCAAAGCGCAAAGTTCCATAGACGAATTTTCCTGTAATCTGGGTCACAATCTTGTTGAATCCGCCGACCTCGGTTTCCTGAGCCTCCACGGTCTCGTACTTCCAGCCTTTTCTGTCGCAAAGATGGCAGTACATTTCCCAAAGGTCGCGCACAAAAAGCGAAGCCTCGTCGCCGCCGGCAGCCGAGCGGATTTCAAGGATAATGTTTTTCTCGTCGAGAGGGTCAGGCGGAATCAGCTTGAGCTTAATCTGCTCTTCAAGCTGCGGAACTTTCTCCTCAAGCTCCTTCATCTCCTCGCGCGCCATTTCCTTCATTTCAGGGTCGTCTTCCGCAGTAATCATCATTTTTGCGTCCTCGATTCCCTGCAAGGTCTTTCTGTATTCGTTTCCCACTTCAAGAACATCGGTCAAGTGGCCGTGCTCGCGCATGACATCCTTGTATTTTTTCTGGTCTTTTACAAGCTCCGGGTCTTGAACCTGCTCATTCACTTCCTCAAAACGCTTGTCCAATTCATCAAGTTTCTTCAATAAGTCCATAGATTTTAAGATACCGAATTTTTCGATTCTAGGAAATAGGAAGCGATTTTCTGTGGATTCCGAATCACGTTCAGAATGTGTCGCAACCTTACGGTTGCTTAACGAGTTTTGTTCCAAAACTCGAGAAACTTTGTTATGCTGAATTCCGCTTGGATTCAGCATCTTTTTATAGATTGATTTTTTTCATATAATTTTAATAAAATCTGCCTTTAACTTTTGCTTTTCAGGAATTACAATTAGATATATTGGAGATTCTGATGAGCAACAAAAACAGAAAGCTATTCCAGAAGGTCGGACAGACAAAAATAATCCCTATCTCTTTTAAAATCCTCACAATCTTTGTCTGCCTGCTTCTTCTTTCAAATTTCGCGACCAACTTTGTGAATCTTAGCCTGTCGCGCAAGCAGCTTATCACGCTGAACAACACGGTCATGGTGAGCGAGCTTAAAGACATCTACACGGCGGCCTCAAACCAGTACCAGATTTTCACTTTCACAGGCGACAAGGAAAAATCCGTTGAGGCGATAAAAAGCACGGCGGAGCGGAGCTTTAGCCAGCCGAACAGCGTCGCGCTCGCGTTCAACGAAAACGGCGAAATTCTTTTCTGCACAGTGAGCAAAATTCCTGAGCAGCTCGAAAAGCTCCAGAACGAAATCAAGGAGAAAATCGCGGGGAACGAGAAAATCTCCGAGGAAATCGAAAAGCGCAGGCAAGGATTTCTCTACAGCGGAATAGAAATTTTTCCAGACGCAGACACGATTGAAACGCTAAAGTCGAATCTCGCGGAAGGAATTCAGGACGGCTCGATAGTCTTCAGCACAGAACTTGGCCAGTATTTCGGAGTCTACAAGTATCAGGACAACTGGGACTGCTGGTTTATCCGCGCGGAGCTTAGAAGCGACACGATGAAGTCAAACTCAATTCTTCTGGGAATTATCGCAATCATCATCGTGATTTTGACCGCGCTCTTCCTGCTCGCCGGCCTTTTCATGTTCAAGAAGATTCTCTCGAACGTAACAAGAATCACAGGAAGCCTTTACGAGATGCAGAAAAGGCAGAAGCTCGACGTTATCGACCTTTCAGACTCTCCAAACGACGACATCACTTATCTTGCCGCAAGCTTCAACTCGCTTTCTTCCACAATCAGCAACCTGCTCGGAATTTTCCAGAAATTTGTGTCGAAGGACGTTGTGTCAAAGGCTTACAACGAGCACACGATCAGGCTTGAAGGAAGCCAGCAGAACCTCGTAATGCTTTTCTCGGACATAAAATCCTTCACATACAGAACGGAGACTTTGGGAAACGACATCATCGACCTGCTGAACGTGCATTACAACAAGGTTATCCACGCGGTTCATGAAGAAAAAGGCGTTGTCGGCTCGATTATCGGAGACGCGATTCTTGCGGTTTACGGAACTCAGCAGACACAAAACAAGTCGCTCGACTCGCTTGAGACAGGCTGGAAAATCACGAGAATAACTGCGCAGCTCCGCGAGAAGATGACTGCAAGAAAGGCTGAAATCGAAAAGGAAAGAAAACTTAACGAGGACGAGGAGCGCGTTTTTCAGGCGGTTCTTCTCGACATCGGCGTTGGAATCGACGGCGGAAACGTTTTCTATGGAAACATCGGCTCAAGCGAGCATATGACAAACACTGTAATCGGCGACAAAGTAAATTCAGCAAGCCGGCTTGAAGGATTAACTAGAATCTATCATCTTCCGGTTATAGTCTCTGAATATATAAAGGAAGAAATTGAAAAATCCGGCTGCGAAAAATACAGATTCTTTGAAATCGACACGGTTCAGGTAAAAGGAAAGACAGAAGGAAAGAAAATCTTCTTTCCGATGGAAATTGCGGCAGACAAAAGCGAAGAAGATGTTGCTATCCCGGCGAGCCGCATAACAGCGGAGCAGTTCGGAATCTACGAGGAAGGTCTTGCCTCATACTACAATGGCGACTGGAGCGAGGCGAGAAAAAAATTCAAGAAATGCGGAATCGAGGCTGCGGAAGTTTTCCTTGGCAGAATGGGAAACAAGAGCGCGCCTGAAAACTGGAGCGGAATATGGACAATGGAAACAAAGTAAGCCTTACGCACAAGGAAGTAGCGCTTTTTCTTGGCGACGAGCTAAAAAATTTCAACAAGAAAGCGGCAAAGCCTTACAATCTCGAAAAAGAATACGCGAAAACGAAGAAAAATCATCAGGCTTTGGTCTGGATTCTCCTTGCTGTCTGCTTCGCCTGCGTGGGAATCGGAACTTTTATCGCGGCAAAGGCGGTTTCATCATCGAACGAGAAAATTTCCGTGAACATCGACACGTTCAACGACCTGAATCTCAAAGAGCTTTTGAACATGGTCGGAACTTCGCAGAATCTTTATGACGACGCGGTTCGCGCAAAGGAGAATCTTGAGGAAGAGCTTCAGAACGCGCTGGACTCGGCGGAACACAAGCGCGAGAACGACAATTTCACGCTCAAATCGATTTCATTCTATACAAAGAAATCGGAGCTTGAAGAAAAGCAGAAAAAAATCGACGGCGACTTCAGCAACGCAGTAAAGGCCGCGCACGAAAAATACGACCCGCAGATTGAAAAGGCGGAAGAGTCAATCAAAAAGTACAAGAGCCAGATTGACGGCTATGACTCCACAATGGTCTCGCAGGCAAAAAAGGCGGAAGGCTCGCTCGACTCGCAGAAGCAGCTCAACGATATGAAATTCAGCCAGCAGATGGAAAAATCGCAGAAGCAGATAAGAGAGCTTCGAAAAGAGCTTGCAGACGAGCAAGTCCGCGCAAAAGAGGAAATGCGGCAGGCGGTCGAGCAGGTCCAGAAAACCTATCAGGCGCAGATTGTGCTTCTTATGCGCTCGCACAAGGATTTTCTTGAAAAGCTGATTGCGCACAACGGCGGAGACGGCCTTGTTACAGACGCTTCCGACACTGGAAAAATCCAGATTTATATATCAGAGGCGAAAATCAAGAGATTCAAAGAAAATAAAGAGATAAAATGTCTTGTAGGCTCGAATTCGGCGGAATTCAGCATTGAGGAAAAGGACGGAGATTTCTTCGCGGTGAATCCGATGGTTCTTCCTCCGGTTCCAGAGCCTCAAAACAAACTAGAGAACAAGACCTCAGCTCAAAATGACAATCCGAATAACGCGCAAGTCTCAGAGGCTGTTGACCTTACGCCAGTTCCAGCCGACCCGAAAACAATCGAGGCGTTCGCCGGAGACAAGATTGACTTTATCGTTCCTTTTGAGACAGAACACAAGCAAGGCCCGTAAAATTTGACGGTTGCAACAATATTTTTTTCGCTTTAATATTGTAGGAATCTACATAATCCTCAATAAACGGCAGGTTTTTCTATACGCCCGCCGTTCTTGTCTTAATCAATAAGGAAATTTTATGGAAACAGCAAATACAAAATTTACACCTGCGGTTGTTCCTGTCCGTATCGGAATTGATGTCGGCTCGACAACAGTAAAGGTCGTTTGTCTTGACGAGCATAACAATATGCTTTACGGCGACTACCAGCGTCACCGCGCAGACATCAGAAACACAATCATTTCAGTTGTGACAAAGGCTTTAAACGAGATTGAATCAAAGCTTCCGCTCGGCTCAAAGCACACTGTCTCGGCAAAAGTAACAGGCTCGGGCGGACTTTCAGTCTCGCATTGGCTCAACATTCCGTTTATTCAGGAAGTTGTGGCGGCTACAACTGCGGTCAGAAAACTTATTCCTCAGACAGATGTTGTAATCGAGCTTGGCGGCGAGGACGCTAAAATCACATATTTCACAGACGGCGTTGAGCAGCGCATGAACGGAACTTGCGCCGGCGGAACAGGAGCTTTCATCGACCAGATGGCGGCTCTTCTTGAAACTGACGCTCCGGGACTTAACGAGCTTGCAAAAGGAAAGCAGCAGATTTATCCGATTGCGGCGCGCTGCGGCGTTTTTGCAAAGACAGATGTCCAGCCGCTTATCAACGAGGGTGCGCGCAGAGAAGACATTGCGGCTTCAATCTTTCAGGCGGTTGTAAACCAGACAATTTCAGGGCTTGCCTGCGGAAAGCCAATCAGAGGAAATGTCGCTTTTCTTGGCGGTCCGCTCCACTTTTTGGACCAGCTCAGAGAAAGATTTGTTGAGACTTTAAAGCTCACGCCGGAAGAGACAATCGTTCCTGAAAACTCGCAGCTTTTCGTTGCAGCAGGCTCGGCTTTTTCAGCGGATACAGTCTGCAAGCCGCTTTCAAATGAGATGCCAAAGTCGTTCCCGACAATCGAGCAGTTCAGAGACAGCCTTAAAAACCTTGAGGGCGCGGAAATGAACGAGGTTCAGCGTCTTCCGCCTCTTTTCAAGGACGAGGAAGACCTGAGAATTTTCCGCGAGCGGCACGCAAAGGACAAGGCTAAGCGCGCGAATCTCAACGAGCAGGAAGGACCGCTTTTTCTGGGCCTTGACGCAGGCTCCACAACAACAAAAGCCGTTCTCGTGAACAAGAAAGGCGAGATTCTCTGGGACTTCTACGACGTGAACGCAGGAAATCCAGTTGAGCTTGCGGTAAAAGTCCTTAAAGACTTATACAAGATTCTTCCGAAAAACTGCTACATCGCGCGTTCTGTTTCCACAGGATACGGCGAGGCTCTCTTTCAGGCGGCTTTAGGCGTTGACGCTGGCGAGGTTGAGACAATCACGCATTACCGCGCGGCTGAATTCTTTGTTCCGGGTGTTGAGTTCCTTCTTGACATCGGCGGACAGGACATGAAATGCCTCCAGATGAAAGACGGAGCAATCACTTCGATTCAGCTGAACGAGGCTTGCTCGGCGGGCTGCGGCTCTTTCCTTTCAAATTTCGCAAATTCAATGAATCAGGATATAAAGGAATTCGCGCAGGAAGCCTTGCTTGCAAAAAAGCCGGTTGACTTAGGCTCGCGCTGCACGGTATTTATGAACAGCCGCGTAAAGCAGGCGCAAAAAGAGGGCGCGACTCTCCCTGACATTTCAGCAGGACTTTCATATTCTGTAATCAAAAACGCGCTTTTTAAGGTAATCAAGCTTAGAAGCGCGAGCGAGATTGGAAAGAAAGTCGTTGTTCAAGGCGGAACTTTCTACAACGACGCAGTCTTGCGCGCATTCGAGAAAATCGCGGAAGTCGAGGTTTACCGTCCTGATGTTGCAGGACTTATGGGCGCTTACGGCTCGGCATTGATTGCCTACGACCAGTGGTGCGACCTTACAGCTCCAAAACCGGGACAGGAAAAAGGCTGGGTTCCGCCGAAAGTTGTATCAAACATCGCGACGCTCGACCAGCTTGAAAATTTCAAGGTTGACTTGGAGCTTACCCGCTGCGGCGGCTGCCAGAACAACTGTCTTCTTACAATAAACACATTCACCGCAGGCGGACAGAAACGCCAGTTCATAACAGGAAACAGATGCGAGAAAGGCCTTGAGAGGCACAAGCTCAAGGACACAGAGACTGTTGACGGCTCAAACAAGAAAAACACAAATGTTGAGGAATCTCCGTTCGAGCTTCCGAATCTCTTTGACTGGAAATACAAGAGGCTTTTCAACCATTACATTCCGTTGAAGCCGGAAGACGCGCCGATGGGCTCAGTCGGAATTCCGCGCGTATTGAATATGTACGAGAATTATCCGCTGTGGTTCACGGTATTTACAAAGCTCGGCTTCCAAGTAAAGCTCAGCCCGCGTTCAAGCCATATGATTTACGAGCGCGGAATCGACTCAATTCCGTCTGAATCGGTCTGCTATCCGGCGAAAATCAGCCACGGACACATGGAATCTCTCATAAAGATGGGCTGCAAGTTCATCTTCTATCCTTGTATTCCTTATGAGAAGCAGGAAGACCCGGGAGCGGGAAACCATTACAACTGCCCTGTCGTCACAAGCTATCCGGAAGTTCTAAAGCACAACCTTGACAGCATTGCGGACTCAACGGACTTGAATTTTATGAATCCGTTCCTTCCGATTTATGATTTGCCGCGCCTGCGCGAAAGGTTCTTCGAGGAGATTCGCAAGTCGTTCCCGTCGCTCACAAAGGAGCAGGTTTTTGACGCTGTAGACGAAGGCTGGAAAGAACAGGAGACATTCAAGAAGGAAGTTCAGCAGGCAGGAGAGGAAGCTCTCGAGCAGCTTGTTGTCACAGGCGGAAACGGAATCGTGCTTGCAGGCCGGCCTTATCATCTTGACCCTGAAATCAACCACGGAATCCCGGAAATGATTCACGGGCTTGGGCTTGCGGTCTTTACGGAAGACTCAGTGGCTCATCTGGGCGCAATCGAGCGTCCTCTTAGAATCATCGACCAGTGGGTTTACCACAACCGCCTTTACCGCGCGGCGAATTTCGTTACAGGAATGCCGAACCTGGAGCTTGTCCAGCTTACTTCGTTCGGCTGCGGCCTTGACGCTGTTACGGCTGACCAGGTTGACGAAATCATGAAAGCGAAAAGCAGAATGTACACGCTGATTAAGATTGACGAAGGCTCAAACCTTGGCGCGGTCAGAATCAGAATCCGCTCGCTTATCGCGGCTGTAAAGGCGCGCCAGCGCAACAGGAAAAAGCCGGTTGTGAAAAGCTCGGCTTACCAGCGCGTTGTCTTTACGGAAGAGATGAAAAACGAGTACACAATCCTGGCTCCGCAGATGTCGCCGATTCATTTCAGGCTGCTTCAAAAGGCATTCCAGTATTCGGGATACAATTTTGTTGTTCTTGACGCGGTTGACCCGAAAGCTGTGGACACAGGCCTAAAATATGTGAACAACGACGCATGCTATCCTTCGATTCTCGTTGCAGGACAGATGATTGAGGCGCTGCAGTCAGGAAAATACGACTTGAACAAGGTCGCCTTGCTTATCACGCAGACTGGAGGCGGCTGCCGCGCAACAAACTACATCGGCTTTATCCGCCGCGCATTGAACGACGCCGGCTGGAAGCACATTCCTGTAATCTCGCTGAACGCTCTCGGGCTTGAGACAAACCCGGGCTTCAAATTCACGCCGGGACTTGTGCACAAGGCGATGATGGCGGCTTTCTTAGGCGACCTTTTGATGAGAGTTCTTTATCGCGTGCGCCCTTACGAGGCAAAGCCAGGCAGCGCGAACGCTCTTTATGAGAAATGGAACGAAAGAGCCGAGGAGATGCTGAAGTCAAATTCAATCTTCAAATACAGAAAATTGATAAAGGGAATTATCCGCGACTTTGACACGCTGCCGATTCTTCCGGTCAAAAAGCCAAGAGTTGGAGTTGTGGGCGAGATTCTCGTGAAATTCCATCCGACAGCGAACAACGACATTGTGAACACGATTGAAAAGGAAGGCGCGGAATGTGTAATGCCAGACCTGATGGACTTCCTTTTCTACACGTTCTCGGACGGAGTTTTCCGCCACAGAGAGCTTGCGTTCCCGAAATCAGAGGAAAGAAACGGAAAGCTTCTCGTGTGGGCACTTGAGCTTTACAGAAAATATTCAGAGAAACTTTTGCGAAAGAGCCGAAGATTCGATTCTCCAAATTCAATCTGGAAGATGATGGAAAGCGTGAAAGGACTTGTCCAGCTTGGAAACATTTCAGGCGAGGGCTGGTTCTTGACTGCGGAAATGGTGGAGCTGATTCACGAGGGAGTTCCTTCAATCGCGTGCGTCCAGCCGTTCGCGTGCCTGCCGAACCATATCACAGGAAAAGGAATGATAAAGGCTCTCCGAAAGAAGTTCCCAGGCTCGAACATCAGCGCAATCGACTACGACCCGGGCGCAAGCGAAGTAAACCAGCTTAACCGCCTGAAGCTTCTGCTTTCAAACGCTCCAATCGGAAAGAATCCTGACGAGCTTCCAAACGGAAAAATCTGGACTCCGAAAGGAAACGTTGAGCCGACATTGCAGTACGCAAGCGGCGGAAGCCAGTTCTTTGACGACGACCCAGTAGACGCGAAAAATCTTATTCCGGCGACAACGGCATAAAAAGCGCTTAAAAACGAGAACGGCGTGCTTCATTGCTTTGAGGCACGCCGTTTTTTTATCAGATAACCGTCATTCTGAACTTGTGGTCTTGACCACGCAGTTGTGCTGCGCATCTTAAATTCAGCATGAAGAATATTCAATACAATGGCAATTCAGCCCTATTTTCTTGCGACAATAACCATTGTCCGCGCGTTCTGGTTGTACGGAGAAAAGTCGAAGTCGCCGTAGATTTCGGCGGACTTGAAGCCAATCTCAAGCAAAATGCGCTTAAGCTCGGCGGCGGAATAAAGCCGCTGCACAAATTCGTGCTCGATTCGGCCGCTGGTCTCGTTGTCAATCAGAATCCAGCGCGAGCGCAAGCCTTCCCACGCGCCCACAACCTCGAACTGGGTCAGAACGGTTTTTCCGGCGCGCTCGAACCACTCTCCCTCTGTGAAATACTTTATCGCAATCTCGCGCCCTGTGCTTTCAAGAATAAAATATCCGCCGTCTTTAAGAGAATCAAAAATCCGCTTTAGGATTTGAACGTCCTCCTCAACCGTGTCGCAATATCCAAACGATGTATAAAGATTCACCGCGCAGTCGAATTTCTTTTCCGAACTGAAAGTCCGCAAGTCGGCGCGCAAAAGCTCAATATCAACGCCCTCGTCCGCCGCGCTTTCGGCAGCGCAGTCAAGCTCGCTTTGAATCAGGTCAACGCCGGTAACATCAAGGCCGCGGAGAGCCAGCTCCACAGAAATGCGTCCAGGCCCGCAGCCAGCGTCAAGAATCTTCGCGCCTTTTGAAAGCCCCGCAATCCGGCAGACGCTTTCGGCAACGGAAGGAGCTTCAGCCCAACGCTTTGCGTCAAACATTATCGGCCCGAAATTGTTCCAGAAATCTTCCTTTTCAAACCATTCAGTTTTTTTCTCAGACATAAAATCTCCTTGATTTGCAGATGTCATTTTTAATATCCGTAGCGTCTTCTAAAGACGATAAAGCAGACGGCGGTCAAAACTGCGGTCAGAATCTCCGACGAAGGAAACGCGAGCCAGATTCCGTTTGCGCCGAGAAGAACCGGGAACAGCAAAATGCAGGAAACCTGAAAAACTAGAGTCCGCACAAACGCGAGAAGCGCGCTCACAATTCCGTTGTTCAGCGCGGTAAAGAACGAAGAGCCGTAAATGTTCACGCCGCAGATTAAAAATCCAAAGGAATAAAGCCTGAAAGCCTTTTTTGTAAGCGCGAAAAGCTGCCCGTCGTAGCCTGTGAAAATCGAGGCGAGAATTCCTGCCGCAACTTCCGATGCCACAAACATACAAAGCGAGACTACAGCGACAATCTGAAGGCTTTTCCTGAAAATGTTTGTAAGCTCCTTTTTGTTTTCCGCGCCGTAGTTAAAGCTAACGACGGGAGCCGTTCCCATCGAGTAGCCGATGAAAATCGCGACAAAGACAAAGCCGACGTACATAATCACGCCGTAGGCCGCAACACCGTCAACTCCCGCGTATTTTAGAAGCTGGACATTGTACAACATTCCCACAATGCTCGATGAAATATTCGTCATAAGCTCTGAAGAGCCGTTCGTTACAGTTTTTGCAAGCGACTTTACATCAAAATGAGTTTTTCCGAGCCTTAAAGTTCCGTTTCTCTTCACGAGAAAATAAACGAGAGGAACGATTCCGCCCACAACGTAGGAAGTGTCAGTCGCAATGGCGGCTCCCACAACGCCCCACTTGAAAACGCCGATAAAAAGCGCGTCCAGGACGATATTCGTGCAGCCGGCAGCCAACGTTAGGACAAACCCAAGATGAGGCTTTTCCGCCGCAATCATAAAGCTCTGGAAAATGCTCTGGAGCATAAAAGCCGCAACTCCGACAGAAAGCGTGCGCGCATACAAGACCGCGTAATGAAGAATCTCGCCTTCCGCGCCCAAAAGCCGCGCCACAGGAGGAACAGCAAAGTAAAATCCGACGCTCGAAAGAATTCCGAAAGCGAAAGCAAAATAAACGATGAACGAGAAAGTCCGCTTAGCCTTTTCAGCCTTGCCCTCGCCCAAATACTTTGACACAAGCGCGCTTCCGCCAGTTCCGAACATAAAGCCGAAGCCCGAAAAAAGCATAACAAGCGGCATAATCAAGTTGATTGCAGCAAAAGGAATTTTTCCCGCGAAATTCGATGTGAAAAGACCGTCAACAATCGAGTAAATCGAAGTAAAAATCATCATCGCGATTGAAGGCAGCGTAAACCTGAAAAGCCGTGAAAAAGTAAAATGGTCAGAAAGCTGAATTTTCATCTCTTCTTTGAACTCCCTAAATTATTTTTAATATCAAAACGAACTGAAAAAAAACAAAATCGCAAAAATGCGAAGAATATAATGTTTCCGATTCTCTCATAAAGGCAAAATTAAATCTATCGCGCAGAAAATTTCTTAAAATTCCTTGTAAAGCTCTTCCGGCTCTTCTTCAAGCCAGCACGAGATTTTCTCGACAAGCCCCGCGATTTTCTGCTTTCTCGCCTTGACCGAGCCTGAAAGCGAACATTCCCAGACGACTCCCACGCGGCAAAGGTGCTGGATATAAGTCTCCGAGATTTTCTTGTCGCGCTCGATGTTTCTTGAAATCTTTTTTTCCCAGTATTCGGTGTTTGACTTTGGCAAGCGGAAAAGCCGGCAGTTCTTGTGTCCGTGCCAAAAGCAGCCGTTAAGGAAAATCACCGCGTTGTACCGCGGAAGAACAATGTCAGGCGTGCCAAGATAGCGGCTGTCGTTTTTTCTGAATCTGAATCCTGCCTTGAAAAGCGCGCTCCGCAAAGTCAGCTCGATTTTTGTGTCCTTGCTGTGAATTTTCGACATATTCAAGCTGCGCTGCCCGGCGGTCAATTTATCCATAAAAAGATTCTAGGCGAATCAAAGTTCAAAATTCAATAGAAAGATTTTTTGATATTTTCGTTGAGTCCAGCGTCCGCAAATCCAAGATGTGCCGCACACTGACACTAGCATGGCAAACACGCGACTAGTACGACACTAGCACGGCAAACATTCTTAAATCTTGAGGCTTTCAGATTTTAATCCTAACTTAAAATCATGGTTAAAATAACAAACGCCGCCCCGCAGGATTTTTCAAGCACGGACGTGCTTTTTCAGACTTCATTTTGGGGCGAGTTCAGACAGAAAATCACAAGCCAGAAATCGCTTTATTTTTGGATTTCTTATAAATCAGACGAAAACGACAAGGGAATCGTGTTTCCGTTTCTGGTTCAAATCAGAAAATCCGGCGGAGAAACTTACGCTTATGCACAGCGCGCGCCTGCAATTTTGATTCCGGAAGAAAAACGCGCCGCAATTCTTGAAGAGCTTGCAGACGAGATAAAAAATCATCTTCCAGAGGAAACGCTTTTTTTGCGCTTTGACTTGCCGTGGAACGTTCCCGGAATAAGCGGAGCTGGAGAACGTACCGGTCTCCGCACCGAGATGCTGGAGCTTGCGATGAATTTCGGAAGCAAATTCCACAATCTTAGAAAAGCGGCCTCAAATCATCTTTGCCCCGACACTGTGATTATTGACCTGCGGCCGTCTCCTGAAAAACTTTTGTCTTCAATGCGGCAGCAGACGAGAAATTCAATCCGAAGAGCGTACAAGGAAGAAGTCGATTTTTCGATTTACGACGCGAAAAGCCCGGACTTGCAAGAAAGGCTTGAAGAATGGCACGAAATTTACGAGGAGACCGCGAAGCGAAAAGGATTTTTCTTTGAGAAGCTCGATTATTTCAAGACGCTTTTTGAATGCGCCGCAAAAGCCGAAAATTCCGAGCCTCGTTTTGAGGAAAAGTCTAACGTTCCGCTTGACGCTTGCGTTCCGCCGCCGAAATTCTATCTTTTTACGGCCTCAAAAAACGGAAAAATATTGAGCGGGCTTGTTCTGGCGATTTCGGCGAAGCGCGCTTACTATATGTATGCGGCAAGCTCGCTTAAGGGGCGCGAGTGCATGCCGAACTACGGGCTTCAATGGGAAGTAATCAGATTCGCGCGGACAAAAGGCTGCATTCAGTATGATTTGATGGGGATTCCGCAGAATTCGAGCAAGGAAGACCCGATGGCAGGACTTTACATTTTCAAGACAGGATTCGGCGGACAAAAAACGCATTTTGGCGGCGCATGGGATTTTCCTTACGACAAAGAAAGGTACCAGAATTTCCGCATGAACGAGACGATAATGATGAAAAAGTAAGGACATCCTGTCCTGACGAATTCTTTTTGCATTAAAGTTTCCAGCCGTGGAAACTCGGCTTTTCTCGTAAAAGCAAGTCATTACGAACTTGTGGTCTTTGACCACGCAGTTTTGCCGCTCGCTTAGTTTCGGAATCTATAAACAAAATGCAAACAACGAAAACGAAACGTGATATAATCGTGCCTGAAAACAGTAACTCGGAGGTGCGATTATGCTAAACACTAACAACAACGCTGCCGCGCTTAAAAAAGATATTTTGGTTGAAATGGCGCGGCTGGAGCTTGAAGGAAAACTTTTGTCTCCAGAAACGGCGGACGAAATCGAGAAAATTCCGCTTGCGCTGATTCCTGACGGCTCTGTTCCAATCAGAAAAAATCTTGAAGAGGACCGCGATATTGTGCGCACGAGAATTGTCGCGAATCTTGGGCACTCTGTTGAGGACTACGACCCGAAAAAGCCTCTTGCTGAATATGTTAAGGAAGCATACGAGCGCGAAAAGCCGACTTGGCCGATGCTCACGATGATTCAGAGCGCGTGCCACGCCTGCGTAAAGCCGCATTATTTTCCGACAGACGCGTGCCAAGCCTGCCTTGCCCGCCCATGCAAGGTGAACTGCCCAAAAAAGGCGATTGAAGTTACAGACAGGGCAAGAATCGACTATCAAAAATGCATAAGCTGCGGACTTTGCGCCCAGAACTGCCCTTACCACGCTATTATAAAGACCGTTGTTCCGTGCGAGGAAGCCTGCCCGGTTGGAGCAATCTCAAAAGGAACAGACGGAAAAGAGACAATCGACTACGACAAGTGCATTTTCTGCGGAAAGTGCATGTCAAGCTGTCCGTTCAGCGCGATGATGGGAAAATCTCAGCTTTTTGACGTTATAAAGCATATTATGAACGGCGAGAAAGTCGTGGCGATGTACGCGCCTGCAATCGGAGCGCAATTTAAAGGAACAAAGCCAGGCCAGCTTGAAGGAGCGCTGCTTCAGGCAGGATTTGCGAAAGTCTGGGAAGTCGCGCTTGGAGCCGACATCACTGCGGACAAGGAAGCTGCAGAATTCAAGGAAAGAATGGAGCGCGGCGACAAGATGATGACAACTAGCTGCTGCCCGGCTTACGTTCGCGCGGTAAAAATCCACGTGCCGGAGCTTGCGCCTTGCATCTCAGAAACAAAATCCCCGATGATTTACACAGGCGAAGTCGCAAAGAAAGCCGACCCGGACTGCATTACAGTCTTTATCGGGCCGTGCCTTGCAAAACGGCGGGAAGGCTTTGACTCAGAAATTATCGACTACGTTCTTTCGGTTGAGGAAGTTGACGCGCTTTTCACCGCAAAAAATATCGAAATCAAAAACGCTCCGGTCCGAGCGGAAAAATACGTTCCGACAGTTTCAGGAAGAAATTTCGCGAAGACTGGCGGAGTCGCGGAAAGCGTGCGGCTAAGGCTCAAAGACAAAAGCATTTTGCGCCCGGCTGTAATCAACGGACTCGACAAAGCAGGAATGAAAATTCTTGCTGGCTACGGGCAAATCAACGCAGGAAAAATTCCCGCCCCGGAAAACTGCCCTAACCTTATCGAAGTCATGGCTTGCGAGGGCGGCTGCATTGGAGGACCGAGCGTAATCACAAATCCGAAGCTCGGAAACGGACTTTTGATGCTCTACGCGAATGCGGGAACAAAGCCTGATGATAGCGGGATTCCGCAGAAAGCGGACATGGACGAAATCGCGCGGGAAGGAAACTGAAAATGAAATCTAAAAAAACAGGATTTAGGAAACTTCCGCTCGCTTTTGCTTTCGCGCTCGCCTGCTTTTCGTCGTTCACGGCGGGCGCGGCTCCAAAGCAAGTTCGCGCTGGCGTTCTGAACGGACCTTCTGGAATTCCGTGCGCATATTTAATAGAAAACAAAGACAGTTTCGGAATCAAGAATTTGACTTTTGAAAATTTCACTTCCGCGCAGACCGAGCTTCCAAAGCTTTTGAAAGGCGAAATCGACATAGGATTTCTTCCGCCGAACGCCGCGGCAAAAGTTTTCAACGCTGGAAACGGCGCTGTCGTCTGTCTTGGAATCACGGGAAACGGAAATCTCTTTGTGATTTCAAAAAAATCCGGCACGCACACGCTGGAATCTCTCCGCGGAAAAACGGTTCAATGTGCGGGACAAGGAGCGACTCCGGAATATATGCTCAAATATCTTCTTTCAAAACAAAATATTCCAGTGAACCTTAATTCGCAAATCCCAAGCGATTCGCAGGACTTGAAACTTTCGAATGATTCAGAAAATCTGGACAAGCAAGAAAACGCCGTAACGCTCGACTTTTCCATTCCAAACGCGAACATTGCGGCGGCTCTGATTTCAGACAAGATTGAATACGCGCTCGTTCCTGAGCCTTTCGCAACCGTTGCCGAAATAAAATCTCCAGACGTGAAGCGTGTTTTGGACATCCAGCAGCTTTTCGCGCATCAAAACGGCGGCTCTTACCCGATGACTCTTCTCGTCGCAAACGCGAAATTCGCAAAATCGAACAAAAGCACGGTCGAAAAATTCATTCAGGCTTACAAGCAGGCTTTTGAATGGACGGTAAAAAATCCTTCGCACACAGGCGCGCTTGCAGAAAAAAACAATCTTGGCCTAAACGCGAAAATCGTTGAAAAAGCGATTCCGAACGCGGCTTTTACTTGGAAAAATGCGGCAGACGGCAGAACGGAAATCGAGTCGCTTCTTTCGATTTTTCTTGAAAACGCCCCGGAATCAGTCGGCGGAAAGCTTCCGTCAGACGAATTCTACTTTGGCGCAAAATGACAAACTTGCAACTTGACAAGAATATGAAAAAATGAAGTCTCCCCTGCTCCACTTGCTTTCCGCGGCAGTCCTCGTTCTTCTCTGGCAGATTGCCGCGCTGATTGTCGCAAATCCGATAATTTTTCCGACTTTCACGGCGACTTTAGCGCGGCTTTTCTCGCTTTGCACAAAACTTTCGTTCTGGAGCGGAGCGGGATTCTCTTTTCTGCGCGTTTTAGCCGGCTTTTTTCTGATTCTCGTTTTTGGAAGCACGGCTGGCATTTTGTCAGGAATTTTTCCGTCTTTCAAAGCGTTTTTGAGCTTTCCTCTCGCCGTAATACGCTCAGTTCCGGTCGTCTCGTTCATTCTTCTTGCGATTTTTGCTTTCAACTCAAATTTTGTGCCGGTTTTCAGCGCGTTTCTTATGGGATTTCCCGTTATGACAAGCGCAGTTTCATCAGGATTCGAATTTTCCGAGGACGACAAAAAACTTTTCTTCATGGCAAAAGTCTTCGGACTCACAAAAACACAGAAAATCCGTTTTATTTTTCTTCCAAAGCTAAAGCCGTTTTTAGAAAGCGGAATTTTCTCCTCGCTTGGAATGTCTTGGAAAGTCGTGGCGGCGGCGGAAGTTCTTAGCGTTCCAAAAAACGCGCTTGGAGCATTTCTTCAAAGCGCGCAGGTTCATCTTGAAAGCCCGTCGGTCTTGGCTGCAACAATCGTTCTCGTTCTGCTCTCGTTTTTGTCCGAAAAAGCCTTAAAATTCACATTCCAAAAATTTTTCAGCAAAATAACTTCTGGAGGCTACCCTGCGGGTCGGGGCTTTCGCCATTCCGCTCTCGCTCCAGCCGCTTCCCTCGCTCCGCTCAGTCCAGTGGCCGCCTCCGGCGCGGCTACAGTCCCTAGCCCGTTCCCGCTTGAAATCAAAAATCTTTCCATAAAAAAAGGCGAAAAGCAGCTTTTCAAAGATTTCAGCATAAAATTTGAGTCAGGAAAAACCACGGCGATTCTTGCCCCGAGCGGAAGCGGAAAAACAACGCTTCTAAACTGGATTGCAAGCCGGTTTGAAGTCTCGTTCCTTTTTCAAGAGCCGCGTCTTTTGCCTACTCTCACGGTTTTTGAAAACGTTTTTCTTCCATTAAATAACATTCTTCCAGAAAGAGATGCGGAATATCTCGCTTTAAAATATCTCGGCGCGGCTGGGCTTTCTTCCAGGCTCGGCGACAAGACGCAAAATTTAAGCGGCGGAGAAAAGCAGCGTGTCGCAATGGCGCGCGCGTTCGCTTTTCCAAAGCCGGTTCTGCTTTTGGACGAGGCTTTTCAGTCTCTCGATGAAAAAATCAAAAAATCGCTTGAAGAAACATTGAAATCGCTTTTGCGCGAAAATCCGCGCACAGTAATTTTTGTGACGCATCAGAAAGACGAGGCAGAATCGCTTTCAGACAAAATAATCGAAATGGAAGGCGAGCCGCTTCAAACCAAAAAAATCTCTGCAATCTTATAGAAAAAATGCTATAATCTTTCAAAAATTTTTTCGGCGGATTTTTATGGCAGGATTTATCAAGACAGACGGCGAATTGCCTTCGCTTCCAAAACTCGGCGGATTTCAGAAAGCCGCAATTTTTCTCGGCGAAATCGGAGTTGACGCGAGCCGCGCGGTTCTTTCCCACTTGAATCTTTCGGACGCGCAAGTTACGGCAATCAGCAAGGCGATGCGGAATCTTGGAGAATTCAATCCGCACAACCAGCTTCATGTTATGCGCGAGAATTCAGTTCTCGAGGAAGCCGCAAACTACGGAAAAATGCGCAGAATCTACCGCGAAATTCCGCATCTTACGCCAAGCGAAAAAAAAGCGAGCAAAATTTCAACAGAAGACCCGAAGCAGCTTGCGCAAATCTTAAGAATGATGCTCGACGAAAAATGAAAGCTTTCCGTTGATTTTCTCGCTCTGCTTTTCAAGCTCGCCGTATTTTCCCGCGGCGTTAGACAAATGCTTTCCTAAAATCTCAAAATCTCCGCAAAACGCGGAAAAGCTGTTCTGGAGCGCGGAAAGCTCGCTAACAATTTTCTGCGCCTGCTGCTCAATCTTGTATCCTCTAAGACCAAACGAAATCGACATCAGATAAGCGTAGAAAGTGCTTGGCGAAACCGGCACGACTTTTTTCGACATTGCGTAGCTAAATAGCGCGGAGCCGTTCTCGCTGTCGCGCACAAGAATCTCGTAGTAAACGTTCTCGGCTGGAATGTACATAAGCGCAAAGTCAAAAGTTCCTTCCTCGGGCCGGATATATTTTTTTGAAATCTCGTCGATTCTAGCCTTGACTGACTTTAAAAATTCGGAGCGGGATTTTTTCTTGATTTCAGAATCCTTAGCGTTTATAAAGCGCGCAAAACTTTCCATCGGAAATTTCGAGTCAATCGGAACAAAATATTTTCCGAGCCTCACAACCGCGTCAACTGCGCTTCCGTCCTTGAAATAATGCTGCTCCTCGTAGTTCGCCGCTGGAAGAACATCGCGCAAAAGCTCGTACAAAAAATACTCGCCCAGGTTTCCGCGCAGTTTCGGAGAAAGCAAAATATTTTGAAGCGAGGAAATGTCCTTTCCAATCTCCTGAATCTCTTTTGTGGCGTTTTCAAGCGAGCCGAGCTTCTGCTGAATCTCGCCGATTACAGAGACGGACTGTCCGAGAGTCTTGTTCAAGTTTCCCTGGCTCTGGTTCATCTGAAAATTCATCATTTTCATCATCTCTCGCATATTTTTTTGGGAATTGTAAAGCAAAAACGCGACCAAGATGATAAAAGCCGCCGCAATCGCACAAATCAAAATCACGGAATTCAATTTCATATCTTTTAATTATAAAACCATATCTGAAAAATGTAAAATCATAACGGAATTTGACATTTTCTTAACATAAGAATAAACTTTAGTTGTATGAATTTATTATTCGGGATTTCAGCATCCAATGGAATTGGCATTGGAAAAGCGTTTGTTGTGCCAGAATCAGAAAAAAGAGTGATTCCAAGCAAGCCGATTAAAAAATCAGAGCACGAGAGCGAGCTTGAAAAATTTTCCAAATCGCTCGAAAACGTTACGGCGCAGGTTGCAGTCCAGCTTGATTCTGTAAAAAACGACAAAGTCCAGTCTGAAATTTTCGAAACCTACTATTTAATGCTTCAAGACCCTGAATTTCTCGGAGACGTAAGGCGGACTTTTGAGAATTCCGACTTTCCAATCGCATACATCTTAAACCAGAAAACCGAGGATTACGCGGAAAAGCTCCGTTCAAGCGGAAACGACTATCTTGCCGAGCGCGCTCAGGACATCTGCGATATTTTCGGACGTGTTCTTGACGACTTGCTGGATTTTCATCCTTTCAATATTGAAAACGTTCCGGACGGAGCCGTGATTGTCGCAAAAACGATGAATCCGAGCGACACAATCATTCTTTCAAAGCGAAGAATCGCGGGGCTTGCGCTCACAGAAGGCGGAGTTTCGTCGCACGTTGGAATTCTCGCGCGGAACTACGGAATTCCGGCGGTTTTCGCGCTCGAGGATATCACAAGCGAAGTTAAAAATGGCACGGAAATCATTGTTGACGGAGACTCAGGCGAAGTCATCAACGAGCCTGACGACGCGGCAATCAAAGAATACGAGATAAAAATCAAAAACGCGAAAGAGCACGCGGAAAAGCTCAAAAAATACAGGAATCTTCCTGCAATGTCGGCGGACGGCGAGAGATTCCATCTTTACGCAAACATCGGAACTGTTGAGGAAGCGGAAATCGCGATGAAAGAAGGCGCGGACGGAATCGGGCTTTTCAGGACTGAATTTCTTTTTATGAGCGAGTCGAACGCGAATATGAGCCAGACTCACGCGGCTGCGGCGGCTTTCAGCGAGGAATCTCAGTTTCAGGCTTACAAGAAAGTCCTTGAAACAATGCAAGGAAAGCCCGTCACAATCAGAACTCTGGACGCAGGCGGCGACAAGCTAATCAGCTCGGACGAAATCAGAAACGCGAAGCAGGAGAAAAATCCTCTGATGGGGCTCCGCGCAATAAGGCTGAGCCTTGCAAATCCGCAGCAGCTGAAAACACAGTTCCGCGCGCTTTACAGGGCGAGCATTTACGGAAATCTGAACATAATGCTTCCTTTGATAACGAGCGTTGACCAAGTAAAGCAGGCGCTTGAAATCGCAAAGAAAGCACGGGAAGAATTAAAGAGCGAGAATGTTAATTTCAAGGAGAACATTCCGATTGGAATTATGGTTGAGACAGCGGCTGCGGCGATGATTGCGGACTGCCTTGCAAAAGTCTCCTCGTTTTTCTCGATTGGAACAAACGACCTTACGCAGTACACAATCGGCGTTGACCGTGAAAACGCGGATGTTGCGCCGCTTTACAACGAATTTCACCTTGCGGTTCTGCGTCTGATTCATCACACAATCAACGAGGCAAAAAGCGCGAAAATTCCGTGCGCTGTGTGCGGAGAAATGGCGAGCCGCAAAGACTCGGTTGTTGTTCTTGCAGGAATGGGAATCCGAGACCTTAGCATGAGTCCGAAGCTCATCACGCAGGTGAAAGAGCTTCTCTCGAATATGAGCGTGCCTGAAATGCAGGCGATTTCATCAAAATCATTGAATTCGCTTTGAAATATAACGCCGTAATATGCTCCCCAAAATAAAATCTCTTCTTTTTTCTCAAAAAATTAGGTAGAATAACTGCTATGGCTAAAGCAAAAAAACGTAAACCAGACTTTTCAAAACCGAAACCTGTCAAAAATGAAAATATTGAATTAGAATTGCAAGATTTTAAATCTAGAGATTCCGAATTGCAAGATTTAAAATCTAAAGATTCAGATTCTGAAAAAATCGCGGATTCAAATCTTCAAGAGCAAGACGATTCTGACGACTGGACTCTTTCAGACACAATTGACGCAGAAGACAACGAGGAAGCCGCAGCCTCTGGATTCAGCAAGAACAAATATTACATAAATCTTCCGCTCGTCGTTATTGCAGGCCGCCCGAACGTCGGGAAATCGACACTTTTCAACCGTTTCATGAACAAAAGGCTTGCGATTGTAGACCCGACACCGGGTGTCACACGGGACCCGGTTGAAGCCACCGCTTTTATCTCAGGAAAGCCAGTCCGTCTCGTTGACACCGGCGGATACAAGCTTGACCGCGACCCTACCAGCCGCGAGTCTGAAATGGACGAGCTTGTCGTTGAAAAATCCGTTGAGATGATAAAAAAAGCTGACAAAATTCTCCTTTTGCTTGAAGCGGGCGTAATCACCGGCGAGGACGAGGAATTTATTCACTTTCTGCGCCCTTACTGGAGCAAGCTGATTGTTGCAGTGAACAAATGCGAGGGCGGAAAAGGCGAGGATGTCTCTTGGAACTATCTTCAGTACGGATTCAAGGATTTGCTTTTCATTTCCGCTGACCACGGCGACCATATCACCGAGCTTGCAAAAAAACTCACAGACGGCTTGGATTTCAGCAAAGTTGAGGAAGGAAGCGAGGAAGACCGCCCGATAAAGATTGCGATTCTCGGAAAGCCGAACACAGGAAAATCAACGCTTTCAAACCGCCTCACTCACACTGAAAAATCAATTGTAAGCGACTACGCGGGAACAACGCGCGATGTTGTCGAAAGCGAGTTCTCCTACGGCGGAAGAAATTTCGAGATTATGGACACGGCAGGAATCCGGCGCAAGAAAAAAGTCAAGGAAAACGTCGAATATTACTCTGTGAACCGCGCAATCAAGACGCTCGACAAATGCGATGTCGTTTTCCTGATGATTGACTCGCAGAAAGGCCTTTCAGACCAGGACAAAAAAATCTGCTCGCTCGCATATGAGCGCGGCCGCGGAATCATCTTGATTCTTAACAAGTGGGACACGCAGGAGCAAAGCCGTAAAACGTTGAAAAACGCGACTGAATACATCAAAATCATGTTCGGACAGATGAACTGGGCGCCGATTATGCCGCTTTCCGCGCTGAAAGGCGAAGGAATCAAGGACTTGATGAACAAGGCAATCGAGCTTTACACGCAGCTCACAAGAAAAGTCGAGACAAGCGCGCTTAACAAGGCTCTCGCCGACTGGCTTTTCCATTATCCGCCGCCGGCAAGCAAGGCGATTCACTTTAAAATCAGATATATGACGCAGACAAGCACAAATCCGGTCTCATTCAGAATTTTCTGCACAAGCCCAGACAATGTTCCAGAAAGCTACGTTACATACTTGAAAAATTCCATCAGAAAAGACTTGGGCTTTGACCAGATTCCAATCGAGCTGAATTTAAAGCCGAGCCGCCAGAAATGGGAAAACAGGTTTGACAGCCAAAGGTCTGACTCTTGACGTACACAATCGGCGAAGTTGAAGAAATTTCCGGCTTAAAGGCGAACGTTCTCCGTTATTGGGAAACCGTGATTCCGGGCTTTGCGCCGCGCAAAGACATCGGAGGAAGGCGTTTCTACACGGAGCGCGAGCTTGACATGGTCTTGCGCCTCAAGCATTTAATCTACGTGAAAAAATTCACGATTGAAGGCGCAAGGAACGAGATTCTTCACGAGGCTGAAATTTACGAGACAAAAGCCGATGTCATGAACGAAATCCGCGCGCTTAGAACCGAGCTCACAAATCTCTACATCACCGTAAAAAAATACCGCCCGAAATAAAAAGTCAGAGAAGCGAAAGTTTTGGATTTCAGGAATTTATAAATCAAAGAACAAATTTTTAAGGGACAATATGAAAAACCAGTTTTATAAAGATTCATTTTATAAAGATTCAAGAGAAAAAAAATCATCTCAAGGAAAAGCTGCAAGATTACAATCAGAACGAAAAATGTCAAATCCGAAATATTCATCAAAATCAGAACCAGAAAGAACAAGATTTGAGCGGACGGAAACAGAACAAACGCAAAAGCCAGAAAAAATCGCAAAAAGAGACTCGCACGCAAACTGGAGAAACTCGGTCAGGCAGAAAAAAACTGTTTCTATCCGAAAAGAGCTTTTCGATGAAAAATCGATTCCAGAAGACGCGGCAAAAATCATCGTGAACTTCGACAAGGTAATCGAAGACGTTATGCATCTTAGCGGAAAGCAGAAAGTCACTTTGCCAGCCGCTGTAAAAAATCTTTCGCATCAGCTCACAGACGAGCGCGGAACCAGAAGGCTCGGCTACATGAACGAGGCGAGCTTTTTAAGCGCTTACGTGAACTACTTCATGTGGTGGAATCTCGTGCGGCTGTGCAGGCTTTTCGCGAATCTTCCAAAATCCGCGTTCAATTTTGATGACAAAACAGTTGCTTTGGACATAGGAAGTGGGCCGCTGACAATTCCAATCGCGCTTTGGCTTTCACGCCCTGAGCTGCGCTCAAAAAAAATTGTCTGGTACTGCCTTGACTTAAGCTCGCAAGCGCTTTCCCTAGGCGAGGAAATTTATCTTTCAGTCGCGGCAAAGACAATCGCGGCTGCGGTCTCAAAATCAGAAGACGAAAAAAGTCCTGAGAAAAAAGCGGAAAAAACATTCGAACCGTGGAAAATAATCAGGGTAAAAGGCTCGCTCGGAACTGCAATCAAGGAAAAAGCTGATTTTGTAACCTGCGGAAACACTTTCAACGAGATTATCCAGCGCAACGAGATGCCGACAGACTTTCTAGCAAAAAAATATTCCAGCCAGCTAATCTCATATCTCAAAGACGAAAAAGACGATGCGGAGAAAAAGCAGAACATTCTTTTGATAGAGCCTGGAGACCCGCACTCGGCGCGCTTTATCTCTTTGATTCGGAACGCTTTTATAAGGCAGAATTTTAAGCCAGTCGCGCCTTGCCCGCACACGGAAGAATGTCCGATGGCAGGAAGAACCGGCGGACGCGCGACAAACGCAAACGGCAAAAACACAAAATGGTGCAATTTCGCGTTCTCGACAGACTCCGCCCCGAAAACGCTTTTGAGGCTTTCAGAAAAGGCAGGAATTCCAAAAGAACGGGCGTCGTTGAGCTTTATTTTTGTCTCGCGTGACTCAAAGCAGAAAAAGGAAGAAGCGCCAAAAACTCAAAATCCTGAAAATGAAAAAATCTTCATAAGAATCGCGTCGGACTTTATCAAATTGCCTGAAATCCACCGCTCCGGATATTACGCGTGCAGCAAATACGGAATGTTGCTCGCAGTTGACGAAAACCATATCCAGCCGAAAAACGGCGAGCTTTTGCAGATAAGAACGCCGGAAAATCTTGACGAGCGCGACCAGAAATCAGGCGCGATAGTTGTGAAAATATAAAAGAAAAAAGGTGGTTTGATTATCGAAACCACCTTTTTTTGTTTGCAGACGCCAAAATCTTGACGGCAGCGCTTCATAATTTTAAGTTCTATTTGAACAGCTTCTAAGCACGAGCCAATAAAGATTGTCCATATATAGAAATCTTTTTTTCGTGCTATAATCAACACAAAAATATTTTTGGAAGATTTCATGACTGACTCAGAACTCAAAAACTTAAAAGACAATCTTTGGCACGCAGCAGACGTTCTTCGTGCCGGAGCGCACCTTGCGGCAAATAAATACGGGCAGCCAATTTTAGGGCTAATCTTTTTACGCTATGCAGACATTCTTTATAAACAGCACAAGGCAGAAATAGAGGCAGAATACAATAAATCAAAAGGCACACGCGCCGAAAAATCCATAAAAGACATTTCAATCAAACACTGCGGATTTTACCTTCCGCCAGAAGCCTATTACACAACAATAAATGACGCGCCGGATGACGCGAACAAAGCAACGCTTGTAAAAAAGGCGATGGAAGCTATAGAACGCGAAAACGAAAAGATGGACGGAGTTCTTCCAAAAGAAGTGTACGGCCAGCTCGTGCCCGAGGAAGAACCAGAACTTCTTTCCAACATCATGCGAATCTTTATGGATATTCCCGAAAATATCAGCGTAGACCTTTTTGGTGAAATCTACGAATTCTTCCTTGGAGAGTTTGCCCTTCAGGAAGGAAAAGACGGCGGAACTTTCTATACGCCTGCAACCGTAGTCCGCTATATGGTGGAAGTTCTTCAGCCGCAGAATGGCGAAAAGAAAATTTTAGACCCGGCCTGCGGTTCCGGCGGTATGTTCGTGCAGGCTGCCCGCTTTATGCACCGCCACAACAAAACGTCTGACGAAGTGATGAAGTTCCGCTGCTACGGAGTTGAAAAAGAGCCAGACACAGTAAAGCTTGCAAAAATGAATCTTCTTTTGAACAACGTCCGCGGCGAAATTGTAGAAGCAAACTCCTTTTATTCAGACCCGTACAACGCAGTAGGCAAATTTGACTATGTAATGGCAAATCCGCCGTTCAACGTAGACGAAGTTGTTTATGACAAAGTAAAAGACGACCCGCGCTTTAACATCTACGGAGTTCCAAAGAATAAGTCAAAAACCGCAAAAAAAGGCAGCGACAAAAAAGAAACAGTTCCAAACGCAAACTATCTTTGGATAAGTTATTTTGCAAGCTCCCTCAATCAGACAGGAAAAGCCGCCCTTGTTATGGCAAACTCCGCAAGCGATGCAGGCGGTTCAGAACTCGAAATCCGCAAAAAGATGATAGAAGAGGGAATCATCAGCCAGATGGTAACGCTTCCAAGCAATATGTTTTCTTCCGTTACGCTTCCTGCAACCCTTTGGTTTTTCGACAAGCAGAAAACTCAAAATGCCAAAAAGAAAGACAAAATCCTTTTTATAGATGCCCGCTCAATCTTTATACAGGTAGACCGCGCGCACAGAAAATTCAGCGGTGAACAGATAAAAAATTTAGGAATCATCACCCGGCTTTACGATGGCGACACGCAGGCCTTCAAAGACCTTGTTGCAGAATACACCGAAGCCCTAAACACTGCTCCTCAAGCTAGCGATGACAAAGAAGTAAAAACAAAAGCCTACTGGAAGAGCCAGATAGATTGGCTTACAGAACGCTTTCCAGACGGCACTTACCGCGATGTAATAGGCCTTTGCAAAGCCGCAAGCATTCAGGGTGAAGACGGAATTGCAGACCAGAATTATTCCCTCAACGCCGGCCGCTACGTAGGAGTTGTAATAGAAGATGACGGCATGACAGAAAAAGAGTTCAAAAAGAAAATGCTGGACCTCAACACCGAGCTTGAAACCTTGAGCAAAGAAGCCGGAACTCTGGAAAAACAGATTGCAGATAATTTGAAGGAGCTGTTCGGGGAATGAAAAACGAAATAGCAATACACAATAGCGAATGGATAAAAGATAAAATCTACATAATCCGCGGCGAACAAGTGATGCTGGATTTTGAACTGGCGGAAATCTATGGCTATGAAACAAAGGATTTTAACAGGCAAGTAAAAAACAATATTGAGCGATTCGACGAAGATTTCAGATTTCAACTGACAAACGATGAATTCAACGAAATCTTGAGGTGCAAAAATTCCACCTCAAGTTGGGGCGGAACAAGATATAAGCCTTACGCATTTACAGAACAAGGCATTTATATGCTGATGACAGTCCTGAAAGGAGAACTTGCCGTCGCTCAAAGCAAAATGCTAATCAGAATGTTCAAGGAAATGAAACATTTTCTTCAGAATAATGCAAATATTTTTGCTGAAATCAACACAATAAAGCAAAATCTTCTTGATACAAACATTCATCAAAAAGAAGCGGACAAGCGGATTGACGAGCTTTTTACGCTTATGGACAAATACAAAGTGGAAGAGAAACAGGGCATTTTCTTTCAGGGACAGATTTTTGACGCTTATGCAAAGTTTGAAAGTTTTATTGCGCAGGCAAAAAAAGAAATTGTTTTGATAGACGGCTATGTTGATCTTTCAATTTTGGAACGGCTTGCAAAAAAGAAAAAGGACGTTCAGGTAACAATTTACACAGCCCCAAAGACGCCGCTTACCGCACAGGATATTCAAAAATTCAATGCGCAATATCCGGCTCTTGCACTAAAACATACTACAAAAATGCACGACAGATTTTTGATTATTGACGGAAAGACTTTGTATCACATAGGAGCTTCTCTAAAAGACTTGGGCAAAAAGTGCTTTGCGTTTGAATTATTGGCTTCATCGCTTATTACGGCGATTTTGCAGAATGTGTGATAGCCACACGGACTGGAAACCGCCACTCTGGAAAAACAAATTACAGATAATTTGAAGGAGCTGTTTGGGAAATGAAAAGGAATTCGATAAAACTTTTTGAAGATAAATTAGTTCGCTCCGTTTGGGATGATGAAAAAGAGGAATGGTTTTTCTCGGTTAATGATGTTGTACAGATTTTGACTGATTCTGCAAATGTAAGTGACTATATTAAAAAGATGCGTAAACGCGATGAAGAGCTTGGCAAAGGGTGGGGACAAATTGTCACCCTCCTTTCTGTTTCGACTGCTGGGGGAATGCAAAAAACGAATTTTGCAAATACACAGGGGCTTTTCCGCATAATTCAATCAATTCCATCAAAAAAAGCAGAACCGTTCAAGCAATGGCTTGCAAAAGTGGGCGCAGAACGTTTGGAGCAGTATCAAGATCCGGAACTTTCTATAAAACAAGGTCTGGAAGATTACCGCAGGCTCGGATATTCAGATGATTGGATTAATCAGCGGTTAAAATCAATAGAAATAAGAAAAGATTTAACCGACCAATGGAAAGCTCATAATGTTGAAGAAGGTGTTCATTATGCGGCTCTTACGGATATAATTTATCAGGCATGGGCTGAAAAAACGGCAAAGGAATACAAGCAGTTTAAAGGACTCAAAAAAGAAAATCTTCGCGATAACATGACGAATGAAGAACTCATTTTGAACATGCTTGCGGAACTTTCAACAACAAGCATAACAAAAGCAAAGAATCCGCAAACTCTTGAAGAGAACGCTCACTGTGCACATGAAGGCGGAACCGTTGCAGCAGTTGCTCGCCGTGAATTAGAAAGCAAGACTGGCAGAAGTGTTGTTACGCCGCTGAATGCAAAAGATTATTTTGAGTCGCAGATAGAGTCAAAAAAAGAACAGTTATATCTGCCAGTTCGAAATTTTATTTTGGGAACAGATTTTTCTTTTGGCTTTAGCAATGAAAAACTGCGTGTGCCGTATAAAGATTCATATTTTGTAATCGACCAGCTTTATTATCATATTCCCTCAAGGAGAAATATTCTGCTTAAAATTTGCCGAAATCATCTGTCAGCTTCAGAACTGCAGATTTTCAAAGAACAGATACAATTCTATGACACAAAGCATAAACGCAAAGATGAAAACAACGCTGTAGGAATGCTTTTCATAATTACATCACGGCAGATAAAAATTGAATATGTTGTTCCTGATGAGATGCAAAAAAATACAGAAGAATTGGGGCTTCCTGCACCAAAATTGTTCGAGAGCTATTTGCAGAAAAGTTTTGCAGATTTGAAAATGGTGTAAGATATTTCACACGGGTTGGGAATTATAACGTAATTCCAAGAATATGGAAATATGAAAATGAAAGAATGGAAAGAATGTAAAATACAAGATATTTGTGATAAAGTTATATCAGGTGGTACACCTCTTACATCAAATAAGGACTATTATTATCCAGCAACTATACCTTGGTTAAAAACTGGGGAAGTCAATTATTCTTATATTTATAAAACAGAAAATTTTATTTCCGAGAAGGGGCTAAAAAATTCAAGTGCTAAATTAATACCTGTTAATTCCATAATTGTTGCAATGTATGGACAAGGATATACTGCGGGAAGAGTTGCTGTTAATAAAATACCGCTGTCAACAAATCAAGCTTGCTGTAATTTACAAATAAATGAAAAAATAGCTCATTATGCATTTGTATATTATTATTTATGGACACAGTATCAACAATTGGTTTTATACAAAACTGGAGGCGCTCAACCAAATTTAAATGTGGATAAAATAAAAAAATTAAAAGTTCAACTTCCCCCTCTCCCCACACAGAAAAAAATTGCCTCAATACTTTCAGCCTACGACGACCTTATACAAAACTACAAAAAGCAGATAAAAGCCCTGCAGACCGCCGCAAGCGAGCTCTACAAAGAATGGTTCGTCCGCTTCCGCTTTCCCGGCTATCAAACCGCCAAGTTTGAAAACGGACTACCTGCGGGGTGGAAAGTAGAGAAATTAGAAAATGTTGCTAATATTTCTACTGGAAAATGTAATAGAGAAGATGCAGAAGAAGATGGCATTTATCCATTATTTGACCGTTCACAAGAAATAAAGAAAAGCAATGAATGGATAAAAGATTGTGAAGCAATTATAGTTCCAGGCGAGGGCACATCTTTTATTCCTCGTTATTACAAAGGAAAGTTTAATCTTCATCAACGATGTTATTGTGTTGAACCTAAATGTTCTAATTTTGGAAAATTTCTTTTTTATGTGCTTATGCTTAACAGAAAATATTTTCTGTCTGTTGCAACAGGAGCAACAGTTCCCTCATTGCGATATAATAATTTTGCTTCAATGAAATTTGTTTTGCCTGAAATATCTTTGTGTAACAGATTTAATAAACTAGCAGATTGCGTTTTTGAAAAAATTGATAATCTTCAGCAACAAATCTCCAACCTAACCCAGCAGCGCGGCCTGCTACTGCCACGCCTTATGAGCGGCAAACTGAAGATAAAATAAGGGAAATTAGAGGAAATTAAGGGAAAATTTCCCCTAATTTCCTTGCTAATACAACACATCTATGTTAAATTCAAATTATGATTGAAGATCCGCCAAAGTCTGATTTTAATCCCGAAACATCTGTTTCGCTAATAATCAATCCAGAATATCAAAACTATTTTAGAAAAGTAGATGAAAATTATTACTACTGGGACAAGGTAAAATATAATTCACCAGAAGGAATAAATCCAAAAGATTTTTGGGCAGCAATAAAATTAACTCGTATGTCTAATGAGGTTTCGTTTGGTAAATATATTTTCAAATACAAGATAAATGATTATATGCAAAAATACCTTCATGATTTTGATATGAATTTTGGAGGTACTTTATCTTCTGACAACATGATAACTGAAAAAACAAAACAGTATTATTTGCTTAGTTCAATTATGGAAGAAGCAATTGCCTCTAGCCAGATGGAAGGTGCATCTACAACGCGAAAAGTTGCAAAAGAAATGCTTCAAAAACAAAAAAAGCCTAAAGATTCAAGCCAACAAATGATATTGAATAATTATAAAACAATTCGATTCCTTTCTGAAAAGAAGAACGACACCTTAACCAAAGAGTTATTGTTGGAAATACATAGACGAATAACAGAAAAAACTCTGGAAAACTCAGCTGAAGAAGGCCAATTCAGAAACAGCAATGATATAGTTGTTTCAAATAATATAACTGGAGAAATAGCACATAAACCTCCAGATTATAACGAAATTGAAACTGTCTTAAATGATTTATGCGATTTTGCAAACAAAGATGAAACTTTCGTTCATCCAATTATAAAGGCAATAATTATTCACTTTGTAGTTTCATTTCTGCATCCTTTTACTGATGGAAATGGCCGGACAGCCCGTTCGCTTTTTTACTGGTATATGCTTAAAAAGGGTTATTGGCTTACAGAATTTCTATCTATTTCAAGAATCATATATGCTTCAAAAGATAAATATGAGAAAGTTTTTTTGTATACTGAGCATGATGATTATGATTTAGGATATTTTATAAATTACAATCTTGTAGTGCTGAATAAATCGTTTATTGAGTTGACTAAATATCTTGAACGAAAATCAAAAGAGCGGAGTGCCTTGTTTGAATTCAAGTCGATAATAGGCATTAACGAACGACAAGCGCAAATCATTAAAATTGCAACTGAAAAACCAAGCACAATATTTACAAGCAAAGATTTGCAGACGGAATTAGGTGTATCTGTTAAAACAATTAGATCTGATTTAGAAGGGCTTGTAAAAATAGGATTATTAAAAACATATCCGCTAAACCAACGTCTTGTTGGATATTTAAGGGCGGAAGATTTTGAAGATAAAATAAGGGAAATTAGAGGAAATTAAGGGAAAATTTCCCCTGTTTTTCCGCAAATATCCAATTCATCCACAAGATTTCAGAAAATTTGCGCATGAACATATTTCTCAAAATTGACAATTCATTGTTTTTGAGTAACAAACTGAACACTTATTACTCAAAAAATGAAAATTTATCAATTTTAAGTAATAATATTGATTTCTATTTCGCAAAATTGAAATTTTATTGATTTTGCGAAATAGGCAATATATACTTTTCTTATGAAACTGATTGAACGGGAATTTTATTTAGACAAGCTCAAAAGTGTAATTGGAACACCAGATATAAAAGTAATAACAGGCGTTCGCCGTTCCGGTAAATCTAAACTGATGGATGCATTTATTGACTGGATAAAAGAAACAGATAAGGCTGCAAATATCATTCACATCAATTACAATCTTTTTGAGTTCGATTCAATTAAAACTGCGCCTGCCTTGAATTCCTATGTTGAAGAACATTATCAAAGCAATAAAAACAATTTTCTGTTGATAGATGAAGTCCAGTTTTGTTCAGACTTTGAAAAAGTAATCAATTCTTTTCATGCAAGCGAAAAATATGACATTTATATAACCGGTTCCAATGCCTTTTTGCTTTCGAGCGATTTAGCAACGCTTTTTACAGGACGCGTTTTTCAAGTTCAAGTTTTTCCTTTTTCTTTTTATGAATACCAGAAATATTTTTCATGCAGCAACACCGAGGATGCTTTTGATTCATTTGTAAAGGAAGGAGGAATGGCGGGTTCATTCGTTTATAAGTCTCCTGAAGAAAAGTATTCCTACATAAAAGATGTTTTTAACACTTTGATAACTCGGGATATTGTTCAGAAATATAAAATCAAAAATGAGCTTTTGCTGAATAAATTAAATGACTTTATGCTGGACAATATTTCTTCAGAAGTTTCAGTCCGTAAGATTGCTGCTACTCTTACAAGCAATCATGAAAAAACAAATGATAAAACTATAGGCTCATATCTGAATTATCTTTGCAATGCTTTTGCCTTTTATAAAGTGCGCCGCTATGACATCCACGGAAAAAAATATCTTGCAAGCCAGGACAAATATTATCTTGCTGACCATTCTTTCCGCTATGCTATTCTCGGAACAAAAAATATGGACTATGGCAGAGTTTATGAAAACATGGTTTGCATTGAATTGCTGCGAAGGAGCTATGAAGTTTATACTGGAGTATTATACAAAAAGGAAATTGATTTTGTGGCAATAAAACAGAGTGAAAAAATCTATATTCAGGTTAGCGACGATATTTCTTCTCCAGAAACGTTTGAACGGGAAGTGTCTCCATTGCTGAGCATAAAAGATGCCTATCCTAAGTTTTTAATTGCAAGAACAAGACATGAAAAATACTTATATGAAGGTATCAGCATAATAAATCTTGCGGATTTTCTTTTGAATAAGGAGTAGCAGTTTATGGCAAACTACATTACAGAAGACGATATTGAAGCTTCCTTTATAAACATTCTTAGAAGCAAAGAGCTTGACTATGATAACTTCATTCAGTGCGATTCAAATCCAAATTTTAAGGAAGATTTGAATGACGGAACTTGCCGCACTTCTAAAAAACAATGCGTTTTGCCAGAACAGATAAAAACAGCCCTTTATAAAATCAATCCAAATATCCCTACGGAAATTATAGATTCCGTAGTCCGGGAATTGTGCCGCGACTTTACCGGCACTGACATGGTGAAAACCAATTATGATAATTACAATCTGATTCGCAACGGCAAAAAGGTTGATTTCAAAAAAGACGGCAAGCAAACTTTTGATTTTGTAAAGCTGATTGATTTTGAGAATCCAGAAAACAACATTTTTACTGCTGTTTCGCAGATGTGGATTCAGGGACAGTATTGCTGGCGTAGGCCAGATGTGATTATTTTTGTAAACGGGCTTCCTCTTGTTTTTGTTGAACTAAAAAATGCCATTATCAAAATGGAAGAGGCCTTTAACAAGAATCTGACTGATTATAAAAAAGACATCCCGAATCTTTTTGCCTTTAATCAGATTTGTGTTTTGAGCAATGGGCTTGAAACCCGGCTTGGCGCATGGAACGCAGATTATGAATTTTTCTTTGAATGGCTAAAAGCGGAAAGCGAATCTGAAAAGCCAAACCGCAAGGACATAAAAGAGCATGGAGTTTCCATTGAATACTTTGCACGCGGTCTTTGCAAGAAAGAACATCTTATTGACTACATCGAAAACTTTATTTTGTTCCAGAACCAGAAAATCAAAATTATTGCAAAGAACCATCAGTTTCTTGGCGTTAATAATCTTATGAAAAATGCTGAACGCCGAGAAGAACTTAAAGGAAAACTTGGCGTTTTTTGGCATACGCAAGGCTCTGGAAAATCATATTCAATGGTCTTCTTTGCACGGAAATGCGCCCGCAAGTTAAAGGGCAATTTCACTTTCTTTATTGTTACCGACCGAACAGATCTTGACACTCAGATTTACAAAAACTTTGTGCGCACAGAAGTGATTGGCAACAAAGAAGAATGTCAGCCTAAAAATTCGCAGCAGCTCCGCGAATATCTTAAAAGCAACAAGAAATTCATTTTTTCAATGATTCATAAATTCCGTTATGACAAAGGAAAGAAATATCCTGTCCTCAGTGAGCGCAACGACATTTTTGTTTTGATAGATGAAGCTCACCGCACCCAGTATAAGGACCTTGCAGAGAATATGCATACAGCTTTGCCAAATGCAAATTTTATTGCATTTACTGGAACACCGCTGCTTGGCTCAAAACGTCTGACAAACCAGTGGTTTGGAGATTATGTTTCTGAATATAATTTTGCCCAGTCGGTAGAAGACGGATCTACAGTGCCTCTTTTCTACAGCCGCCGTGTGCCGGAAGTGGGACTTACAAACAACTTCCTTGATGATGATATTTTAGACATCATTGAAGATGAAAACTTGAACGAAGAAGAAATCAAAAAGCTTGAAGATTCCGGAAGCAAGATAATTGAAGTTCTCAAACGTGATGAACGCCTTGATAAAATTGCTCAAGATATTGCGCATCATTTTCCACGCCGCGGATTTCTTGGAAAGGGAATGGTTGTTTCGGTTGATAAGTTTACCGCTGTAAAAATGTACGACAAGGTTCAGCACTACTGGGATTTGGAAAAGAAACAGCTGATAATAGAACGCAGCAATGCTGAGACAAAAGAAGAGCGCGACGAAATAAAAGCTCGTCTTGATTACATGAACAATGTTGAAATGGCTGTGATAATTTCTGAAGACACAGACGAAGAAAAGAAGTTTGCTGAACAGGGATTAAACATAAAGCCTCACCGCGACAAGATGAATGCTGTTGTTGACGGCGCAGATATAGAAGACCGCTTCAAAGATAAAAAAGATCCGCTGCAGCTTGTTTTTGTTTGTGCAATGTGGCTTACAGGCTTTGACGTGCCGAATCTTTCTACGCTCTATCTTGATAAGCCGATGAAAGGACACACTCTTATGCAGGCAATTGCCCGTGCAAACCGTGTCTATCCGGGAAAAACAAGCGGCATTATTGTTGATTATGTAAATGTATTTAAGTACATGCAGCAGGCGCTTACCGATTATGCAACTGGCGATGACGGCAATGAGTTTCCGGCAAAAAATATTGAGTATCTTCTTGAACTGATTGACCAAAGCATTGATGAGGCAGACGAGTTTTTATCGGAACTTGATATAAGCCTTGAAAAAATCAATAAACTTTCTGGCGATTTGGAAAAACTCGAAGCCTTGCGAAACGCGCTGGAAATCATCTACCAGAAAGACGAAGGCAAAGAAAAGTTCCGCGTTATTACAAATACAATGCTTAATCTTTACGAAGCCAGCAAGCCTGAGATTTTTGAAATGGGCTGGCAGAACGAAAAATTTAAGCCGTTAAAATACCTAAATGATTTAATGAACAACAATGTTAATGATGAAAAACTTGACCGTGCAAAGGCAAGAATGCAGGCTCTGCTTGACACATCAGTCAGTTCAGAAAAACCGGAAGACACAAGCGACCCGAGCGGCAAGAAATCTTCTGATTATCTCATTCACGAATTCAAAGTCATTGACCTTTCCAAAGTTGATGTGGAAGAGCTTAGAAAAGAGATTCACAAGGCTCAATACAAAGCAATCGAAATTGACAACATGAAAGAGTTCATTCAGAAGATGCTCAAGATTATGATTAACAAAAACTGCGGGCGGATAAAATTCAGTGAACGGTTCAAAAACATCATAGACCAGTACAATGCCGGCGGCAGTGAAAATGAAGAGTATTATGAGCAGCTCCTGCAGCTTATTGAAGACATGAAAAAAGAAGATAAGCGTGCTGAAACAGAAGGTCTTGCCGAAGAAGAACTTGAAATGTTTGACCTGCTTATAAAAGGCCGGAAACTCACGAAAGATGAAGAAATGAGTGTAAAGCTCGCTGCTAAAAATCTGTACAAAAAACTTACAGAAGAAAAGCAAAACCTCTTTGTTGTAGACTGGTACAAGGACAATCAGGCTTCTACAACAGTAAAGGATGCGATTATTTCCTCACTAGATGCGGACTTGCCGCAAAGCTTTGACAAAGATGCATTTGATTCAAAAATCAATCTGCTGCTTAACCATTTTGTTGATATGGCTGTACAGCATTACGGCTGGCTTGGAGATGCTGCGTAGAACAGTTTTGTTCATGCTAGCTAGCATTTGCCAACTTTACCGTTCCACCAGCTTTGCCAGTTCATACTGGCATTAAGAAAACTCAACGCCAGCGATTTCATTTATTTTACTTGAACAGTTTCTTGATTTCAGCCGCGTAAATCTCGTTCACTTTGAAGCGTTTCACTTCGAGTTTCGGAGACATCTCCACGCCCACTTCAAATTCCTTTTCAAGAAGCGCAATCTTGCTGATTCTCTCGTAAGACTTGAACCCGTTTTTCGCGTTGATTCTCGTCGCAACTTCGGTCTCAATCATACGCTGGACTTCAGGGCTTTTCACCATTTCCGAATAATTTTTGTACGGAAGATTTGTCTCCTTGCAAAAATCCTCGATTTCTGTCTTTTCAGGAACAATGAGAGCTGCAAGATAACGCTGGTCCTGGCCAACAACAACCGCAGTCTTGATGAATCTTGACTCCTGAATCTTCATCTCGATTGGAGCCGGCTCAACATTTTCTCCGCCTGTCTGGACGATTGTGTCCTTGATTCTTCCGCGCAGGCAAATTTCATTGTTCACTGTCAAAACCGCGATGTCGCCAGTGTTGAACCAGCCTTTCTCATCGATAACTTTCGCTGTGAGCGACGGCTGCTTGTAATAGCCTTTCATTACCGTCGGGCCTTTAAGCTCCAGAACGCCTTTTTTGCATTTTCCCAAGTCTTTTCCAGTTTCCGGGTCAACAACACGCGCCGCAAGTTCTCTGATTGGCGCGCCGACATTTCCAAAAATCGGATTCTTAATCGGCTGCACAGAAACAATCGGAGAAAGCTCTGTAAGACCATAGCCTTCAACGAGCTTAACGCCAATCGCCCAGAAAAATTTCGAGACGATTGGAGGCAAAGCGCCGCCGCCAGAAACGCCCGAGCGGAAATTCTTTCCAAGCATCTTTCTGATTTTTCTGAATACAAGAACGCCGCCCAAAAGCTTTATCGGATAGCAGACAAGCCACGGAAGAACGAACGCCGGCCACTGCAAAAGCCGCAAGTCCATCTTGAATCTTGAGGTCTTCGCAAAAAGAACGCGGTCGAGCTTTGAATGGAAAAGCGCAATCGCAGTAAAAAAGTTAAAAAGCCTGTTCACAATTCCGCCGGTCTTTCGCATCTTGCGGTAAATTCCGTCGTAGACAGACTCGAAAACGCGCGGAACCGCAGGCAAAACCTGTGGATTCAAAGTCTGCAAGTCAGCGAGAAGAACTGGTCCGACCGGCTTTGAGTAGCAAAGTGTCGCGCCCTGGCTCATTACAACGTACTCAACCGAACGCTCAAACGCGTGCCAGACTGGAAGAACGAGCAATCCGCGGTCGCCCGGATAAAGATAAATGCGCTCGTCAATGTCATCAAGCTGGGAAATAAAGTTTCCATGCGAAAGCATTACGCCCTTCGGCATTCCTGTTGTTCCGGAAGTAAAGATAATAGAAGCCAAATCGTCCCATTTTCCTTTCTCCATCTCCTCAAGAACTCTCTCAGGATTTTTCTCGTTGTAAGACTTTCCTTTCTCTAAAATTTCGCTGAACGAATAAAGCGTCATTCCGGCGTTTTTCGCCTCGTCAAAATCTTTCTCGCCCGGCTCTTCAAAGACAATCAAAGTCTTTACAAGAGGAATTTTGTCTTTGATTCCGGCAATCTTCTTAATCTGCGAAGAATTCTCCACAATCACCATTTTGCACTCGGCAAACGACAAAATATATTCCAAGTCGCCGATTGTCGCATCGCAGCCACGCGGAACATCAACCGCGCCTAAAGAAAGCAAAGCCAAATCCGCCTGCTGCCATTCCTTGCGGTTGTCAGAAATCATTCCGATATGCTCTTCGCGCTCAACTCCGATTTCAAGAAGTCCGCCAGCAAAAGCCAAAACATTGTCATAGGCTTCTTTATAAGTCGTCGGCTCAAAATGTCCGTCAGAAAAGCGGCTCATCTGAAAAGCGATGTCAGGATAACGCTGCACCATTTTTCTAAAAAAACGCGGAAGTGTTGTTTCCATAAATTCTCCATAAAAAGTGAACTGGTTTTATTTCGACAGAATTTCAATTTTTGTCAGATTCATCAATTATAAGGCTAAAGGAAAGAAAAATCTACATACAATTGATTTTGGATTCTATGATTCAAAAAACTGCCTGAATAAAAATCACCGATACAAAGCAAAATGCGCGCAGGCAGGTTCCGAAGCGATTTTATCCTTGCGGACATCGGAATTTTAATATAAACTAATGAATGTTAGTTATCGATTCTTTCGTATTTTCTATTTTGTCAGTTTGGGCGGGATTATAAAAAATGGCTAAAACAGAAAAGATTACGCGGGAAAAAATCATTCTTGCCTTTCTTGAATCTTGTTTTGAAAAAAATGCGGGCGGCACTTCACTTTCGGACGTTGCAGGCAGGCTCGGAATCAAAAAAGCTTCTCTTTACAATCACTATGAAAGCAGAGACGCGATGGTTGAGGACACGCTTCGCTGGAGCGGCGAATATATGAAGCGAACTTACTTTATTCCGTCTGACATCGACGCAATTTCAAGAAAATATTCCGCAGAAACCGTGATGAAAGGAATCGTGAACCGCTGGTTCAAGCTCAACGAGAAAGAGCCGCTTTTCCAGATTTACTCGTTCGTTGAAAGCGAAAAATATATTTCAAACGCTGCGGCTGAAATCTCCGAGGAAAACAGGGAAAAACTTATCTCGCAGACAGCGACTGCGTTTCTAAGCCTTTCCGCGGCAGGAAAAATCGCGCAGATTACAGAGGAAAAGGCAGTTCAGATTTCAAAAATGTACGCAGGAATCGTGATGTCTTTTCTTGACTCGTATCTCACAGACAAAAAAATCCAAATCCGCACAAATCCAGAGACAGGCGAAGGCTCGCTTTTTGCTCCGCCGCAGGAAAAAGGAAATCTTGACGACATCGACTCAATCACTGAAAGATTCTGCGCCTTGCTGAAGCCGTAAAAAATAGACAAATCCTGATTTTGGCTGTATATTATTGATGTGTCTACTTTATATATCATTGGAACGCCGATTGGAAATCTCGGCGACATAACATTCAGAGCAGTTGAAACTTTCAAGAGTGTTGATGTTGTCGCTGCGGAAGATACAAGGCATACTTTGCAGCTTTTGAACCATCTTGAAATAAAAAAGCCGCTGATTTCTTGCCGCTCGCAGAACGAGGAATTCGCGTCTGAAAAAATCATAAAGCTGCTTGATGAAGGCCAGACAGTCGCGTACGCAAGCGATGCAGGAACGCCGGGAATAAGCGACCCGGGCGCAGTTCTTGCAGGACTGGCGCGAAAAGCTGGACACAATGTTGTTCCGATTCCAGGACCGAGCGCGTTTGCAACTTTAGTGAGCGTGGCTGGAGCCGGCGGAAAAACGCTTGTTTTTGAAGGATTCCTTTCGCCAAAGCCGGGGAGAAGACGCTCACGGCTAAGAGAGCTTCTGGCAACTGGCGACGCTGTTGTTTTGTACGAATCTCCGTTCAGGATTCTTAAGCTTTTGACGGATATTGCCGATATTGAAAGCGAACGGCGCGTTGTTGTCGGCAGGGAGCTGACAAAACTGCACGAAGAGATATTAGAGGGGACTGCGGCAGAAATGCGCGATGAATTCGCTTCAAGAAGCAAAATCTTGGGAGAATTTGCGGTTTTTATCTCGGGAAACAAATTTTCGTCAAAAAATTCTAAAGATAATGACGAAGATGCCGATAATTAAATTGTAAAAGGCGGGTTAGCTATGATGATTGGAAAAATAGACAACGTAAATCCTCTTAACAACGTTCAGAATACTCATCGCACATCAGCAAAAGACAGCATTTATTCAACAAGAGACTCAATTGATGTATCTGACGAGGCGAAAGCGGCTTCTGAGGCTTATTACTTGAATCAGGTTGCCGAGGAAACGCCGGATGTCCGTTCTGACCTTGTTGCCTCAATCAAAGAGAAAATCAAAGATCCAAACTATTTGAATCAGGCGGTTATCGGCTCTGCGGCTGATAAAATCTTGGCAAGCTTTGGATTCTAGTTCTTTAAGAAAATTTTAGGAAACGTTTAATTTAAAAGAAATGCTTTCCTAAACGAGGCGGTTTAATCATTAAAATGAAAGAAGGCGGAGGGTGGCTCCGTCTTTTTTTTTCGATAAAAGATTTGCGGCTGCAAGGCTGCAAACAGCTGGCAAAGGAAGCGATTTAAGGAAACATAAAATGGCAGATTTATCTTTTAAGGTTTCACCGAATATTATTCTCGGCTCTTATGCGGCAAGCAGAATCGGGCAGTCTGTGATAAAAATCGGAACAAGATTCATGCTGATTTCAGATCCGATTCTAAGGGAAAACGGCGTTCTTGAAAAAATCACGAAGGCTCTTGATGACAAAAAAATCGACTATTTTGTTTTTGACGAGCTTTCGGCAGGAAGCGACTCGAAAGTTCTTGAACGCGCGCTCACGCTCGCAAAACAGTCGCACGTCCACGGAGTAATCGCGCTCGGCGGAGGCAAGCCGATTTCAATCGCGCGCGCGCTTTGCGCTTTCTACAACGAGGCTCACGACATCTACGATTTTCTGGACGGCGCTTCTCCTGTCGCGTCTCCCCTCCCGATGATTTGCGTTCCCACAACAATCCGCGACGCGTTCGTTTTTACAGACACAATTCCGCTTGTTGACGCGAGAAGCTCAATCCTAAAGCTGGTAAAAGCGCAGAGCGGACTTTGCAGGCTGGTTGTCTTTGACCCTACGCTTTCAAGCACGCTTTCCGAGAATCAGATTGAGTCAATGACACTCGAGACAATCTGCCTTGCAACGGAAACTTATCTTTCACAAAAGGCGAATTTTTTCAGCGATATGATTGCGGAAAAATCAGCGACGCTTTTAGGATACGCGATAAACGGCGCGGAATCTCTCACAATCACAACGCCAAAGGAAGAGCTTCTTTCTCAGGGCGGATGCCTGGCTTCTCTTGCGGCGGCCACATCTTCAGTGGGAACCGCGAGCCTTATTTCAATGTGCATAAACGCACGCTACAAAATTTCACGCTCGCTTGTAACAACAATTCTCTTTCCATATATGATTGAGGAGTGCGCAAACTACAAAGCGGCAAAGCTCGCAAAAATCGCGCGGCTCTTAACTCCGGGACAAAACGAGGCAAGCGACGAGGAAGCAATCCACGCGTTTGCGGAAAACATCAGGCAGAACATCGCAAAGGCGAATCTTCCTGCGCGATTAAAAGACCTTTCAGTCTCGATTGAGCAGCTTGCGCTTGCGGCTGAAGACGCGGGGCAGCTTGACATCGTAAACTCGCTTCCAAAAAGCATGACAAGCGACGACCTTTTCGCACTGATAAAAACAGCTTACTAAAAGATAAAATGATTGAACCACACAAACTCGACCAGCTTGAACCGGGACAAAAACGGCGAAAGCTGGCATTGACTTTCGGCGCGCTAGAACGAGATGTTGACGGAATTCCGGAAAAAGGAAACGAATACAATTTCAAGACAATCTCGCGCGCGGACTACATCAAGAAGATGATTGGAATCGTCCTCAAAGACCCGGAGCTTAAAACAGAAGCGAAACTCCAGCTTGAGGAAGTCTTGAATTCAAAGGAATTTGACGAGAAACGAGCCTGCAATCTCGCTCGTAACAACCTTCTTGCGATAATCGGAACTTTTCCGGCAGAATGGGACTTAATCATCGCGCCTCACCCGGAGCAGAAAAATGACGATGGAACTGTGAAAAAACGCGATTTCTATCCTGAAGTCTATGTTTACGCAGAGGACATCCGCTCGCCTTTCAACTGCGGCTCGATTTTCCGCACGGCGGAAGCTATGGGAGCTGAAAAAGTAATAATCTCGCCGCTCTGCATAAATCCTGAGCACCCAAAAGCACAGAGAAGCGGAATGGGCTGCATTGAAACGCTCGGGTTTGAAAGAAAAAGCGTCGAGGAGCTTGAAGAATTCGCAAAGGAAAAAAAACTGCCTATTTTCGTGCTTGAAACCGGCGGAACTCCAATCGAAGAATTCGACTTTCCAGAAAAAGGAATCTGCATAATCGGCTCGGAAGAGCTTGGAGTAAGCCCGCAGGCGTTAAAAGCCGCAGCTTACGGCAGAGTCACAATTCCGATGAAAGGCCTAAAAGCAAGCCTGAACGTGGGCGTTGCGTACGGAATTCTAATGCAGAAATGGGTTGAAAAACTCGAAGAAAAGCAGCAAGGCAAGAAAGAAGTCTGAAAACTGACAATTTTCGCGCTTTGAACTCTAGCATCTCTCCCTTGCGAACGCTTTTTCAAGCCTGTCTGAAACCTTCTTCAGCATCTCCTCGCTTGAAATATTGAACATCGCCAGAACCTCCGTGTCAAACTGGCAAAAATCGACCTCGCCGGTCTGGTAATGGACGAGCATATCAGAAAGATAGACAATGCTTGTAAGCTTTCTTGTCGCTGGAGTCGCAAAATCCGGCTCGTGGTGGTGGCGGATTACGGAAACAATCATCTCAGGGAAATTCCATTTTTCCGCGATAAGCGCGCCCACTTCGCCGTGATTCACGCCTGCAATCAGCTTTTCAAAAACCGCAGGGGAAATTCCTTTCTGCTCGCAGATTTTCTTTATCGAGGCAATCATTTCAGGATGAGCCGCCTCAAAGACAAGCTTTCCCATATCGTGAAGAAGCCCGCAAACATAAGAATCGTCAACAATGCTTCTGTCGTCCGCACAGAAATTTCTCGCAAGATTATAGGAATAGAACGCAGTTCTGTAAGCGTGAACCCAAAGCTCCTTGTCGGCATTTGTTGAAATTATGCCGAGACTGTTCAGCGAGCCGACCGAAATCAGCATATTTTTTATTCCGCGGATTCCAACGAGCTTCACCGCGTCGGCAATGCTATGGCACGAAGAAGAAAGCGCGAAAACCGCAGAATTAACGAGCTTCAGCAAATCCGTTGTGAGCGAGACATCGCTTGAAATAAGAAGCGCAATATCGCTCATCTTTGAATTCGGGTCGTTCAAAAGCTTATTGATTTTTATGATATTGTCAGGAAACTGCGGAAGATTGTCGATTATGCTGATGAATTCATGCGAGACAACCGAAAGCTCGCGCTGCGTTTTCTCATTGAACGGAAGAATTATCCTTGTGATTGTCTCGCCGTTCTCGCAGAGAACCTGAAAATTCTCTTCCGTAAGCCCGATTTTCTCGAGCATAAGAATCATTATGATGATTCCAAGCCCCGCCCCTTCCGACTGGTCGATAATGTCATTCATCGCCTGGTCAACCGAAGTGTACTGCTGCGCCCTGCTGATTTTGTCGTGGATTCTCTTGTATTCCCTGAATGTGATTTCCGCCTTGTTTCTGACTTCAATCTTGATTTTGTTGTTTCTAGCCTGAAGAATCAGCTTTATGTAAAGTCCAGCCTTTTTCTGCAGCCCAAGATAATATTTTATGTTGTTTAGCGTCTCTTCCTTGAAATTTTTCATTCCAGCTTCATAGTCGTCGTTGTTGAAAATATCAAGCCCTTTTTCCTTGAAGTAAAGCCGCTTTGTGTTCGCCTTTTTCGCGTTTGAGACAAGCTCGCCAAGACAATATTTCAGATACTCAATCATCTGAGTCTGGTTAAGCTCCGTCAAAAATGCAGTCAGAACTTCTTCCATATAGACGCCCATTTCGCGCGGCAAGGTATAAGTTGTAATCGACAGCGGAATTCCAGCCCTTATCGCCATTCTTATTTTTGAAACGTCCAAACTTACTTCTTTATCAGACTGCATGACTTTGATTATAACACATTCAAAAAGGGAAATACAATTAAGAATTCATGGCGGAACCAGCAATTGTAATCGCAATTTTTTCAAGGAACTAGGAACAGAAGTTTTTTTTCAATAAAATGGCGTCATGCATAATTGTTATTTTTCAGAGCTTTTGGTCTTGGTTCTTTTGCTCGCGTCCGGAATCAGAATTTTTCTTTTGAAGAATCCAAGAATCGACTGTTTCGCGGCATTTTCGCCGTTGGCTTTGATTTTTTCAGTGATTACGCTGCTCTGCTTCGGCGCGTCTCTTTTTAATTTTCTGGTTTTAACTCTTTCTTTCTTGAGCTTTCTCACGAATTTCCGCTCGGTTCTACGGCTTCGCTCAAAGCTGATTGTTGACCACTACGGGAACGCATTTTTGATTTCGACGATTGTCGAGCTGATTTTGACTTTGCTCACGCTTGCGTTTCTTTTTGTCCACCGCCCGGCAAATCTCGTTCCGAAAAAATTCAGCGTGCAAAAAACTCAATTTCTGCTGACAGGAAACACGCTCGGTGAAATCAGAATAAAAAATGAATTTTTCAAAGGAAAAAAGACGACAGGAAATCTCTTTGTTTACGCGCCAAACACAGACGATGAAATCGCAGCGGAAGTCTATTCACAAAATCCGGTTTTAGTTTTCGCAGGAAATTTCAGCGCGCCGGTTCAAAACTACGAGCCTTACTTTCTGATTCTCGCAAAAAAAGGCTACACAGTGGCGGCGGCGGATTTTTACACGAGAGACACGGCAGTTTTCAAGGAAAATGCGCACGGATTCTTTCAAAGGCACGCTGACTCGAAATTTTTGAGATATTTCTTCTCGAAGATTCTGCGGTTTTCAGACGAGAAGAAATTCAGCGAACTTCAGCAAAAAGACAAGGAAAATTCTAAGTTAAAATACAGCACGCTCACAAAACTCGCGCTCGGGCTTTTCGGAAGTGAAACAAAAGTTTTCTATCTGACAGACGGAATCGACTTTGAGACAATCAACAGCGTTATCGAAGAAAATTCACAGAACGCGACAGGATTTTATTCGCTCAACAGAATCGACGAGTACAAGACAAGCGGATTCGGCTTTATCGAGCAGACAGACCCGATTTTTGCTGCAAAATTCGGCCTTAAACGCGACAAGTCGCTTTTTATCGCGCGGTACGCCGCAAACAAGACGATTGAAAATGTAATAAAATAAAACCAAAAGAGGAATACAATAAAAATGACATTGACTGAGCTAGACAGATATTTCAACTCGTTTCTTCACAAGGAAGACTACGACGCGGACATTTCGCTCAACGGAATCCAGATTTCAAATTCCGCGCCAGACGAAAAGCAAATCACAAAAGTCGCTTTTGCCGTTGACGCTTGCGAGGCGACTGCAAAAAAAGCGGCTGAGATTGGCGCGCAAGTTCTCTTTGTTCATCACGGGCTTTTCTGGGGACATTGCCAGACAATCACCGGAAGCCATTACAAGAGAATTTCAGCGTTCATCAAAAATGACTTGGCTTTGTGCGCTTACCACATTCCGCTCGACGCAAACGAATTTGTCGGGAACAATTTTGGAATCGCGATGCGGCTCGGATTAAAAAAGACGCGTCCGTTCGGAAAATGGCGAGGAATGACGCTCGGCTGCTCAGGAGAATTTGAAAATCCTGTGACGATTGAAGAGCTTGCAAAAAAGCTTTTTCCAGACGGTGAAAAGCCGCTGCACATTCTCGCGTTCGGGAAAAAGGAAATTAAAAAAGTCGCGGTGATTTCAGGCGGAGCCGGCGATGATTACACGCAGGCAGCTGCAATCGGGGCGGACGCTTACATCACAGGCGAGGTTGGACATGAGGATTATCACGGAATCGAGGAAGCGAAAATCAACGTGATTGCAGGCGGGCATTACAACACTGAAACTGTCGGTGTTCAGCTAGTAGCAAAAAGGCTTCAAGACGAAAAGAAAATTGAAACCGTCTTTATCGATATTCCAACTGGAATGTGATATTTAAAAATATAGCTTTAATTTTCTTTAAGCAAAATCTTTGTTGTAAGAAAAATATTTCTCAGATATAATTTTAGACTATGCCAAGCAACACTATCGAAGTTCAATTCAAGCCGAAATATCCGAAAGCAAAGAAAATGGTTCCTCTTATCCTGACTTTGCTTGTGATTATTTTGGACCAGCTCACTAAATTTCTCATCGTAAAAAATATTCCAATAAACACAATCGGCGCGCAGTTTTTCGGGGATTTCATCAGGATTATCCACGTTTCAAATCCGGGAATCGCGTTCAGCATCGGGCATGGCTGGTCGCTTGCGGCAAAGGCGGTTTTGTTCCGCGCAGTTCCGCTTGTCGTGCTTATTCTCGTTGTTTGCGTCTATCTTAGAAATGACGATTTCAGCCAGTTCCAGAGATGGGCAATCACAGGCGTTGTTGGCGGCGGATTCGGAAACTTGATAGACAGGTTTTTCCGCGCGGAAGGCGTTGTGGATTTTGTTGACGTGAAATGGTTTGGAATCGAGTCGTCTCCGCTGAAATTTTTGCGCTGGGACCGCTGGCCTACATTCAACGTGGCAGACATGGCGGTTGTCGTCTGCGGAATCATGCTGATTGTCTCGTTTGCTTTCACAGTCAAGACAAAAAAAGAGGGAGAAGACGAATAATGACAGTAAAAGAACGGACACGGATTTTCAATCTGGCGGTGATTATTTTCAACGTTGCGATCGGGCTTCTGGTCGAGGGAATTGTAATCGGGCTTCTTATTTTTGTGTTGAAGTCGAATCCAAATCTCGGAGAAAGCACATTCTCGCAAGTCGCGCTTCCTCTTGTTCTTCTCGTCGGCTTAATTATCGCAATGTCAATCTCGGTGAAAGTCATCAGCTGGGCAATCGTAAAATTCAATCTTCAAGACAAGCTCGACCCGAAAGTCGTAAGCAGATACGTTAAAAGATTTTAGATTCTGGAAAAAACGCAAGCCATTCAAACGCAAACGGCCTCCTAAGAAATTCAGCATCTGCGCTAGATATAAATTCCGAAACAAACACACATCATTCCGAACTAGAGTGCTTTCGTTGTTGCACTCACTTAGTTTCGGAAATCCGCAAATAGAAAATGAAAATATCAAAAGGCAGGCTTCCTAAGAGCCAAAGGTATACTTCCTAAGGACTAAAGGTATACTTCCTAAGGACTAAAGGTATACTTCCTTCAGGCCTTAGGAAGGCTTACTTCAGCTCTTAGGAAGGCTTACTTCAGGGCGAAGGTATGCTTCCTTTAGTCTGAAACTGCTCAGCCTGGACTATTCTCAAAACAGCCGTCTATTTTTTCGCCTCGTCATAAAGAGCCTTGAAATCATTCTTGTAGTTTTCAATGAAAGCGTCAACATCAGGCACGTAGACAATTTCGCCTTCATCGCTCAGCTTCGGCTTGAACGATACCGCCGCGTATTTTTGAAGCGGCGCGCTCTTGTCAGAATAAAAGGCTTTCATAGTCACAGACGACGGAACTTCAACATTCGCTCCGTCTACGCCGTCTACGGCGAATGTTGATTTTTCAGAAGAAACGGAAATATAATCTGAGTTTCCTGACACATAGTCAAAAGTAACATAATTGCTAGTCTTTGCACGATATTGCAGCTTGGTGGAATCTATGTTTCTGACTGACAACCAGCATTTGTAAAGAGAATCACTTGTTGAGCCACCGATTTTTCCGTCTCCACGCACGTAAAATCCATATCTATCATCGCTATTAACTTCCAATTGGCAAAAATTAGATGTGCTTTTCGCATCAAGAAGAGAATAACAAAAAAGGCCTGTTTCAAAATCTTCCAATGTTCTATAACAGGCTTTTAATTTTTTATCAGACATTTCAATAAAATCTTTTGACGATATATGCTGTTTAAGAGTCTCATAGTCAACAGTTTTTCCATCGCTGTTTCTTTTATATCTATACTCATCATTTATTTTTTTAGACAAGTCATCGCCATAGACAGCAGAATAGCTTTCAATCTTAAAATAGTCAGGGTCGTATTCTCTAAGCTGGTTCTCGTCGAGCTTGTTAAAGGCGGCAGTTTTTTCATCGGTTCCTTTTATTTCAGGAAACATGCTTGTTGACTGCCAAACCTGACGAAGCCTGTACATTTTCTTGCCTTTTTCATTCAAAATCAAATAGCAATCGTTTAGCGAGGACTGGCCCGCAGTGCTTTTTTCACATTTTGTTGTTACCAAGAAAAGCTCTATGTATTTTGAAATATTAAATTTATTCTTAATCTTTTCACGTCTAACATTTTCCGCATTCTTGTTCTGATAAAAAAGTCCGCTGTATGACTCCTCAGCCGCGCGCGAGGAGCTTCCTGTATTTTCCGCAAAATCGTTCTTAAGAACTAAATATTTGCCTCCGTCATACGAGATTTCTTTTCCAACTGCAAATCCAGAAGCCTCAGCCTCTCCATCGCCTGCCCCAGACGAGCCGCCGCCATTGCTGCACGAGACAAAAAAAGCGGGAGCTGATTTCTCAAGCTCCCGTTCAAAAAGATTAGAAGAAATTTCCTAACTTGTTTTTTAGTTATGCCTGCAAAGCTGTTACTGCAACTGTGTCAACAATCTCGTCAACATTGCATCCGCGGCTCAAGTCGTTGAGAGGCTTTGCAAATCCCTGACATACAGGTCCGATTGCTTTCCATCCGCCCATTCTTGCGGCGATTTTATATCCGATGTTTCCCGCGTTGATGTTAGGGAAGATGAATGTGTTTGCGTGTCCTGCGACTGAGCTTCCCGGAGCTTTCAACTCGCCGACTTCCGGAGCGATTGCAGCGTCAAACTGGAATTCGCCGTCCAAAGCAAGCTCAGGAGCCTTTTCTTTTGCAAGCGCTGTCGCTCTCTGAACTTTTCCGACTGTGTCGCCATTTTTAGGGTCTGCGCCAGAGCCTTTTGTTGAGAATGAAAGCATTGCGACTTTCGGCTCGAGTCCTGCGATTTTCTTTGCTGTTCCGGCAGAAGCGATTGCAATGTCAGCAAGCTGCTCTTCTGTAGGGTCGATGTTGATTGCGCAGTCGCCGAAAATTGAAACGCCCTCTTTAAGATATTTGTTTCCGCCCTCTGGAGCAACCATAACAAAGCATGAAGAAACTGTTGTAACGCCAGGCGCAGTCTTGATAACCTGGAGTCCCGGGCGAAGTGTGTTCGCTGTCGAGTGGCACGCGCCAGAAACGAAACCGTCTGCAACGCCAGCTTTGAGCATAAGCGCGCCGTACATTGTGTTGTCGAGCTTGTCTTTCCCCTCGATTTTTCCTGTGTTGTTCGCAAATTTAAGGAGATAAGCCTTTGCAGCGGCAACATCGGCATATTCTGGAAGACCTGTTTTCTTGTTGACTTTTCCCTCACGAGCTTTGAAAAGAAGTTCAGCGTAAGTATCAATTTTCGGGTCAGTTGCAGGATCTACAATCTGAACGCCAGTCATGTCAAATCCGAATTCCTTGATTTTTGCTTCATTTCCAAGAAGAATGATTTTTGCAATTCCTTCTTTTACTACAACTGAAGCGGCTTCAACAACGCGTTTGTCCTCGCCTTCGCAAAGAACGATTGTCTTGCCAGCGGCTTTTGCTTTTGCGCGCAAATCTTTTACAAAGTCCATGATTTTTCCTCGATATATAATTTATTTCGCCCAAAAATGAGCGATAAAAAGATACCACTTTTCAAGAAAAATGTGAAACACCTACGACATACAGACAACGTTCTTGCCGCCGTTTTTCGCCCGGTACAAAGCTCCGTCGGCTTTTTTAAAGAGAGACTCAAAATCGTCTCCCTGCTCAAACCGTGAAAAGCCTATGCTCGCGCGGATTGCAGTCTTGTTCGAGTCATCGTTCGGGAAAATTTTCGTTGAATTCAAAAGCTGCAGAAGCTGACGGCAACGCAGCATCGCAATATCGGTCAAATTTGTGTTCGCCATAAAGACAACAAACTCGTCTCCGCCGAATCTTCCCATCACATCGGAATTTCTAAAGACATTTCTGATGCAAGTTCCGACAATCTTCAAGACGTTGTCGCCTGTAAAATGGCCGTAAGTGTCATTTATCTTCTTGAATGAATCCAAGTCGAGAATAATCAGGATTCCGTTTTTGGTCGCCGCAAGATTCTTCTTTGCCTCGCGCACAAAAGCCGCCTTGTTTAAAAGCCCTGTAAGCTCGTCGGTGTCGCGCTCGCTTTCAATAAGCTGGCGCAGGCTGAATTCACGAACTCGGATTTTCGTCAGATAAAAGCTCGGAAGAAAACTTATAAAATAGAAGACAACAGCGTGGAGAATATCAAGCTCGGAAACTTGCGGCTCCTTGAAAACCGCCGAGAGAACGCAGAAAATCACGGTCATCGAAAGCGAAATCAAGAAGAACCGTCTTATCTTGTCCAGAAAAATCAACGGAAATCCGAATTCAATCACAAAATAGATTACAGCGGTGTCGTTCGGCCGGATAAAAACTCCAGAATAAATTGCAAAAAGACAGAGTGAAACGTAAAAGCAATAAAACAGGAACGCGGCCCAGCGGTTCTGCTTTTCAGGAAGAAGCCGACAGGCAACGAGAACAGCCACCATCAAAAGAAAAGTAACGACGTAAACATAATGGCTTCCAAAAGCCGCAGAGCCATCGAAAATCTTTGAAAGAGCGGCAAGAACAAAAAAAAGCACAGACGCGACAAAAGCGCAGACTGAAAGAAGATTTCTGTTTGTCTTGTAAATTTCAGCCTTCACGCAGTCGTACTCAAATGAGGAAACTTTGTTCCGAAGAAAAAACGCTTTCGCTTGCTTATACAAATTCATTATCAATATCCGTCAGACATTGCGCGGTTCAAGTCGCGCTGGTAAAGTTCCTGATACACAAGAGAACGCTTTTTAAGCTCCTCTTTCTTCTCCTGGCTGAACGGAATAAAACGCCAGAAAATCGCGCGAACTTCCTTGTCCATTCGCTGAACGCCGTCAACTTCCTTTGTCATCCAGAGAACATAGTCTGAAATAAAATATGACTTCAAGTCGCCTTTGAGCTTCTGGCTTTCAATCCACTGGTAATACTGGCCAGTCAAGCCCTCTTCCATCCAATAGTAAGAAGCCTTTTCCTTTGCGACCTGCCATCTCAAATCCGCGACCGCCATAAGGATAGAAATTTTCAGGTCGCGCGGATACATCGGAATTACAATTCGTCCTCGGCTCGTTACGCGGTTATAGCGGTCAAACGGCTCCCAGCAAAATCCGAAGTCGCCGTAAGTCGGAAGAAGAAGCACGTAAGGGACAATCCGGTTCTTCACGTTTTTGTGAATGCGCACAAAGCAGTCCGGGTCGTTGTCCTCAACCCATTTCAAGATGTCGAGAACATTCTCTCGGAAGCCTGTGCCTCTCGGAACACAATGATAAAATTCGCGTGTGAAAATCGGGAACTGGTTTCCCTGCCGTCCGCAAGTCATTTTTGCCATTTGACGCACCGTTCCCCATTCTGTCATCAAGTCCTGCTTGTTCACTTCCACAGATTCCGGCTCAGATTCCAACTTGTCGAGAAGCGAGGTGTTGATTGCCCTTGCTTCCTCAAATTCTTTAAGATTTGCGGCAAGCTCCTTGTCAACTTTTAAAAGCGCGCGGAGTTTCTCCTGAATTTCTCCAAAGAGACGCTTCTGACCTTCTGTGTAAGGCTGCTTGTGAGGCTCAAGCCCAATCATCGGGGAATGTTCGCAAAGCGAATTCACCCTGTTTTGAAGCTCGTTCTCAAGCATCTGACGTTCAGTTTCCTTTTGATTCACAAGGCTTTCCGCATTCTGCAATTTTCCGTCATTCTTGCTTTTCAGCTGATGAATTCTCGCCTGCTCCGCTCCCGGCTCGTTTTTGCGAGGCTGCCGCGCCTCGTCCGTGGCAGAAAGAGAAAGCCTGCCCGAAGCGATTTCCTTGAACCATTCGTCCATATAATAGACAGGCTCGCCGGTCGTGTTGCTTAGAATAACGCGGGAAAAAAGCTGCTTTTGCTCAGGCGTAAAAAGGGATGGAAGAACAACTCCGTAGCGCATCAACATTCTTTTTGGCATTTCAAGATTGTAGTCAGCGGCTTTAGGGCTCATCTCCTTGATAAGCTCCCACCACGCCGTTATAAGCTGCTGTCGGTAAACTGTTCTGTCTTTCGGGTCTTGACAAGTAAGATATTTTGAAAGGATTTGATGAACACGCTGAGCTGGCGCGCCTTCGCCGTTCAACGCTGTTCTATAGTAACTTTTGTCATCAAAAACAGGATTCGGCTCGTCTTCGTAAAATTTTTCAATCGGCTTAAAGCCGCGCGCAGCCAAATCAACTTTGTGAACTGAATCTTTCGGCTCAGATTCTTTTTTTTCTTGAGTGGCTTCTGAAATATCCTTAAAAGAAGGTAAATTTGCCGGCCTCAAACTGCTGTCGGTTTCAGCAAGAAGGGCGGCAATTGTTGGGTCTAAATCTTGATTGTTCATGCTATAAAATCCTCTTTTAATGTAGGTTTAGATTATACCATAGAACATAGACTTTTTCAGAAAAATTTATCTTTTTCCCAAAAGCGAGAAATCCTCAACGCCAGAGCTGTAGGCAATTCCCATTCCAGGCTCTTTAAGGCATTTAAGCTCTTTTATCGCGGACATAACACTTTCTTTTTTGCCGGAAGCGACAACGATAATCAGCATTTCTTTTTCAGGAACAATGTGCATTCCAAAAAAACGCTTGTCTGTCTCGCGGGCAGTTCCTCTCGCATTCAGGACAGTTCCGCCGCCAGCCCCGGCTTTCCGTGCAGCCGCCATAACGTCATCAGCGTAGCCTTTGTTCACGATTACAGTTATCATCTCGTTTTCTGGATTTTTGTTCATATCATTTTCCTTTTCATCTTTTTTAGCAATGATTCCAGTCTTCAAAAGGGAATCAACATCAACACAAAAGACCTCGCCGAAATTTCTTTTTTCACTTGAAGCAGACTGAACAATCGCGTCGCGGACAGAATTCTTCACTTCTTTTCCGACAACCATCAGGACAACATCTTTTGTTGATTCTCCAAGCCCCAGCACGGCAGCCAAATTTGACTTTGCAAGACCGCGGCCAATCAAAACAGTTCCGCCCTGGCATCCGCTTTCCATTGCGGCGCGCGTAAGTTTTTCGCCTTTGTCATGAGGAACAATGCTAATCAGCAATTTAAATCCGCTCATTTCGTTCCTCCTGAAATTTCAAAATCTTCTATTTTTTCCTGCGATTTCTGCAATTTTTTTGAATCTTCATTTTTTTTAGATTTCAGCTTGAAGATAATTCCAAGAACCTGAATCGCTATCAGCGGAGTCATCGCAACGAGAGCGATAACGCCAAAGCCGTCAACAGCAGGATTTCCGCCAGTCGCCGCGCTTGCGCCAATCGTGAACGAAAGAATAAACGTGCTTGTCATCGGGCCGGAAGCGACTCCGCCAGAGTCAAAAGCGATTCCGACAAAAAGCTTCGGGCAGAAAAACGCAAGAGTCAAGGCAATAGCATAGCCCGGCACAAGAATGTACCAGAGACTAAAGCCAAAAAGAACCCGCGCCATTGAAATTCCGATTGAAAGGGCAACGCCCGCGCTGAGCGCGAAAAGCATAACCTTGCGCTTAATCGTTCCGCCGGTGATATTTTCAACCTGCTCGGTCAAAACCCAAACAGCAGGCTCTGCTGAAACAACAACCGCGCCGAATGCGCAGCCAACAAGAATCAAAATCAGAATCTCGACAACTCCAGGAATATTCAGCGAATGTTCAATCGTTCCGACGGAATTTATCACAGCGATAACCTTGTCGCCTGAAATCGCGAGTTTTCCAAGATTCTCGCCGAGCTTTTCTCCAGCCGGCATAAATCCGCCCTGCGCTCCAGCAAGAAAAATCACAAGTCCGACAAAGCTGAACAAAAGTCCGCGAACCATTCTGATAACCTGAAAAGGCGGCATCTTAATCAAAAAAATCTGGAAAACAGCAGCCATCAAAACGAGCGGAGCCAAAGCGCGCGCAACCTCAGAAAAGACAGCAGGCAAAATATGAAGATAAACACCAAGTCCCGTTGCAGCTTCAGCCGCATGAGAAGCAACCTCGCCGCCCGAAGTTCCTCCAAAACGAGAAAGAATTATTCCATAAAGGCAGACCGCAAAAACAGGTCCGACAGAAGCGATTCCCGTCAAGCCGAAACTGTCATCACTTGAAGATTTCTCTGAATGGCTCGCCCGGACAGCCGCCACGCCGATTCCCAAAGCCATAATGAACGGAACAGTCATCGGTCCGGTTGTAGCTCCGCCGGAATCAAAAGCGACTCCCTGAAATTCCGAAGGCGTAAAAAACGCAAGCGCAAAAACAACAATGTAGCTTGCAACCAAAATAAATTTCAGCGGAACGGACAAAATTGTGCGCAAGATTCCAAGCATAACAAAAAGCCCGACTCCCGCCGCAATCATTATAATCAGCCCCCATTTTGAAACGGTCGGGTCAATTCCGCGCACTTGGTCGGCAAGCACCTGAACATCAGGCTCGGCTATCGTAATCATAAATCCGATAAAAAAGCTCGCCGCAAGCAAAAGAGGCAAATTCCGCTTGGAAGTCAAAGCAGCTCCGCTCCGCTCTCCAATCGGGGAAATTCCCATGTCAACGCCGGACAAAAAAAGCGTCAGACCCAGAATCACCATAACGCCGCCGGAAAGAAAACGCGCCATAAGCTCGCTCTCCATCGGAGCAATCGTAAGCCCCAAAACCACGACAATCGCCATAATCGGGGCAACAGAAGAAACCGTCTCTTTTAGTTTTTGTTTCAAGTTCATAAAGCCTAACTACTTTTTTATGGGCGTTCCAGCTGTCGCTGCCGGGCTATAGCAGTTACAACGAAAGTCAAACAGTTTTGTTGTAACCGCCACTTCGCCGTCTAACCGCGGCTCATTCTTTCGCTCCGCTGGCAAAGCCAAGCTTCGCTACAGAACTGCTTCGCAGGTGCTACTATCCCTAACGCAAATCCCCATTTCTTAAATTATTTTCCGTCTGGAAACGGATTCCAGCCTTTTTTCTCAATTCCAGAAAGCCATTTTTCAGCGAACTTCTTTGCTCCGTCCAAGTCCATATCGCGGTAGTTTCCGCACTGAATCTCGTTCGCGGCAGGAATCTCGCCTTGCCATTCAACAACTTTCCTAAAAACTGGAATCAAATGTTCCGCAACAAATTTCTCGTCGCGGTCTCCCCAAACAGTCAGATAAAAGCCTGTGCGGCATCCCATCGGGCTAAAATCAATAACGCCGTCAATCTCGTCGCGCAAACATTCAGCGATTATATGCTCCATCGTGTGAAGCGCGCCCGTGTTCATAAATTCCTTGTTCGGCTGGCAAATTCTCACATCGAATTTCGTCACAACATCGCCTTTTTCGCCGACTTTTCTCGCCGCCATGCGGACATAAGGCGCAACAACCTTCGTATGGTCAAGATTAAAAGAATCGACCTTGTATTTTTTCAGACCGTCCATTTCGCACCTCTTTTTTAGCGAAGTCTATAAAAAATAAAATCTTTAGTAAAGCATTTTTACAACTTTCTCGCAGATTTTCGCGCTCAATTCCGCCGCGATTTTCTCGTTGAATTCATAGCCGTTGCTGCTCAAGTCGTCCGCCATATCGCTCATGCAGCGAAGAATCACAAACGGAATTTTGTTCAGATAGCAGGCATGGGCAATCGCAGTTCCTTCCATTTCAACGCAGGCAGGATTCACATTCTCCGTGATTTTCGACTTCAACGATTTTTCCGAGATGAACTGGTCGCCGGTCGCGATTCTTCCCTCAATCATCTTGTGTCCTTTAGACTCCTCGCTTTCGGCAAAAGCTTTCTTGCAGACTTCAATCATTTTTTTGTCCGCCTCAAAAGAATAGACGCTCATCTGAGGAATCTGCCCGACTTTATATCCGAAGCCTGTCGCGTCCATATCATGATAAACGCAGTCGCTCGAAACAACAAAATCCATTACTCCAAGGCCGTGAGCCATCGCGCCGGCAATTCCCGTGTTGATAATATTTGTGCATCCAAACTGCAAAATCAGCCGCTGGGCGCAAAGAGCCGCGTTCACTTTTCCGATTCCTGAGCGCACAAGCACAACGTCGTTTCCATGAATTTTTCCTTCCATAAACAAAAGAGAGCCAGCCTCAGTTTTTGTGATATTTTCGCCCATAAGCGAGCGGAGATACTCAATCTCGATTTCCATAGCGCCGATAATGCCAATTTTCGCCATTTTTTCCTCCAGACTTCCTAAAATGCAAAATATTCGTTGATTTGCAATGTTTTACATTATTTTCCAAAAAATAACAGAATTTTTCAATATTTTTCAGTAAAAAGTATTGATTAAAATCTCTAAACCGTCTAATATACTTTCAGCAGCAAGATAGATTAAGTCTTTCAAAAGAAAAGATTCAATCAAAAAAAGGCCGTGTTTTTCCTCCTTTACACGCGCCTTTTTCTTTTTTAAACTGCTTCAATGATTCACGAAACATTTAAAATTAAAAACCACGGAAAACAGATTCCCTCAATAAAAACATATATTCTTCAAAAAAACGACAATCCAAAGTCTGAAAAAAGGCCTTTTATCCTGATAATTCCGGGCGGCGGCTACGACCATTACGGGCGGCATGAGCAGGAAGAAATCGCGCTGAAAATGCTTTCCCTCGGGTTCAGCTGCGCTGTTCTTCACTACAGCCTAAAGCCGACAAAATTTCCCGAGCCGCTTTTAGACGCTGCCGAGACAGTCGCTTTCGTTAGAAAAAACGCCACAGAATGGAACATTGACGAGAACAAAATCATCGTGCTTGGATTCAGCGCGGGCGGACACTTGGCGGCGACTCTCGGAGCGTACTGGAATTCAAAGCTGATTTCCCAATTCACAGACCTGAAAGCAGAACAGATAAAGCCGAATTTTCTCGCGCTCTGCTATCCTGTGATAACCGCCGAAAAGGATTTCTGCCACGAAGGTTCTGTGAATGCTCTTCTCGAAAATCTCACTGAAAATGAAAAGCAAAATTTAAAGAAACTTGCAGACTGCAATGAAATCAGTGACGTTTTTTCAGTTGAAAAGCATATTTCAAAGGATTTTCCGCCGAGCTTTGTCTGGCACACGCTTCAGGACGAGGCCGTTCCAGCCGAAAACACGCTTTTTCTGATTCAATCTCTCCGACGGGAAAAAATCGACTTTGAATACCACCTTTTCAACAGAGGAAAACACGGGCTTGCGCTTTCCTCGACGCAAACTTCAAACGCTGACGGCTCAAACATCGAAAAGGAATGTGAAATCTGGCCGGAGCTTTTCAAGAACTGGATAACTCCGCTTTTAGATTAGAAAAAATTTCTAAAGAACCGGCGGTCAACGAAAAACAGCGAGTACGAATTCAAAATTTTAAAAAGTCAGGATTCGTATTCAGTACGAAAGCCGCTTTATAAGCATTTTCTCAATCATCATCATTACGATTATGATTTCTCTTAGAAACCGACATTCGTATTCAGTACGATTCATTCTTTTTGCAAAAGCCACGCATCGTATTCAGTACGAACCGCGTTTTCACAAAATGCAAAAATCGTACTCAGTACGAAAACCGATTTTGATTTTTCCAATCGTACTAATTTTTTGATTTTGAAAATGTCTTGCAAATTTCATTGTCACAAGGAATTTACCTTTAAACAGTTACGCTGATAGCCGCACCGCGAGGCACGCCGTTAAGACACCTCGTCATGCTGACTTTTCTTCCGTATCATGCTGAATTTATTTCAGCATCTGCAAAATAAATTTTAAGACAACTTCCAAAATCGAACATTTTTTTCTGACTTTGAATTCAAAAAACGGCAAAACTGCAAAACCACAAATCTTCCGAAAACATCACGAAAACTAAGACTTTTAATTTTCGTGACTCGGTCCATCAGTCTTCGTTTATACATCTTTTTTCCCAACTGTGCTAAAATCGGACCTATGAAAACAAATTTAAATGCTCCACGATGGAATCTAGACTCGGTTTTCAGCTCGATAAAATCTGAAAAATACGAAAATTATCTTGCTGATTTCAAGAATCTTCTTGCAAAAACTGAAAATCATCTTGCCGATTCCAAAAACGCAAAAGAAAATTTCGGCGGCTGGCTAAAAACCGCAATCGGACTTTTCGACGAACTGGCTTCATTTTCGCGCACGCTCAATTCCTACGCGTATCTGATTTATTCTGTTGACACGACGAACACGGATTATCTGAACAATATTTCCTCGGTTGACAATCTTCTGATTCAAAAACAGCAGATTGAGATAAAATTTCAGACGATTCTGAAAGAAAACCGTCAAAATCTAGAATCTTTCTTTACAAAAAATCCCGAATTCAAGAATTATGAATTTATTTTAAAGGAAGCAGTTGAAGCAATTGAGCATCAGATGCCGGGCGAGCTTGAAAAACTTGCATCGGAGATTCAGCAGACCGGCGGAAACGCCTGGGAAAAACTCCACGAGCAGATAATCTCAAACCTGAAAGACAGCGAAACTGGAAAAACTTTCAACGAGCTTAGAAACGACGCTTTCTCTCCAGACCCGAAACTTCGCTTTGAGTCCTACAAAAAAGAAATCGCGCTTCTAAAGCAGAACGAAATCGCGCTTGCGGCCAGCCTCAACAACCTGAAAGGCGAGACAATCACGCTGAACAAGCGGCGAAATTTCTCGGAGGCGATTGAACGCTCACTTTTGACAAGCAGGCTAAGCAAAAAATCGCTCGACGCGCTTATTTCGGCAATCGAAAAATCTCTCCCGGAATGGCGAAAATATTTTCAGGCGAAGGCAAGCTATCTGAAAAAACACGGAATGACAGTTTCAAGCGACACTTCTGACGGAATCGCTTTTTATGACCTTTTCGCGCCGATTGAAAATCCCAATCAAAAGTCTGAAGATTCGCTTCTCTCAAAAAAATGGACATTTGAGGCGGCGATTCAGTACGTGATTGAAAAATATTACTCGTTCAGCAAGGAGATGGGAGATTTCGCGGAAAAATCCTATAAGAAAAACTGGATTGACGCTGAAATCCGGCCGGGAAAAGTCGGCGGCGCATACGACGAGGACATTCCGCTCGGACATCAAAGCCGGATTCTAAGCAATTTCACAGGCTCTTTTTCCGATGTAATCACGCTCGCCCACGAGATTGGACACGCTTACCATTTTTCATGCATGAAAAACCAGCCGGCAATGTTTTTCGATTATCCGATGACTCTCGCGGAAACTGCCTCGACCTTCGCTGAAACAATCGTAAAGCAGGACATTATCAATAAGGCGTCAGGCTTCAGCAAGGTTCAGGCTCTAGAGCTTGACCTTCAAGACGCAAGCCAAGTTCTAGTCGATATTCTGAGCAGGTTTTATTTTGAGCGTGCGGTTTTCAGCGAGCGGAGCAAAAGAGAGCTTAATTCAGAAGATTTCTGCCGGCTTATGAAAAAAGCGCAGGAAGACTCTTATGGAAGCGGACTCGGCGCGGAAAAGCACGAATATATGTGGGCGGTCAAGTCGCATTATTATTCAACAGGATTCGATTTCTACAATTATCCTTACGCTTTCGGGCAGCTTTTCGCAATGTCGCTTTACGAGCAGTACAAAGAAAAAGGAGATTCGTTCACAAAGATTTATCCTGAAATTTTAAGCAAAACAGGAAATATGTCTTGTGAAGATTTGTGCAAGATTGCAGAGCTCGACATTCAAGATGAAAAAACTTGGACAAAGGCGATTTCAATCTACACAAAAGAAATCGATGAATTCGTTTCTCTATTGAAAAAGATTTAAAAAAAATAAAGCCGCTCTTGTATTAAAGAGCGGCATCGCATAGTCAACTAAACAACTTATGCTTCAGCAGAAGCGTTCTCTGCGGCAGCAGCTGCAGCGGCTTTTCCAGCGCGAGCTTCTTTTCTTGCAATATTTTTCAATGCAGCATTGCAAATTTTACAGATTTTTACAGTCTGTCCGTCAATTTCCTTTTCATAAAGAACTTTGACATTTTTGTTTCCACAACGTGGGCAAACTCCACGTCCGTGATTTGCTTCATTACGGATTCCAGTTCCGCGGTGTGCTTTAGACATATTCTAACTCCTTATTTTGAAGCTTCTTCAGAAGCTGGAGCTGCGTTTTCTGCAGACTTAGCTTTAGAAGCTGTCTTTTTTGCAGGAGCTTTCTTTGCAGCAGGTTTCTTTTCTTCAGCAGACTCAGAAGATTTTTTAGAAGCTGTCTTCTTTGCAGGAGCTTCTTTCTTAGCTGATGATTTTTTTGCAGCCTTGTCTTCTTCGCTTGGCAACTTGTAGTCAACCAATTCAAGAATTACAACATCAGCAGCGTCTCCCTGACGGAATCCCAATTTAAGGATTCTTGTGTAGCCGCCATTTCTGTCCTTCATTCTTGGACCAAGCTCAGTGAACAATTTGTTCAAGATTCTCTCATCCTGAATAAATTTCGCTGCGATACGGCGGTTATGAACCGAGTCAACCTTGCCGCGAGTAATCAACTTTTCAGCAGCTCTTCTTACTTCTTTAGCTTTTGCGCAAGTTGTAGTAATGCGCTCATATCTGAAAAGAGAAGTTACCATGTTGCGTGACATTGCACGACGATGTGCAGATGTGCGTGAAAGTGGATTAAATCCTGTCTTATTTTTCATTGGATTCTTCCTTCTGAATTGGCGTTGTTAAGTTTTCTGAGTTTTTAAGATGGCTATAATCTGTCATTCCCAAGCTCAAGTTCCATTCCTGAAGCTTTTCCTTGATTTCTGTCAGACTTTTCTTGCCAAAGTTTCTTGTCTTTGCAATATCATCTTCAGTTTTTCTAGTCAACTCGCCAATCGTACGAATATTTGCATTTTTTAAACAATTTGATGAACGAACTGAAAGCTCGAGTTCTTCAACCGGAGTATTGAGAAGCTGTCTGATTTTCTCATCTCCCTCATCAAGTTCATCATTTCCAGACATATCGCTGTCGTTAAAGTTTACAAAAACTGAGAAATGGTCTTTCGCAATTTTTGCAGCTTCAGCAAGCGCATCTTCTGGAGCTATTGTTCCATCTGTCCAAACTTCAAGAACAAGTTTGTCATAATCGTTTCTCTGTCCTACACGACAAGGTTCGATTGCATACTTGACTTTAGTTACAGGAGTAAAGATTGCATCCATTGGAATTGTTCCAACAACCTCAATGTAATGTTCGTTTACTTCAGCTGGAACATAGCCTCTACCCAAATCAACCTGAATTTCAAATTCAACATGAGCACCTTCCATCATTGTGAAAACTGGAACGTCCTTTGTCAAAACTTCAAGTTGTCCTTCCTTTGCAAAGTCATCAGTCTTGATTGTTGCAGGACCTTTGAATTCAAAAGAAAGCGTATCCTGTTCGATGTCATTTGGCAGTCTAACACGCATTAGCTTAAGACTGTTCAAAATCTCCAATGTATCTTCAGAAACATTTGGAATTGTTTCGAATTCACTAGAGATAACATGTGGCACACCATCAGGATCGTAAGAAGTGATTCTTACTGAGGAAATCGCATATCCTTGAATCGAGGAAAGAAGAACTCTACGGAGAGTGTTTCCGATAGTTGTTCCAAATCCAGGTTCAAACGGAGAGGCAGTGAATTTCCCGTAATTTGGGTTTGTTTCAAGATTTTCAAACTGAACGGTCTTAGGTTTCTTAAAACCTTTCAGCAAATTCTTGCGAGCCATCTGAACTCCTTTTATAAAATGGAAGCTCAACAGGAGCTACTCTATGAAGTCAAACTATTAGCTTAACTTATACTATCTAAAAGTAACCAATGTTTCTTATTCAGAAACAACAAAAATTCACACGAGCAGGAAATGAATTCCTGCCCATCTGAATCTAAGTTACATACTGCGTGTTTTGCGAGGTCTACAGCCGTTATGTGGAATTGGTGTAACATCAGAAATTGATTTTACTTTCAATCCGAGTGCGCCAAGAGCACGAACAGCATTCTCACGACCCATACCTGGACCCTTTACGTAAACGTGTACTTCGCGAAGACCATAGCTTACAGCCTTCTGAACTGCACTTTCTGCCACTGACTGAGCAGCGAATGGAGTTGATTTCTTTGCTCCACGGAATCCAAGTCCACCTGAAGATGCCCAAGAAAGAGCATTTCCATTCAAATCTGTAATAGTTACGATAGTATTGTTGAACGTTGCCTGAATGTAAACATTGCCTTCATAAACGCTCTTCTTTTCCTTTCGCTTTTTTACGGTAGCCATTAACCTATCCTCCGCCTATCAGACTGCTTTCTTCTTGTTAGCAACAGTCTTCTTTTTACCTTTGCGTGTACGCGCATTTGTACGAGTACGCTGTCCACGGCAAGGCAAACCTTTGCGATGACGAAGACCACGATAGCAACCAATGTCCATCAGACGCTTGATGTTAAGACCAATCTCTGAACGAAGATGACCTTCAACCTTATACTCGGCGTCAATAACGGCACGAAGCTTTGCCTGCTCATCCTGAGAAAGATCGCTTACCATTTTGTGTGGTTCAATCTTTGTTTTCTCACAAATTGCCTTTGCTGACGAACGACCAATACCATAAACGTAAGTCAACGCAATAACGATTTGCTTATTTGGGAGGTCTACTCCCGCAATTCGAGCCATCTGTTACTCCTTAACCCTGTCTCTGCTTGTGTTTTGGGTTTGAACAAATAATGCGGATTACTCCGTGTCTTTTGATTACCTTACACTTATCACAGATGGGCTTTACGCTGGTTCGTACTTTCATAAAAGTCCCCCTAGGGATATATAGTATACCTGCCTAAATCATGGCAACTCGCAATGAGCTACAATCTAGGTTTAGCGAGTATACCACAAATCCCCAAAATTATTCTACAGAAAAAATCAGAAATTTAGTAAATTCTACAAATTTCTTGATCGAAGTTTGCCCTTCTTTACAAGCCCTTCAGAATGATGCATTTTAAGAAGTGCTTCAACTTGACTCATTGTATCCAAGTCAACACCAACCAAGATTAAAAGTGAAGTGCCGCCCATCAACATTGCAATTGACTGAGGGAACTGGAACAAAATCTGAATCAATGTCGGCAAAACAGCTATCAAAGCGAGGTACAAAGAACCTGGCAAAACAAGGCGATTCAAAACCTTCTGCAAGTATTCTTCAGTTTTGTCTGTGCGGATTCCAGGAATAGAACCGCCGTTCTCTCTGATGTTCTTAGCAATTTCTGTAGGATTCAGTGTTACCTGAGTATAGAAATAAGCAAAGAATATAATAAGAAGAACCAGCAAAATATTATATACCCAACCAGTTGGATTCAAAATTGTAGCGAGCTTGTTCACCCATCCGCCGTTTTTGTACTTACCGACGCTGGAAATAATCTGCAGGGGGAAAGTAAGGAACGATGATGCGAAAATTACAGGGATAACTCCAGACGGATTAATCTTAAACGGAATGTATGTACTCTGTCCGCCGTACATTTTTCTTCCAACTACGCGCTTTGCATAATGCACTGGAATTTTTCTCTCGCCAGACTGTTCATAAACAACAAAAGCGATAATTCCAACGAACATAAGCAATACAATGATTACAAATACCGCATTGATTCCACTGTTAGGGTCACGAACTCGCTGAACGAGATCAATAACCGCGCTTGGAAGACGGGCAACGATACCTGCGAAGATTAACATAGAGATACCGTTTCCGATTCCGTGCGCAGTAATCTGGTCGCCTAACCAGATAGTAATCATAGCACCTGTAGTAACTGTAAGCATTGCAAGCAATTTAAATGCAAGCTGATTTTCGATAGCAATTGCTCCTGGAATACTAGAAGCATAAACTGTTACAGCCAAAGACTGAATCAAGCACACGAATACTGTGCCGATTCTAGTCCAGGCCGCAAATTTGCGCTGACCTCCATCCTCTTGAACTGCACGTTTAAGAGAAGGGAAGATGATGAGCGCCAACTGCAAGATAATCTGTGTTGACACATACGGCATAACACCAAGCATAAACACAGAAAATCTTTCGAAAGCGCCACCGGCAAAAAAGTTCATATAACTGGCAAATGAGTTTTCAGCGGAATTCTGCGCAAGGTTGTCGAAATAATCAACAAGAACCTGAGCATTAATTCCAGGAATTGTCAAAACACATCCAAGTCGGAATACAACAAGAATCAAAAATGTAAAGAACAACTTTTGACGAAGCTCTTTAATTTTGAACATATTTACAATTGGACTATTTGCCATTGGTTTCTCCAAATATTACTTTTTTTAACTATTTTTCAGCGCTTTCTAGTGTTTTTACAGAACCACCTGCTTTTTCGATTTTAGCTTTTGCAGAAGCAGAAACTTTATCTACATCAACAGTAAGATTCTTGTTCAAATCACCATTGCCAAGAACTTTTACGAGTTCTTTTGCAGAACCAATCAAGCCCTTTGCAGCAAGTGTCTCTTTGTTGACAGTCTCGCCAGCCTCGAATTTTGCTTCAAGACTTTCAACATTGACAACTGAATACACTTTTTTGAACGGATAGTTAGAGAAACCACGCTGAGCGATACGTCTGTAAAGCGGCATCTGTCCGCCTTCAAATCCAACGTAAGGATTTGCTTTTCCAGAACGTGACTGCTGTCCTTTGTTTCCTTTTCCTGCTGTTGTACCAAGTCCAGACGATGAACCACGACCAACACGCTTCGGTTTCTTGTTAGCACCCGCTGGTGCAGTCAACATAAAATCAGCCATTAGTCAGCCTCCTCAACTCTTACAAGGTGCGATACAGCCGCTGCCATTCCACGCAATGCAGGTGAATCTTCTTTTACAACTGAAGAATTGATCTTTTTAAGACCAAGACTGCGAACAGTAGCTCTTTTTTCTGGCTTCTGTCCGATAACACTTCTTACGAGTGTGATTTTAATCTTCTTAGCCATAATCAACCCCACATATCCTGCAGAGATTTACCTCTGTTTGCTGCGATAGCTTTAGCATCCATGATGTTCTCAAGAGCTGAGAATGTAGCTCTTACAACATTCAATGGGCTAGATGATCCCAAAGACTTTGAAATAACATCAGTTGCACCAATTGCGTCCATAATTGCACGTACTGTGTTTCCAGCGATAATTCCAGTTCCTGGACAAGCTGGCTTAAGAAGAATTGATGAGCTTTTGTATTTTCCAATCATCTCATGTGGAATAGTTCCGTTTCTAACAGGAACATTCACCATGTTTCTCTTTGCGTGATCAACGCTCTTTCTGATAGCTTCAGATACGTCATTTGCTTTTCCGAATCCGAATCCTACGCGACCTTTTCCATCTCCAACAACTGTAAGAGCTGAGAAAGACATTCTGCGTCCGCCTTTTACAGTCTTAGCAGTACGGTTCAATCTTACGAGCTTTTCGATGTACTCTTTCTGGTCTCTTTCTTTATCAAACTTATTCTGGCGTTCCATAAAATCTCCTAGAAAATGATGCCTGCTTTGCGAGCACCATCAGCAAGGGCCTTAACAACACCATGATAAAGATAACCATTGCGGTCGAACACTACAGTTGTAATGTTTTTATCCTGCAGGCGTTTTCCAAATGCTTCACCAAGTTTTGCTGCACCTTCAACAGTTGGTTTAATGTCAGCAAACTCTTTTTCCAAAGTGGAAATTGAAGCAAGGGTTCTACCCTCATCATCATTAATAACCTGAATATAAAGATTCTTGTTGCTGCGGTAAACACTCATTCTTGGGCGTGCTGCAGTTCCGTAGATTGACTTACGGATGTGAATCTTACGATGCAGGCGTTTTCTTGCTTTGTCATTCAGTTTCTTAAACATCTGTTACACCTTATTTAACGCCGGTCTTACCGACTTTGCGTCTGATGACTTCAGTTTCATAGCGGATTCCCTTGCCTTTGTAAGGCTCAGGTTTGCGCAATTTTCGAATCTGAGCGCTGAATTCACCTACATCTTTCTTGCTCATTCCGCTAATAGTAACTTTACCGTTAGCATCTGCAACAACTGTAAGTCCTTCAGGAATAATTGCGATGAAGTCAGATGAATATCCGAGGTTCATTACAAGCTCTTTACCCTTAACTTCAGCACGATAACCAACACCAGTGATTACCAATGTTTTTGAATAACCAGTTGTAACGCCTACAACCATGTTATGAATCAAGTTGCGATACAAACCATGCGCTGCGCTGGCATTCTTTGAATTGTCAACAGGAGTAACAACAACTTCAGTGTCTTTTACTTCAACATTTACTCTGTCGTTTACGTGCTGCTTCAATTCGCCTTTTGGACCTTTTACGGTTACAAATCCTGGCTCAACTTTGACTGTAACACCTGCTGGAATAGCAACAGGAAGCTTACCAATTTTTGACATTTTCTTCCTCCTCGTTACCAAACTTTGCAGATTAACTCGCCGCCAACCATTTTCTCACTTGCTTTCTTTCCAGTTGTTACACCGACAGAAGTTGAAACAATCAATGTTCCAAGTCCATTGAAAACACGTGGCAACTCTTTGTAGCCAGAATAAACACGACGGCCAGGTGTAGAGATTTTCTCAACACCGTGAATAACTGAATTGTTAGCATCATCATATTTCAAGAAGATTCTCAAGATGTTTTTTCCATCTTCCTGAACTTTCTTGAAATTCTTAATGTAACCTTCTGTCTTCAAGATCTTAACAATCTCGAGCTTCAATTTTGAAGCAGGAACATCAACCTTTTCATGGCGAGCCTGAACAGCGTTACGAACCTTAGTCAGCATATCTGCGATTGGGTCTGATACACTCATTTTTACTTCTCCTCCACTACCAAGATGATTTTGTTACGCCTGGCAACAGGCCTTCACTAGCCATTTTGCGGAAGCAGATACGACACATCTTATACTTACGCAAATATCCGCGAGGGCGACCGCAAATCTGACAGCGATTGTACTCGCGTGTCTTGTATTTAGGTGTGCGGTTAGCCTTAATAATCAATGATTTCTTTGCCATACTTCACCTACTTTCTGAAAGGCATATTGAACTTGGTAAGAAGAGCTTTTGCCTCAGCATCAGTTCTTGCACTTGTTACAATCGCGATGTTCATTCCGGCAATCTTAGTGATTTTGTCAAAGTCGATTTCCGGGAAGATAATCTGCTCTGTAATACCAAGCGAGAAGTTTCCGTGTCCGTCAAAGCCAGTAGCCTTAACACCGCGGAAATCCTTTACACGAGGTAATGCAACATTGATAAGGCGGTCCAAGAATTCATACATGATGTTACCGCGCAATGTTACCATTACACCTACTTCATTGCCCTCACGAAGCTTGAAGTTAGCAATACTCTTTTTCGCTCTTGTTTTTACAGCATGCTGTCCAGTTATCTGAGTAATATCAGCAACTGCGGCGTCAAGGAGTTTCTTGTTAGTGAGAGCTTCGCCAACACCCATGCTTACTACAACCTTTTTGATTGCAGGAATCTGCATTACAGATGTGTAACCGAGCTCTTTGAAAAGCTCAGGAGCGATTTTTTCCTTATAGACTTTCTTAAGCCGTGGTACGTAATTTTCCATTACAGTGCTTCTCCACATTTACGGCAAACGCGAATTTTCTTGTCGCCGTCAATTTTATAACCAGCTCTAGTTACACCGCATTTTTTGCAAACGAGTGCAACGTTAGAAATGTGCAACGGAGCCTCGACCTCAACGATTCCGCCCTGGTCCTGCTGGCTGCGTTTTTTCATTGCTTTCTTGGCGATATTAACACCAGTAACAATTACTGCATCTTTTTTTGTAAGAACGCGAGCAACAGTTCCTGTTTTGCCTTTATCTTTTCCAGCAATTACCTGTACTGTATCGTCCTTATGGATTTTGAATTTCTTGTTCATTATTCAATTCTCCTTACAGAACTTCCGGTGCAAGTGAAACGATCTTCATGTAATCCATATCACGAAGCTCACGTGCTACTGGTCCGAAAATACGTTTTCCTTTTGGGTTCTTGTCATCATCAACGATTACGCAAGCGTTATCATCGAAACGGATGTAAGTTCCATCAGGACGGCGGTATTCTTTCGCAACACGAACGATTACAGCCTTCTGTACCGTACCTTCTTTGATTGTAGATGTCGGAATTGCTTCCTTTACAGCTACTACTACAACGTCACCGATTCCGGCATAACGGCGATGTGAACCGCCGAGAACCTTGATTACCTGAACGAGCTTTGCGCCAGAGTTATCGGCAACAGTCATTTTTGATTGCATCTGCAGCATGATTAACTCCTTACTTATTTAGCTCTTTCAATAATCTCAGCCAATCTCCAGCACTTCTCTTTGCTGATTGGGCTGCATTCTACGATACGAACTGTGTCACCAATGTGAGCTTCGTTCTTTTCATCGTGCGCCTTGCACTTCTTAGTGCGTGTGACGTATTTCTTGTAAAGGGTATCCATCCTTTTTGTATCGATAGAAACAACAATTGTTTTATCCATTTTGTCGCTTGTTACGATACCAACAAAAGCTCGTTTACCACCCTTTGTTTTAACCTGTTCTGCCACGGGTCAACTCCTATTTATTTAATCCTGCAATTTCTTTTGCACGGATGAGCGTATTCAATCTTGCAATCTGACGACGCATAGTACGCTTCTGCATAGGGTTATCTACATGTCCAACAACCATCTGGAAGCGGAAATCCATGTATTTCTGTTTAAGTTCATTGCGTTCTGAAACCAATTCAGCGTAAGACAATTCTTTTACATTCTTTTTCTTTGTATCAGCCATTTTCTTACTCCTTAGTCTTTAGTTGGTTTGAATGCAATTTTTGTTTTGATTGGAAGTTTATCAGCTGCGAGAGAAAGAGCCGCTTCAGCAAGCTTCAAGTCTACTCCGCCGACTTCAAACAAAATTACACCTGGTTTAATTACTGCAGCCCACCATTCTGGAGCACCTTTTCCTTTACCCATACGAGTATCAGCAGGTTTCTTTGTAATTGACTTGTCTGGGAAAACGCGCAACCAAACGTTCCCCTTTCTTTCGAGCTTACGGTTGATAGCAACACGAGCAGCTTCGATGTGTTTAGCGTTGAGCCAAACCGGTTCCAAAGCTACGAGAGCAATATCTCCGAAGTCGATGTTGTTAGCACGTGTAGCATTACCTTTGATTCTACCGCGCTGTACTTTACGGTGAATAATTCTCTTAGGACTAAGCATTTACATTACTCCTTAGAAGTGTCTGCAGCGCGAGAATTTCTTCTAGCTCTTGGCTTTTCATCGCCTGAAGCCTGAGAACGATCATGGCGTGGCTTGCGAACAAGCTGACCAGCATCTTCATTCTGCTCATGACCATATTTCATTCCATTGAAAACCCATACTTTCACACCGATTTTTCCGTATGTTGTGTGAGCTTCGAATGTTCCATAGTCAATGTCTGCGCGAAGAGTATGAAGAGGAACACGTCCTTCCTTATGCTCTTCAGAGCGTCTCATTTCTGCTCCGCCAAGACGACCAGAAACGCGGACTTTAATTCCGAGAGCTCCGTTCTTCATAGCGTTTGCAGAAGCCTGCTTGAGAGCCTTGCGGAATGAGCCGCGGCCGCTAAGCTGGCGTCCAACGTTCTGTGCAATCAAGTTAGCATTGATTTCAGCACGCTTGATTTCCTTAATCTTAATCTGAACTTTCTTTGTCAGCTTAGACTGGATTTCAGCACTGATTTTCTCAATGTTTGCACCTTTTACACCAATAATTACACCCGGGCGTGCTGTGTGAATAACGATTGTTACACGCTGTGGATGACGTACAATTTCGATTTCTGCAATGTCTGCATTCTGACATTCCGGCAATGCTTTTACCATGTTGCGGATTTTGAGATCCTCAATCACGAGATCAGCATATTCGCGAGGATTTGCATACCAGCGAGACTGCCAAGTCTTGTTTACTCCAAGACGCAAACCGATAGGATTTACTTTCTGACCCACTTTATTCCCCCGCCTTCTCGTCTACAATGACGGTGATATGACACATACGTTTCAAGAGCTGATCAGCACGTCCGCGAGCACGGAACCAAACTCTCTTAAGTCTCGGACCTTCGTCGATGCGAATTTCCTTAACGAAAAGCATATCTTCATCGAGCTTCTTGTTGCCATACAGAGCGTTAGCAACAGCTGATTTCAGAGTTGACTGAATCAACCGAGCACCTTTCTGAGGCATATTATCAAGAATTGCCATAGCTTCTGAGCATGACTTCTGATTGATTACACGAGCTACAGGGCGAACCTTTGTAGGTGATGCAATCAGGAATTTAGAAGTGGCTACATAACCTTTCTTTTCAGCCATAATATCCACCTTTCAATTATGCCTTTGCGGCTGTTTTGTCGCCACCATGTCCCTTGAATGTACGTGTTGCAGCAAATTCACCGAGCTTATGGCCAACGAGGTTTTCTGTTACGTAAACAGGAATCCATGACTTTCCGTTGTAAACACTGATTGTGTTTCCAACCATTTCTGGAATGATTGTAGAGCAGCGAGAATATGTCTTAATCATCTTCTTGTCTGACTCTTTGTTCATTTCAATAACTTTCTTATAGAGACTCTTTTCAATAAAAGGTCCCTTCTTAACAGATCTTGACACCGTTAACTCCTCTAAGATTACTTCTTGCGACGTGAAACGATGAAGCGGCTAGAAGTCTTTCTTCTATTGCGAGTCTTGTAGCCTCTACATGGCTGACCCCAAGGAGTAACAGGAACGTGTCCTTTACCAGCACCTTCACCACCACCAAGCGGATGATCTACCGGGTTCATAGCCATACCACGAACTGTTGGGCGGATACCAAGCCAGCGTTTGCGTCCAGCTTTTCCAAGCTGAGTGTTCATTCTGTCTTCGTTTCCTACGATACCAATAGTTGCATAACATTTAGCGTTAATGCGGCGTGTTTCACCTGATGGAAGACGAACGATTACATAATCGCCATCTTTAGCAGCAACAAGCGCGCCTGCACCAGCAGAGCGAACAAGCTGACCACCGCGGCCAAGTGTAAGCTCAATGTTATGGATTGTGAAACCAACTGGGATAACTCCCAATGGAAGTGCATTTCCAACTGTTGGAGCAGCATTCTCACCAGCCATAATCTTCTGTCCCACTACAAGACCTTTTGGTGCGATGATGTATCTTTTTTCACCATCAGCATAAAAAATCAAAGCAATATTAGCAGAGCGGTTAGGATCATATTCAATAGTCTTAACTGTTCCTGGAATACCATGCTTATTGCGTTTGAAATCAATAATACGATATCTGCGTTTGTGACCGCCACCCTGGTGTCTTACAGAAATACGACCACCAGCGCCACGACCAGCATGAGATTTTAAACCTGATACCAGTGTCTTCTCGGGTCTATCTGTTGTCAGTTCATCTCTTACCAAATCAATACGGTTTCGAGTACCGGCTGAATATGGTTTAAAAACTTTAAGAGCCATCTGGTTCCCCTTAATTTAAGAAGGCTTAAACGCCTTCAAATACCTTAATTGTCTCACCAGGAGCAAGGCGTACAGTAGCCTTTTTCCAGCTGGCAGTTTTTCCAGGTTTTCCACGAACCCTTTTAACTTTGCCAAGTACATTGAGAGTTGTACAAGAAACAACTTTTACATTGAAGATTTTTGCTACAGCTTCTTTAATCTGAAACTTTGTTGCATCTGGAGCTACTTTGAAAACGTACTTGCCCTGCTCGCGCAAAGTAGTAGCTTTCTCAGAAAGTATAGGCTCAATAATTACATCAGTAAGAGCGATCATTATTTAGCCTCCTCTTCAAGTTTATTATAGAATTCTGAAAGATTCTTTGCCGCAGACTCAAGAACAATAACCTTTCTTCCGTAGAAGAGAGAGTGTGCGCAAAGTCTGTTGTATGACAAATACTCAACATTCTTGATGTTGCGTGCAGCGCGTTTGAGCATTGCATCATCGTCTTTCAAAATAATGACTGTGCGCTCGTCCTTAACGAAATTGTTAAGAATTTTAAGCAAGTCCTTTGTTTTTCCGCTTTCTACTGTGAAATCCTCAACAACAGTCAATCTGTCGCTCTGAGCCTGAAGGCTAAGAATAGATTTCATAGCAAGACGCTTCGCTTTTTTTGGCATTGCGTAGCTATAGTCGCGTGGTTTTGGTCCAAAAATTGTACCGCCGCCAACATTGATTGGTGATTTTTTATCACCACGGCGAGCGTGACCAGTTCCCTTCTGTTTGTAAGGTTTAGCATTTGAACCGTGAACTTCAGCACGAGTTTTTGTGCAAGCAGTTCCTACACGTCTGTTAGCTAATTCATTTGTGATGGCATAGTAAATAACATCGTCGTTTACAGGAAGTCCGAACACTTTATCATCAAGATTGATTGTGCGGAGTTCTTTACCATCGATTGAATAGACTTTCTTTTCCATCTTATCCCTCGACCTTATTTCTTAACCGCATTCTTGACAATAAGAGTGGTGTTTTTATTTCCCGGCACAGCACCGCGAACCATAACAACTTTGAGTTCAGGGTCAATCTTAACGATCTTAAGATTCTGTACTGTAACTCTTTCACATCCCATGCGTCCTGGCATTTTGATGTTCTTAAGGCTGTGTCCTGGTGTTGTACAATTTCCTGTACCACCTGCTTCACGATGGAATTTTGAACCGTGAGTTGCACGTCCACCATGGAAGCCCCAGCGTTTCATAACACCCTGGAATCCCTTTCCTTTTGAAGTTGCTGTAACATCAAGGAATGCAGTGTTTTCAAACAATTCAAGACCAATCTGGTCTCCAACTGCAACTTCTTTTTCAAAGTCTCTGAATTCTTTCAGATGACGTTTTGGGGAAACATTCTCCGGGAACTGACCTTTGTAAGGCTTTGTGACTTTAGATTCTTTCAAATCCTCAACACCAAGCACAACAGCGTCATATCCGTTTGCTTCCTTTGTTTTTGTAGCAATAACAGTATTTGGTTCAACATGGATCACGGTTACTGGTGTCAGATTACCGTTTTCATCAAATACTTGTGTCATTCCTACTTTTTTTGCAATCAGACCTTTCATTCTGATATAACTCCTATAGAAGAATTCCGAAAAATTCTTCTTTCTCGGCCGCCATCCCAGATCCATGGGACCGTACCGTTTTTTACAGTAACACTCTGCTACAACGTAGTTTTGCTGTTACTGTTTAATTTCAACATCAACACCGGCTGGCAATTCAAGCTTCATCAAAGAATCCATAACATCTGCTGATGGGTCAATGATGTCGATAAGGCGTTTGTGTGTTCTCATCTCGAACTGCTCACGTGACTTTTTGTTTACGTGTGGAGAACGAAGAACTGTTACCTTATTGATTTTTGTTGGAAGAGGGATAGGTCCTGAAACTTTAGCCCCTGCCTTCTGAACAGTCTGCACGATGGCTTTTGCACTCTGATCGATCAGTTCCACATCAAATGCACGAAGTCTGACACGAATTTTGCTGTTAGCCATTTGTTTTTACTCCTAAAGAACTTTAGATGAGGGAGAAAAACTCCCCCACCTTAATTACAATTTACGACCTGTACTACTCGATGATTTTTGTAACCTGTCCAGAAGCGATTGTGTGTCCACCTTCGCGAATAGCAAGTTTAAGACCTTCATCCATAGCGATTGGGTGAATAAGCTCACCGATAATCTTTACGTTGTCGCCTGGTTTTACCATGTCTGTTCCAGCCTCAAGCTCTACTGTACCTGTGATGTCAGTAGTTCTGAAGTAGAACTGTGGGCGGTATCCTGTAAAGAATGGAGAGTGGCGTCCACCTTCTTCCTTAGAAAGAACGTAAATTTGAGCCTCGAATTTTGTGTGAGGGTGGATTGATTTTGGAGCGCAGAGAACCTGTCCGCGAACAACATCTTTCTTCTCAACACCACGGAGCAAGATACCAACGTTGTCACCAGCCATACCCTGATCAAGAGTCTTCTGGAACATTTCGATACCTGTTACTGTTGTATCCTGAGTTGGGCGGATACCAACAATCTGAACTGGGTCGTTCATGTTAACAACACCGCGCTCGATACGTCCTGTTACTACAGTACCACGTCCAGAGATTGTGAAAATATCCTCAATTGGCATCAAGAATGGTTTTTCATCATCGCGGACTGGATCATCGAACCAAGTATCCATAGCAGAAAGAAGCTCTTCGATGCACTGTGTGTTTGCAGGGTCATCAGACTCGTTCAAAGCTTTGAAAGCAGATCCTTTGATGATTGGTGTGTCTTCAGAGAATCCGTACTCTTTAATTGTATCTTTTACTTCCTCAACAACGAGCTCGAGAAGATCTGGATCGTCAACAAGGTCAACTTTGTTCAAGAACACGATGATTTTCGGAACACCAACCTGACGAGCGAGCAAGAGGTGCTCACGTGTCTGTGGCATAACTGAGTCTGGAGCAGATACAACAAGAATAGCACCGTCCATCTGAGCAGCACCAGTAATCATGTTTTTGATATAGTCTGCGTGTCCTGGGCAGTCGATGTGAGCGTAGTGGCGCTTGTCTGACTGATACTCAAGGTGACGTGTGTTGATTGTGATACCACGTGCTTTTTCCTCTGGAGCATTGTCGATTTCATCATACTTAAGAGCGTGGTCACCGTACTTTTTAGCACAGTACTGAGTGATAGCTGCTGAAAGTGTTGTCTTACCATGGTCTACGTGACCAATAGTACCAACGTTCATGTGAGGTTTAGTTCTAACGAACTTCT
>CAKUTI010000005.1 GCA_934691925.1 uncultured Treponema sp. | reverse complement strand
TCATTCCAGGAATTACTGCTTTTGAAACGATGAATGGAGCGTTAAGGTCTACATCGATTACAGCGCGGAAGTCCTCTGCAGACATTTCTGTCATCGGGATTCTCTTGATGATTCCAGCGTTGTTTACAAGAATGTCCACAACTCCAACATCTTTCTCGATTTTCTTTACAGTCTCGATTACCTGATCTTCTTTTGTAACATCGCAGATATATCCGTGTACGTCGTTGATTCCGTTCTCTTTGTAGTTCGCGTAGCCTTTATCAAGCTGTTCCTGACCGCGGTCGTTGAAAACAATTTTTGCTCCGGCTGCGTGGAAAGCCTTGGCGATTGCGAATCCGATACCGTAAGATGCGCCGGTAACCCAAGCTACTTTGCCGGAAAGGTCAAAGTCTTTCATTTCAAATGCTTTTGCCATTTGGAAATTTTCCTCCATAAAATAAGTATGTTTTAAAGATATAAAACTAATCTTTTTAGGTCAAGGATTTTGTTTTGGTATTTTGACGCTGCGTGCTTCCTCGAATAGCTTTTTCTCGTCGATTATGAAAAGCGGCTTGTCCTGATATTTCAGGACTTTCAGGATAAATTCGTCTGGAATTTCATTTTTTGCGTCCTTAATCTCTTCCGCGTCGTCGTATATCTGGATTACATCCTGAACCGAGTCTGCAACGATACCGTAAAGCCGTTTTTTAGGATTGTTCTCCTCGTCCGTGAAATTCATTTCGACTACAATGACTTTTGTCTTGCTGTCGATTTCTTTTTCGCTCATATTGAACCGCTTCCGGAAATTCAGGACTGTGATTCCGGACTCGCGCGAGAAAATAAGCCCTTCGATATACGGAAGCGAGCATGGAACGGCGGTCGGCTCTGTGAAATTCAGGACTTCAAGAACTGCCACCACATCAATCGCGTAGGCTGTGTTTTCCACAACGAATGTCAGGTAGTTTGTAATCATTAGAATTCCTCAAAATCCGCATCGCTTATTAAGTCCGCAGTCGTTTTTCTGACGATTGTGCCGCTTACGGGCTTTTCCGCCGTTTCGGAAACTTTTCTGATTTTTTTCGGCTCGACTTTTGAAGGCTTCGCCGCGCTTTCAAAAGTTTTTTCTTGGCTTATGGAAAATGCTTTTTCATCAGATTTTTTTTCTGATTTTCCCGTCTGGGCTTTTTCAGTTTCTATTTTCTGCGTGTTTATTGCAGATGTCACTTCATCTGAAATCCTGAAGAACGAGATTGTCTCGACGAGCTTCTGCGCTTCCGCGCTCAGTTCTTCCGCCATTGCCGCCATTTCTTCTGCCGCGCTCGCGTTCTGCTGAACAACGCTGTCCATCTGGATAATCGCCGTTGAAACCTGCTGCGCTCCGTTGTCCTGCTCGCGGCTTGCTGTCGCAATCTCGGAGATAAGCTGTGAAGTGTGCTCTATGTTCGGAACGACATCTTTGATGAGATTTCCCGCGTTTTCCGCAGTGTCAAGAGTCCTTGTTGAGATGTCGCTGATTTCGCCCGCCGCTTTCTGTGTTCTTTCGGCAAGCTTTCTGACTTCGGAAGCAACAACTGCAAAGCCTTTTCCGGCTTCGCCTGCGCGCGCCGCCTCGATTGCCGCGTTGAGGGCGAGCATATTTGTCTGGCCTGCGATTTCCTCGATTACAGAGATTTTCTCCGCGATTGTCTCGACAGCCTTTACCGCTTCCTCAACCGCAAGTCCGCCGGCTTCTCCTTTTGCGCTAGCCTCGTTTGCAATCTCGCAGGTCTTTGCCGCGTTGTCAGCTGTCTGGCGGATATTGCTTGTCATCTGCTCCATTGTCGCGCTCATTTCCTCTGTTGAGGCTGCCTGCTCGCTTGCTCCTGTCGAGACTGTCTGGCTTGAAGATGAAAGCTGCTCGCCGCCTGCTCGCACTTGAAGAGCCGACTCGCGCACGTTCTGCACTGTTTTTATGAGCGAAGTGAGCATATTCATCAAGGCTCCGGCCATTCTTCCAAGCTCGTCCTTGCGTTTTCTTATGTTCTCGCCTTCCTCTTGATTTATGTTCGAGAGCGTGAGGTCGCCTTCCGCAACGTCCATAAGCGTTTTCTCAATGATGATGATTGGCTTTGAAAGGGAATTTGCGTAGAGAAATCCGATTATAATCGCCGCGATTACAAGAACGCCTGAGATTATGAACAGGATTGTGCGCATATTATGGACAGTGCCTAAGAATTCTTCCGCCGGAACTGTGATTCCGATAGCCCAGCTAGCTCCGCTTAAAGGCGTATAGCTTACGAAGGTATCTTTTCCTCTTAAATTTATGGAAACAGTGTTCTCCTCGTAGTTTTTCATTTTCTGTGCGATTTTCGCCATCGGCTCGTATTCAGGATTTTCAGCCGCGAGCTGGTCAAAAGTCTTGTCTGTCGCGTCAACGCTTGTGTTTGTGTTCTGGATTATTTTTCCGCTTTCAATGTTTATGATGAACGCCGAGCCGTCCTCTCCAATCCGGAGCTTGTTTGCAAATTCGCTGAGCATCGATGTGTCCTTGTTCAGTGCAAGCACGCCGATTATTTTCTTGTTTGCGTCATAAATCGGAACGGAAATGTATATTGTCATCAGGTTGTGGGTGTAGTTCAGGAGCGGCCCGTCGATGCATGAGAATCCGCTTGCGGCGCGCTGAAAATATGTTCTCTTGTCGATTTTGCACGGAGTTCCTTCAGAATTGTAGCCGTTTCCGTTTGTGTCTGAAACTACAAAATACCGTGTGCCTTCCCCGGAGCCTGCGACAAATTTGCTCAGGAAAAGAGCCTTGTCCTTTATGGAAACAGACGGATCCATCAAATACGGCTGATATGAGAGCGTGTATAGGTTGGAGGATTCTGTGATGAGCTTCTGGTCTGCGTAGTTTGCGACATTTTTTGCAAGCGTTGTCATATTCTTCATAGAGACATCTGTTACAGCCTTTTCCGAGAAGCCCAGCGCGATGTAAGTCAGAGCGGCGCCTGTTACAATCATTATAACGGCGATGAATGTTGTGATAGCCAATCGAATACTTTTCATAAATCCCCCTTTGAGCAGCACATTTTTTGTGTTTTCGATTTTCTGGAAACTTTTTGTTTTGAGTCTGAAATCCTGACTGGTTTTGGCAGAATTTCAGATTTTTTGTTCAATGCGATTTATCCGATTATTTTTTTGACAACGGCAATCAGCTTTTCAGACGTGAAAGGCTTTACAATCCAGCCTGTCGCGCCTGCGGCTTTGCCCTCGTCCATTTTTGAAGCCTGGTTTTCGGTTGTGAGCGCGATAATCGGCGTGAATTTGTAGCCTTCGGTTGTTCTGAGCTGTTTGGTAAGCTCGATTCCGTCCATGTTCGGCATATTTATGTCAGTGATGACAAGGTTGAATTTTTCAGTTTTTGCTTTTGCAAGCGCGTCAACGCCGTCAATTGCCTCTGTGATTTCATATCCTTCCTGTCCGAGGATAAAAGAAATGCTCTTTCTGATTGAAGCAGAGTCATCTACTGCAAGAATTTTTTTAGACATAAGCGATTCTCCTTAATATATCTATATATTACTTAATAATTGATGAAATTTTCTATATTCAAAACTTATAATGTTTAAGTTTTGCACTGTTGAGCATTGCCGAGGCGATTTCAGGCAGCGGAACAATCTTGTCAACGGCTCCGGCTTTTACAGCCTCGCCCGGCATTCCGTAGACAATGCAGGTCGCCTCGTCCTGCGCGATGTTGAACGAGCCTGCGTCGTGCATCTCTTTCATTCCTTTTGCGCCGTCGTCGCCCATTCCCGTCATTATGATTCCAATCGCGTTTTTGCCCGCGTAGCGCGCTGCCGAGCGGAAAAGCACATCGACGGAAGGCCTGTGCCGGGAGACAAGTGGCCCGTCTTTCACTTCAACATAGTAGTCCTTGCCTTCTCGCTTTAATAGAAGATGATGGTTTCCCGGAGCGATTAAAGCCTGCCCTCGCTGGACAATGTCTCCGTTTTCCGCCTCTCGCACGGAAATTCTGCATAGGCTGTCGAGCCGCTGCGCGAAAGACGCTGTGAAATGCTCAGGCATATGCTGCACAATCACGATTCCGGGAGAATCCTCAGGAAGCATGACAAGAAAGTCTTTCAGCGCTTCCGTTCCGCCGGTGCTCGCGCCCACGACAACAACTGTGTCGGTCGTGTCTATCGGGGCAAGGTTCGGATTCGGCTTTTCAAGAATCACATCTGCTGAAAGTTTCGGCTGGACTGTCCTTAAAGGCTGCCTCTCTTCCGTTTTCTGCTCCGTGATTTCCTCAAGCTCAGGAAGTTCTTCCAGTTCTTCTGCGTCATTCTGATTTTTTGTCTGCTGGAGATTTTTCGCATGAAGTTTTGCCGCAGACGGAAGGAGCTGCTTGATTTTGCCCTGGCAAGCGTTTGCGGCTTTTATCGCGTCTATAAGCATTATCTTTGATTCCTGAAAAAACTGCCTTGTTCTGACCAGAGGCTTTGCAACGATTGCCGCCGCTCCGTACTCAATCGCCTTGATTGATTCCGGCGAGCCTTTTGTCGCGAGAGACGAGCAGATGACGCACGGAATCGGGTCGATTGTCTCGTTCATCTTGCGGAGAAATGTAAGCCCGTCCATTCTCGCCATCTCGATGTCAAGAATAATCACGTCCGGCCGCTCTGTCTGGATTTTCCGCACGCCGATAATCGGGTCGGGAGCGGCCCCAATCACTTTTACGTCTTTTTCGCCTGAGAGAACTTCTGTTATTGTCTGCCGGACTAGAGCCGAGTCGTCTATTATTAAAACTTTAATTGGCATTTTTATGCTTCCTTAAAATCCTCTTGTCTTTTTCAAATTTTCTGGAAAGTTGTGGAGCCGACCGTCTTTAGAGGAAGGTCCATTCCAAAAATTGTCTCCGAGTGGCCCAGAAAAAGGTAGCCTCCGGGAACGAGATGTCTTAACAGCTTTCTGATTACATCTTCTTGAATCTGCTTTTCAAAGTAAATCAGCACGTTTCTGCAGAAAATTATCTGCTTTTCGCCGCTTACAGGATAGCTCGCGTCCATAAAATTCAGCCGCTGGAAGCTCACTTTCTGCCTGATTTCAGGCTTTAGCCGCACCGCAGGATTGTTTGGATTCTTGCTTTTGAGAAAATAGCGTTTTTTAAGCTCGTAAGGAAGCTCGCCAACGCTTTCGAGCGGATAGACCGCGTTTTGCGCCTTTTCTAGAACGCGCGATGAAATATCTGTGGCGAGAACTGAAAAATCCGCGAGCTTTCCAGGATTCTTTCTCATAAACTCGCTCATGACAATTGAAAGCGTGTAAGGCTCCTCGCCTGTTGAGCAGCCCGCCGACCAGATTTCAATGTTCTTGTGTCCGTTTTGAATCAGCGCGGGCAGGGCTTTTTCTGTCATAAAGTCAAAATGCTGCTTTTCGCGGAAGAAATTTGTCAGGTTCGTGGTGATGACATTTATCATCAGCGCGATTTCTTCCTCGCTTTTTTCTCCGCCTGCAAAAACAAGGTCAACATAGTCGTCAAAATTTTTTAGGGACAGAGCCTTTAGCCTTGACTGGAGACGCGACTGAACCATCAGCTTTTTCTGCGCAGGCATTTTTATTCCCACGTTTGTCTGGATAAATTCCGCGATTTTCTCGAACTGTGACTGTGAAAGCTCCGGCGTTTCAGAAAAGTAGTTTATCGCCTGCTTTAAAGTCTTTTCTGCGCTTTGATTCTTTTCTTTGATGACGGCTTTTTTTGCGAGTTCGTTCGCGAACTCATTCGCGAAGCCTTTTTGCGGATTCATTGAAATATCGGCTCTCTCTCTCATTTTTCCGCCTTTTTGGATTCGCTTTTTTCAATGGATTTCAAAAGCTCCGTCAGCTTTAGAACATCGAGAATCAGCGCGACGGTGCCGTCTCCAAGGACTGTTGAGCTGTTTATTCCCGTGCAGTTGTTGAAAAGCCTTCCAATCGGCTTTATTACGGTCTGGTTGCTTCCGAGAATTTTGTCCATCGTCAGGCCGATTATTCGGTCGTTGTCATAGACGGCGACAACTTCCTGCTTCTCAGGATATTCGCTGTCCTCTATATTGAAGAATTTTCTCAAATTTATGCATTTAAGCTCTTTTCCGTGGAGAGTCGTCTTTAGGATTAAGTTGTCTTTTTTGTCTTTGTCTGCGGTGAAAGACATACATTCTGCTATTGTGTTTAGCGGAACGATATATTTTGTCTTTCCGATTGTGGTCAACATTCCGTCGATAATCGCAAGCGTGAGCGGAATCTTCAAGATGAATGACGAGCCTTTTCCTTTTTCGGTTTCGACAGAAACTGTTCCGCCGAGCGTCGATATGTCTTTTTTTACGACGTCGAGCCCGACTCCGCGTCCTGAAACGGAAGTTACCTGCTTCGCTGTAGAGAATCCCGGCTGGAAAATAAGGTTGTAGATTTCAGAGTCCTCAAGTTTCGAGTCTTCTCTTATGAGCCCGCGCTGGATTCCTTTCTCTCTGATTGCTTCGCGGTCGAGTCCTTTTCCGTCATCCTTGATTGTGATCAAGATGAACGCCCCGACGTGCTTTGCCGAAAGCGTGATTGTTCCTGTAGGATTTTTTTTCTGCGCCGCTCTTACTGCCGGAAGCTCCACGCCGTGGTCAACAGAGTTGCGCACAAGATGAAGAAGCGGGTCGTTGAGCTTTTCGACAACGGTCTTGTCAAGCTCTGTTTCTGCTCCTTCCATGAACAAGTCGATGCTTTTTCCAAGCTGGCCCGCAAGGTCGTGGACTGTTCTTCTGAAGCGCGAGAAAAGCGTGCTGATTGGAACCATTCTAAGTCCCATCGACGAGTCGCGGAGCATAACAGAGATTCTTCCGCACTGCTCGCTTAGATTCTTGAAAGTCGGATTCTCGGTGAGAATCGCCTGCTGCTCAAGACGCGCGTTGAACGTTACAAGCTCGCCGACTAAATCAACAAGCTCGTCGAGCTTCTGCGAGCTGATTCTTACTGTCTGGTTCGCGGCGTTTGCCTGCGGCTGCGCCTGCCCTTTTGAGTTGAGCGAGTTCAAGTGCTGCTGCTCGGCAAGCGCGGACTTTACCTGCTCCTCCGAGACGATTTTCTTGTCAACGAGGACTTCTCCAAGCGGCTTATGCTCGCCTAAGATTCTGTCGATGTCTTCCTGCTTTATGTCGTTCCGCGAGACTAAAATCTCGCCGATTTTGTTGTTTGTTCCAGGCTGAAGGTCGATTTTCTCGACTTCGACTTTTGATTCCGAGTCAAGAAAGATAAAAACGTCTTTTATGTCGTTTTCAGATTTTGTTGTTGTGAGAATCACATCCCACGAGAAATAGCAAAGCTCGCTGTCTATTTCTGAAAGCGGCGGCAAGTCGTGGAAGAACGGAACAACAGTCGCAGTTCCAAGCTCTGTAAGCTCCTTCACCAAAAGCTCGGGGCGCGTTCCGTTCTGCAGAATTGTCTTTGACGGCCGGAATTTGATTCTCCATGACGCGCTTGGAATTTCCTGCGCGGCCTGCTTTGCCGCAAGCGCTTTTTTCGCGGTTTCCGCAGGGGACTCAGCCGCACTTCCTCCGTGCTTTCTCACATAGACTTTGAATTCAAGAATCAAGTCCGATGAAGCCTGCTTTAATTCGTCCGAGACTTCTGTTCCGGCTCCGAGAAGGTTTCTGATGTGGTCGCGCGCTTTTAGCATAAGGTCGATAAGCTCGGAAGTCACAGGAATGATTCCGTTCCGCACCTGATCCATTGCGGACTCCGCCTCGTGCGTAAAATTCGAGATGTCGTTGAAGCCGAACATCGCCGACGAGCCTTTTATCGTGTGCATCGCGCGGAAGACAGCCGCGATTGTCTCCGAGTCGTTCGGATTGTCATTCAGCGTAAGAAGCTGGTCTTCAAGATTGTCAAGAAGCTCATTCGCCTCGTCAAAAAAGACTGAACTTAACTGCTCTAGCATTTTTATTTCTCCCCATTTTCAGGAAGAGCATACTCACTAAGTGAAACGCCGCATCCGGCTGTAAAGTCAAGAATGATTTCAGGAATTTTTCCTGATATGTAAAAAGATTTTTTCTGTTTTTCCGCTTCTTTTTTTGCCGACAAGACAAGCTGGATTCCTGTGATGTCGATGTCTTCCAGCTCCGAGATGTCAAGAAGAACCTTTTCCGCGCCGTTGAATGATTCAAGGAGATTTTTTTGAAGGTTTTTCGCCTGCTCAATTCCGGCTGTTCCAGTCCACTTTATCGTAATTGCCTCATCTTTTCCGACAGCCATTTTTTCGTGTGAATCTCCTATCAATTTGGAATTTTTTGATTTATAATTACTTATGCTTCTATTTTAAGTTACAAACACGGAGTCGTCAAATGAAAGATAAGGATATGTCGTATTTCTCGTTCGCTTTGGGAGAGGGAATGTTCTCAGTTCCCGTAACAAACGTGAGGGAAGTTTTTGATTATGAAACGCTCACCCCGGTCCCGAATTCGCTGAAATATCTGAAAGGCGTGATGAATATTCGCGGCTCTGTTGTGTCGATTGTCGATTTACGGGAGCTTTTCGGCTTTAATCCGCCGGACGACCTGACCGGCTGCTCTATAATCTATCTTGAAATTCCGCAGGCGAACGAGAAGCCTTTTGAATTTGCGATTATCGCCGACAAGGTTGACGTTGTTAGCCATCTGAATATGATTCCTGCCGACTCGGTTTCTTCCGCGATGCTTGAGGAGCACCGCCATTTTGTGAAGTCCGTCGCGCGCCAAGGAGACCAGTTCATTCTCGTCCTTGACCTTGAGAAAATCATTGAATTTATCGAGAAAGACGTTGACAAGGCTGGAATGGCAGGATTTTAGATTCTTAAAGAAAATTAGATGAATGATTCTGCTGAAAATGTTTTGAAATGCTTTAAGCTGCCTGAAAATTTAGCGTGAATCCAAAATTCTTCGGTTTTTTAATGATATTTCCATCACAAATTTCCGAAGTTGTCGTCCGGCAAGACCGGAAAGAGATTCCGCACTTCTTTGAGGCTGATTTTTTCAAGATAAGCCTCTTCCTTTGACTCCAGCTGAGCGTCAACGTTATGGTTCTGGATGTATTTCAGGTAGACTTTCGATGTTAGCGGGTCGAAGAAGATTTTTCGCGGGGCGGTTCCGCCTGTGTTTGATGTTACAACCGGGATATTTTTCTGCTTTAGATAGTCGAACGCGAATTTTATGTTGACTTCGCCCACCTGCGCGCCGCTCGTTGACGGCAGATTGAAGACATTGCTTCCTCCGAAGACTTTTGCCTGAAGGTTTCCAACCTTCGCGCCTTTTCCTGCAATGTCCTTGATTAGAAGCTCCATCGCATACTCGCCGAATTTTCCCATGAGGCGGCTGCTTTCCCTGTCGTCTTCAATCGAAGTGTCTTTTGCGAGCATAAAATGGTTAAGCCCTCCGATTTTCCGTTCTGAATCAAAGAGGGCAATGCTTATGCACGAGCCAAGAACTGTTGAAATCATCTCGTTTTCCGATGAGCTGTAGAATTCTCCAGGATAAATCGTGACGATTTTCTTGTTGAAGTGGTTGTCAAAGTAGCTGTTCATTTTAGAAGAACGTTACCTCTCCGGAAGCCGCGCCTTTTTCAATCTCCATTCCGGCAAGCTTTCCTGCCGCTTCCTTGTGCGCTGTAATCGTGAAATTCTTGATTAAATTCACGAAGTTCGTGTTCTTGATTTCCCAGCTTGAAAGATTTCTTTCTTTTAGGAGATTCTTTTTCTTTTGAACGAGATTTTCCTGCGAGTCTTTAAGCTCAGAGATGAAATCTGAAATCTGCGTGCCGATTTTCTGCAGGTTCTGGATATTCTGGTCGGCAGACGTGCATTTTGACTGGAATCCGTCCGGGAAGACTGTGAAGTCTGAAATGATTGAGGCGAGCTGGTTTCTTCCGGCAGAAATCTCGTCGAAGAATTTCATCTTGTTGTTTTTAAGCTCCACCATGTTCTCGTTGTCGCGTGCGATTGATGTTGTGAAAGTTGAAAGCAGGCTGCCTGTTTCCGTTATGAAATTTTCAAGAAGGCTTTCCATTGTGTCGAGAGACTTGTTCGCCGAGTTAATCAGGTTGTCCATGTCGGTTACTGAATCCTGAACGGATTTTATCGCGTCGTTTTTCGCGACTTCAATCTGCTGCAGAATTCTTACGTGGTGAAGCCGGCTCATTACGGGGCGGAGCGTCTCAAAAACTGCGTAGATTGTGCGCGCGCGTCCTGTTATGTTCTGTGTTGTGTGGAGAAGGTCTTTCTGGACGAGATGATAATTGTTGAACTCGTTTATGATTCCGTCGAATTCGCTGATTGTGGCTGAAAGCTGCTTTTCGATGTTTTCCGCGCTTGATGAGTCTCCGCTGATGAACCGTTCCTCAAAATTGTCTTTCTCGTTTTCAACAAGGTCGAGAATATCGATTACTTTTTTCCAGTTCGTGACAAAAATTCCGCTGCTTTTTGTCACGTAGGAATTTATGTCCTCGAGAACCTCGGTCGCAAGCGAGAGAAGCGAGATGTTGAAAGTAACGTAGTCAAGCTCCTCGTCTGTTCCCGGCTGGACTGCCATATGGTTTTCGATTTCCCGCATGCAGCTTTTAACGTGGTCGAGCGACTGCCGGATCATATCCTGAAGCTGCAAGCCTTCCATCGCCTTTTGAATCGGCGGATAGACGCTTTCGATGTCCGCGCTGATTTTGCTGAGCGGCTCTCTTACGCTCGAGATTAAATTTGTGATTTCAGAAGAGCTTTCCGAGCCTTTTGAAGAGAGATTTTTCTGCGAGTCCAAGATTCCCGCGAAAATGTTTTTAAGAGTGTTGATAAAATTTAAGAGATGGGATTCTTCCTCGCTCAGCTTGTCGGAAAAAAGGAACATATCGTTTGAAAGACGCTGGAGATTTTCTGTAATCCGGCTGAAAGCCTGTCCTTTTTCGCCCGATTTTATCGAGATGACCATTGCGTTAAGCGCGATAAGCTCCATCTGCTCAGAGTCTTCCTTGATTTCGGCAATCATCTTGTCGAGTTGCCCCAAGTCCGCGATTTTCTCGTTGAGCTTTTCAAAAAGCGGATTGTACTTTGAGCCGTAATCCGTGAAAAGCTCGCTTTCGCCTTTTGATGACTCGATGTTTGCGCTTTCAAGATTTTTCAGCATATTTTCAAGCGACTGGATTGAAGTTGAGCCTTTCTGGTTCAAGAGCGACGGAAAAAGATTTCCGAGCTGCAAGAAAATCGCCTCTGATTTTGAGCTGATGTCATTGATTTGTGAAACCGCGTTTTCAATAGTCATATATTTTTCCTTATAAGTAAGATTAGTTTATCTGTTTTTTTATATAATTGCGATAAGCAACGTTTTTTCAAAAATTTTTCACTTTGTTTCGGAGATTTTGTCAGTTTCATTCGCCGCCTAGTCTCCTGAAAATTCAGATGAAAGCTTTTCAAGGTCGCTTCCGCTGTTTTCATCGCTTTCAAAGTTTTCAAGCTCGCTGTACGAATAATCGTGCGAGAGAACCGAATCCGCCGCCGTCTGAAGCGATTTTACTAGCTTGCATTCCGGGGCTGAAACTGCAATCGGCGTTCTTAGCGCGACTGAAAGCCCGACTTTCTGCTCCCGAGGCAGAAATCCGATGAAATCCATCTGGATTCCAAGCTTGTCGTGGACGAGCTTTCTTAAGCGTTTTGCCATCTCCAAGTCGCCAGAAGTTTCGCCCATGTTCACGATTGCCTGCGGACGGAATTTCTTTATTTCAGAAGAAATTTTCTGGCAGGAATCACTAAATTTTTCGGCAGTTTTCGATAATAAGTCAAGAAAAGAAGTTTCTGTTCCGCTTGCGCTGTTTTTAAGATATTCATTGATGAATTTCCGCTCGTCGCTTTTCGCCTTGAACTGCCTCATAAGGAATCTGAATGCCGCGGATTTTAAAAAAGAGTAGGCGTTCAAGATAGATGTAAGCTCGGGCGTTGTCACGAGAATCGAGTTACGCGTCAGAAGAAAAAAGTCGAGCGTGTTGTAGGTTGTTCCCGCGCCTAAGTCGAGAATCACGTAGTCGAAATTTTCTATCTGTGAAAGTTTCCTGATGATTTTGTTCTTTGTGAAAGTGTCAATGTTCGCAGTTCCAGGATAAAGGCAGTCGCCCGCGATGAATTTCAAATTTTCTTCCATTGTATCTTGAACTAAATCTGAAAGGTCGGAAGTCTGCTTGTAGATGAAATTTCCCATTCCGGCGTGGCTGTTTTTAAGCCCAAGAAGCGTGTGGAGATTCGCGCCGCCAAAGTCAAAGTCGCAAAGAAGAATCCGCTTTCCTGAGCGCGAGAGAAGAATTGCCAAATTTGCGGCCACCGTGCTTTTTCCAACGCCGCCTTTTCCGCTGGCAATCGGCAGAATGTTTACCATGATTCTTCAATTATAGAGCGAATTATATGAATTTACAAAAAAATTCCGTAACTGTAATATCGTGGATATGAAATCAAAATTATTGCTGGAAATTAAAAAAATCGGATTTGCTTTTCTCGGCGTTTTTTGCGCGCTTTTGTTTTTTTCTTGCTCGAAGCCGGGCGACCTGACTGTTCAGAGGGCAATCAAGGCTTATCAGAATCAGAACTATGATGAGTCGCTCTCGCTTTTTCTGCAGGCAGGCGAGGAGGACTCGAATTATTCTGACGAGCTGATTTTCACTTTTATCTCGAATCTTTACGCTTCTCAGGGAGACATTGAGAATTCTGCGCTTTATCTTGAAAAAGCGCTTGAAAAAAAGCCTGACTACCGCGGATTTGTTACGCTTGGAATGGATTACCACGTTCTTGGCGACGACGAGAAGGCTGAAAAAAGCTACAAGAAAGCGATTGCGATTACACCGAAAAAAGGCGAGGCTTACGCGAGTTTGGGCGCGCTTTATCTCGGACAGAAAAAATACGGCGAGGCGATTTTGAATCTTCAAAAAGCGACTGAGGCAGAGCCGCGCCTTGCAGTTCCGCACGCGAATCTTGCGGTTGCCTACGCTCTTGCAGGAAGAAAGGCCGAGTCTGAGGCGGAATTCACAATCGCGGAAAACTTGAAATGCGAGAATCTTGAGGAATTCAAGCTCCGCGCGATGGAAAACTGACTGAAATATAGGAAGCAGACTTATGCTTTAAATTAACTTAAAGTTTTTTCAGAAAAGGGATAAAAAATTCTATTGCCAAGTTACCGTTTGTTCGATATATTTTGTGTTACCGATTGTTCGGTAATTGAATTGTATGAAAAACGGTTGTCTGCCAGAAAAAAAATCAACAAAAGAACTCATTTTGGAAGCTGCTTTCTCATTCTACATCAAGCCCTACATCAGAGATTTTTCGATGAGCGAGCTTGCCGCGAAAGTGGGGCTTTCAAAGCCTGCGATTTACCGCCATTTCAAGAACAAGGCGGAGCTTTTAAAGGAAATGCAGAACCGTTTTTTTTCCTTGATTGCGCAGGTTTTAAAGTCGGCGCAGGAGAATTCCGAAAAGTCTTTCGAAAAATCTGCCGGCGGAAAAAAATATCTTGAAAGCCTTATCGCGTTTTTTGCGGAAAATATCCAGTACATCAACTATTTTATCTGCGAGGTTACGGTTGAGCATGATTTTTTCGATTTGATGGACAGAAATCTTGCGCTTTGCGGAGTTATGAAAAAAATGGAAGACATTATCGACTTGAAAGACGAGGTTTATTCGCGCGCGAGAAGCTCGTTTGTCGGAATTTCAATCCTGTTTTTCATAAAAGTTAGAAAAGAAGCTGAGGCAAGAAAAGAAAATGTTTCAAATGTGGAACAATTCGCGTCCAGCGTTGTTGAATTTCTCGGGAAAGGCTTGCGCGGTTTTTCCAGGGAAGGCGAGGCAGCCTGTCCTTCGGAGATTTCAAAAGAGCGGATTTTGGAGCTTGAAAGGCTCTGCTCGATAAAAAGTCTCGGCTTGCCTGATGAAAGCAAAATTTTCAAGGCGATTGCGAGCGTAATCAGGAAATTTTCAACCGGCGGCGTTACAGTTGAAAGAATAGCGGGCGAGCTTGGAATGGCGAAAAGCAGCCTTTACTTTTACTTTGAGAACAAGAACCAGATGATTTTCTCGCTTGTTAAAAAGGAAGTCAGCCTGCTTATTACGATTTGCCAGGAGAATATGGCGGAAGCCCGGAATTTCAGCGAGCTTGTCTACATAAACTTGATGACTGAAATCAACTTTTTTCTGGAGCGGTCGTCAATGCTTTCAATCTGTGGCTGGCTTTTGCAGACAAGCAACGAGAACGAGTTTGTCAACACTGACGATGAGGAATTCGAGCAGAATTCAAAATGGAGCAAGGCGCTTAAAGATATTGTTCCTCGTCTTGGATTCGGATTCAATATTGCGCCGGATATTCTCCGGTTTTGGATTGGAAGCCTGCCGGTTGCGGCAGCAGTCCTTAAATTTTACGCGAACTTTAACGATGAACAGATTGTTCAGACTGTAAAATATTTATTCGGCTTCGTGGAGAACGGAGTTTGGGAGGAGAACAAATGAGATTTGATAAAAGACTTGCCGCGGTTTTTGGCTTTGTCATTCTTGCGGGAAGCGCTGTTTTCGCGGAGGAAAAGCAGACCGTTAAGCTCACTCTTGACGACGCTGTTGAGTACGCTCTAAAGAATAGCCGCACGCTTAAAAGCAGCGACATCGACTTGGAGATGAAAAAGCGCGCGTCAAGCACTTCATGGAACGTGTTTTTGCCGAATGTGCAGGCGACAGGAACAATGAGCCGCGCGAATGACTATTCGCCAAGCACGGTGGATATTGTTACTGCGGTTGTTTCAAATGGAAAAGTCGCTGTTCCGTCTGATTACGACAAAGAGGAAGACCGCTGGTCAACAATCGGCGGATTGAGCGTCAGCTGGAATTTCAATCCTGCTTACATCGCCCAGATTCAAAAGGCGAAGCTCGACTACGAGGGCGGAAAAATCTCCTGGGAGCAGAGCCAGAACACGACGGTTCTCAACATCAAGAAGCTTTTTTACGGGCTTTTGCTTCAGCAGGAAAATTTGAAAATTCAGAAAGACACGCTTGAAAATGCGCGGCAGCGCTACGTTCAGGCGCAGGCGAACTTCAAGAACGGACTTGTTCCTGAAATCAGCCTTCTTCAGACTCAGGTGAACTACGAGAACACAAAGCCGACTGTGAACACTGCGGAGCAGACTTTGCGCCAGAATATCGACACTCTCGCATTCTTGATTGGATTGCCGGTTGGAACTGACATAGAGCTTGCGGGCGAGATTGAGCCGAGCTATGTTGACGTTGACACAGACGCTCTTCTTGAAAAATACGGCGCGAACGACTTGAACATAAAGTCGCTCCAGAACAACATCGACGTAATCAACAAGAGCATGGCGGCTTTGAATTTGAGCACTTGGGTTCCTTCGTTTGCGTTGAGCTACGGCTTGCAGCCTGTCTACACAGGTTCTGACGGAGCCTGGCATTTTTACAAGGGAATCGGAAAAGACGATGAATGGTACGATTCTGGAAGCCTGAGCCTGACTTTGGCTTGGAACATCACAAATATGCTTCCGTGGTCGGCGACTCAGCAGCAGATAAAGGACTTGCGGCAGACTCTCTCGAAGCTCGAGATTTCGATGGAGACTCTCAAGGAGAATCAGAAAGTTGAGGTGAGAAAGGCTGTTGACACTTTGAATCAGGCGCGCGAGCAGATTGACGCGATGGGGCGCACAGTTGAGGTTGCAAAGCGCGCTTACGATATGCAGTCCCGCTCGTACAGAAACGGAACTACGGAATTTTTGGACTTGAAAGACACCGAAAGCTCCTACAATCAGGCGAAGCTCGGTCTTTTGAGCCAGAAAATGAGCTACATCACAGCTTTGCTGGATTTGGAGAACACTCTCAACACGGAACTCGCAGGAAAATAAATTCGCATGAGTTTTGCGGGAAACGTCCTTTTTAATAGAAAAAAAAGAAAATTGGAGGAAAATATGAAACGTACTGAAAAATTTGCGCTTACAGCGGCTTCAATTCTTGCTGTTGCGACATTCGCGGGATGCGGTAATAAAAAATCGGCGGCGGCTGGCGAGGCTTCTGCGGAGGCGGAACAGACTTTTGTTGTCGGAACGATGATTACAAAAGCCGGAAATTTTGATGACTATCTTGAATTCGGCGGCGACATCGCTTCTGTGAATTCTGTTTATGTTATGCCTGATCAGGCTGGAAAAATCACGAACGTTTTGGTTAGCGTCGGCGACATTGTCTCAAAAGGACAGACAATCGCTTATGTAAACCCTTTGCGCGCAGGCGCGGTCTACAATGACAGCCCGGTAAAGTCCCCGATTTCCGGAAGAGTAACTTCGCTTCCTGTAACAATCGGCTCGACAGTCAGCCAGTCTTCTTCAATCGCGAACGTTGCAAGAACTGACGACTTGGAAGTGAGAATCAACATCGCCGAACGATTTGTGAGCAGAATTTCAGAAAACCAGAAGGCGACCATAACTTTTGACGCTTATCCGAATGTGGAATTTCCAGCGACTGTTTTTGAAATCAGCCCGGTTCTGGACACATCTTCAAGAACGATGAGCGTGAAGCTCCGCTTTGACAACAAGGATTCAAGAATCAAGGTCGGAATGTACGGACGCGTTAAGCTCGTTACAGATTCTGTAAAGGACGCGATTGTTGTTCCTTCAAACGCTGTGATTGTTCGAGATCAGAAAAATTATCTTTTTGTGGTTCAGCCTCATTCCGACGAGATGTCTACGGTTAAGCTGGTTCCAATCACTGCCGGAATTTCGGTTGACAACCAGACGGAAATTTCTGACGGCGTTAAGGCTGGAGACGAAATCGTTGTTAAGGGAATGTCTCTTTTAAACGACGGCTCAAAGGTGAAGATTGTTTCTACAAGCAAGGCTGATTCTGAGTAAGCGGCGGAAATGCTTTCTTGGCTTTTATCCTGCTATCTTTGCTATCCTTGTGAATATTAGGAGTGTTAAATGACATTTTCAGAAAAATGTGTGCATAAGCCAGTAACAACGACGCTTATTTTTATTCTTGCGATTGTTCTTGGAATTTTCTGTACTTTCCAGCTTCCGGTCGATATGTTCCCGGATATGGATCTTCCTTACATGATTGTCTACACCTCATATGACGGAGCTGGTCCGGAGGAAGTTGAGCAGAGCGTCACAAAGACTCTTGAAAGCTCTCTTTCTGGCGTTTCGGGGCTTAAAAAGCTTCAGTCGCGCTCCATGGGCGGAATCTCGCTTGTTATTCTTGAATTCAACTATGGAACAAGCCTTGACGCGGCAGGCGGTGACGTTCGCGACAAGATTGACCTTGTGCGCAACTATCTTCCAGACGACGCGGATTCTCCTGTAACAATCAAGCTCGACCCTTCGATGATGCCTGTTATGAACCTTGCCTTGAAAGGAAACAGAACGCCGGAGGAGCTTAGAAGCCTTGCCGAGGACACGATTGAGTCGCGCCTTGAGCAGGTTGACGGAATCGCTTCGGCTACAGTTTCGGGCGGACGCGAAGAGTCAATCAATGTTGATATTCCGCGCGACCGTCTTGAGGCTTACGGTCTTACAATCAGCACTGTTGCCCAGATGATTGGAATTCAGAATATCCAGTCTTCAGGCGGAACAATCACTTCAGGCGACATCAACTACACGATTAAGAACGACGGAAAATATAAGTCTCTTGACGACATCAAAAACACTGTAATCTCGTACAAGGTCGGCTCTGACCAGACTGTCAAGACAATCCGTCTCCGCGACATTGCAGATGTCTACGAAGGATATAAGGATGTCTCTACTCTCGCTTATCTTGACGGCGAGCCTTGTGTAATGATTTCATTGCAGAAGCAGTCTGGAAAGAACTCTGTAGAGACTGCGACAAAAGTCCGCGCTGTTATCCAGAAGCTCAAGTCAGAGCTTCCTGGCGATGTCGAGCTGGTTGAGACTTCAAACACTGTAGACATCATCAAGCAGACAATCTCGGAAGTTGTAAGCTCTGTTGTTCAGGGAGCTTTGCTTGCGATTGCGGTCTTGTTCATATTCTTGCGTTCTATGAAGTCAACTTTGATTGTCGGTGCTTCAATTCCAATCTCAGTTATGATTACGCTTTTGTGTATGTATCTGAAAGGAATTTCTATCAACCAGATTTCGATGGCAGGTCTTTTGCTTGGTATCGGTATGCTTGTTGATAACTCAATCGTTGTCCTTGAAAATATCTACGCGTATATTGAGCGCGGAACAAAGCCGAAAGTCGCGGCGATTCTTGGCTCTCAGGAAATGGTTACCTCAATCACCGGCTCAACACTCACTTCTGTATGTATCTTCCTGCCGATGATTGTATTCCAGAAAAAGCTTGGAATGATGGGACAGCTTTTCAACAACGTCGCGTGGACAATCATCTTCTCTTTGATGTCATCTTTGCTTGTTGCTATGGCTCTCGTGCCTGTTTTGTGCGCGACTGTTGTCAAGAAGACTGAAATCACGAAGAAGTCCGGCCTCACTTATTCTGTGAACCGCGCGTTCAACAACTTTTTTGACTGGCTCGACAAGAAATATGCCGGCGGAGTCAAATTTGTTCTTCATCACAAGGCTGCCTGCATTATCGTTCTCGTTTCGCTCTTCTTCGCTTCTATCGTTGCTGTAAAATTCGTAGGATTCACATTTATGCCAGAGTCTGCGGCGAACTCTGTCGAGGTTGACTTTGAGCTTCCTGTCGGAACACGCGTTGAAGTTACAGAGGACACTTTGCGCGAATTCGAGGCGATGGCTTTGCAGGACTTGAAAGGAATAAAATACTCGACTGTCACAGTCGGCGGAACAAGCATGCTCGCCTCTTCATCCGAGACAAACACAGGTTCTGTGACATTCACGCTTTACGAGCCTTCCGAGCGCGAGAAAGGCTGGGACAACGAGAAATCTGCGAAAGCCAAGCTCAGAAAATACTTCACAATGTTCCCTGACACGGCTCTCTCATTTGCGGCGAACGCGAACAGCGCGTCAAGCTCTTCTGGAATTTCCATCAGCGTTATTTCCGATGACCTTGACCATGTAAAATCGACTTCAAACGCGATAAAGACTCTTCTTGAGTCAAAAGGCTCTGAACTGGTTTCTGAGGTTGAGTCTGATATGAAAGACGGACTTCCGCAGGCGAACATTATTTTTGACCGCGATAGAATGCAGGAATTCGGTCTTAACATTTACAATATCGGAACTGAAATTTCAGGTGTTATATCAGGAAAAACCGCGAGCCGCTACACAAAGAACGGAGACGACATCGATGTTATTGTGCGCGTTTCAGAAAAGGATAGAACACGGCTTACCGACTTGGATTCAATCTCGATGGTAACTTCAAGCGGAAACAGAATACCGCTTTCAAGCTTTGCGCATTTTGAGGAGACGCAGGCTCCGGTAACAATTTACCGCGAGAATCAGACGCGAATCTGCCACGTTACAGCAAAGCCTCTTCCGGGGCTTTCTCTTGGAGATGTCCAGTCAAAAGTCATTTCTCTTATCAACGAGAACGTCTTGAAAGAGGACGATGTCCAGATAACTTACGGCGGCGATATGGAAGATATGATGGAGGCTATTACAAACTTCGGCCTTGTAATCATTCTTGCGGCTTTCCTTGTATTCGTTGTAATGGCTTCGCAGTTTGAGTCTCTCGGCGATCCGTTCATCGTTATCTTTACAATTCCGCTTTCATTCATCGGAGTTGTCGCGATTTATGCTCTCACAAGAAATATGCTCAACGTTGTAACAATCATCGGTATGCTCGTTCTTGTCGGAACCATTGTAAACAACGGTATCGTTCTTGTTGACTACACGAACTTGCTTCGAAAGCGCGGTTACGAGCTTGAAGAGGCTTGTGTTCAGGCTGCGAGAAACCGCTTGCGCCCGATTTTGATGTCAACGCTCACAACTGTAATTTCGCTTATGCCTATGGCGTTCTTCCCTGGCGAAGGCTCGGCTTCAATGCAGCCAATCTCGCTCACCGTATTCGGCGGAATGACATTCGGCTCGATTATGACTTTGTTCCTTATGCCGACAATTTACTTTATCTTCAACAGCAGGAAACTGAAGAAAGCGGCTAAAAAGGCGGCGAAGCTGGAAGCGAAGCAGAAGGCTTTAAAAGCGTAAGTTTCAAGGAGATTTCAATGGGATATTTGGAAAATATAAAAATTCACGCTGGAGTTCAAAAGCGCGTCGAGCTGATTTTTTCTCAGGCGGTCGAGGAGGACTTTCAGCAGGAATTCAAGGAAGCGAAAGTCGCGGCAAAATTCACAAAGCTTACCAATGTTATGGGAGCAGGCTTTTCAAATCCAAGGCTCGGAGATTCTGTCTGGCCTGAGCTGAATATGATGTACATCATCTACTGCAGCGAGGAAGATATGAATAAAATTGTTTCGATTGTGGAAAAACTCCGTGAAAAGTACATGGGCGAGGGAATCGCCTGCTTTGTGAGCGAGTCAACAGAAATGTAAAATCGAAAATCTTTTAGAATTCGGACTTTTACAGGCGAATTCCTGAGATTTTGCGAAAAAATTTTAGATGAGGCTGTCTTTGTTGAATTTTTATTCAATTTTGGCGGCCTCATTTTTTTGCAATTTCCATATTTTAGATTTATAATTTAAAATATGGAAATATTTAAAAATGTCGCAGAATATTATGAGGAGCTTTATCCTGTTTCAGAAAATCAAAAGAATTTTTACAAGAATGAGACAAAATCGCTGAAAAATCCTGTGCGTTTTTTGAATATCGGCTGCGGAACTGGAATTTTCGAGATTTATCTTTCAAAACTCGGCGCGGACGTTACTGGGCTTGAAACTTGCCATGATTTTATCGAGTCTGCGAACCGGAAAAGCCGCACAATGCTTATGGCTGTCCGTTTTTTTCAGATGAGCTATCTTGAAATGGCGCGTTATCTTGGGAAAGGCTTTTACAATGTGATTTCAGTTCTTGACGGCAGAATCATTTTTATCCATGACAAGACTTTGCTTGCGAAATTTTTCTACGATTGCCGCCAGCTTTTGAGCGGGAACGGCAAGATGATAATTTCGCTCCCGAATTTTGAAAAATATGCCGGCGAGAATTTCGATCTTCCTGAAAGGGAAAGTATCCGCGTGAAGCTTTTTTCAGAAATCAGGACAAACCCAAGCGGAAAATCCGAGATGTTTCAGAAAATAGCGACTGGAAACGGAAAAATCCTTCCTGTTACGGAAAATGCCCCAGTCCAGAAAATCACAACCGGGAAAATCAGGGAGCTTGCGGAAAAATCCGGCTTTGATTCAGTGCGGTTCTACAGCGGTTTTGACTATGAGCCTTTAAAATCTGATTCTGACGAAGTTGTCGCAGTTTTAAGCTGAAAAATCGGCTTTAGTTTATCTTCCAGCGGCCATTTTCCTTGTAGAATCTGCTTCCTGGAATTTCAAGAATCCTTCCGTCCTCGCTTTGCATTCTGATTATCGCCCTTAGCGGATTCACATCTGTGATTCTAAAATTTGTGTCGTCATAGAAAATGTGCAGGCCTTCACTTGGAAGTTTTTTCCGCGCTTCTGCGTAGCATTTGCACTCGTAGCTTAGGCAGCACAAAAGCCTTCCGCATTGACCGCTGATTTTTGTTGAATTCAGCGAGAGATTCTGCTCTTTTGCCATTTTGATTGAAACCGGCGGCAGCTTGTCTCCGATTGTGTGGCAGCAGTAAGGACGCCCGCAAACGCCGAGCCCGCCTGTGATTCTGCTCTCGTCGCGCACTCCAATCTGCCTAAGCTCGATTCTCATCTTGAAGATTCCGACAAGGTCTTTTACAAGCTCGCGGAAGTCAACGCGGTTATCGCTTGAGAAGAAGAAAAGCGCTTTCGGCTCGTCGAGAAGAAAATGCACTGCAACGAGTTTCATGTCAAGATTGTGGTAGGCGGCTTTTTCTTTGAATGTCTTGAACGCGCCAGCCTCTTTTGCCGCAAGCTCGGCTGCCTTGTCCATGTCTTTTTCAGAGGCTTTGCGCTCGATTGTGATTAAGTCGCCTTTTTTGATTGCGACAGGGTGGTTCACTTTTCCAAGAACGCTCGCCAAGTCCTTTCCGTATCTCGTCGGAATTACAACGTGGTCGCCTGTCTTAATTTCCTTAATGTTTTTTGGAAGAACCGCGTAGACGATTTCGCACGAATATTCAAGTTTTGTGCTGTAAAGATTCTCCGGATAGATTATTTCCTCGTCGGAGTCGCTTTTTTTGTATTCGCCGTCCTCAAGCTGGGAAATATCATCGTTCTCATAGTTTATATCTTGTTCAAAAATGTCGCTCATTTTTGCAAACTCCTGATTTTGATTTTTTCTGATGGGATTTTCGTTTTCATTCAACAAGCAGGTCAAGAATCAGCCCCTGAATTTCCTCGACTCTTGCAAGTAGATTCAAATTTCTGCCATGCGTGAAAAGCATTTCCGAGGCAAGCTGGTTCAGTTTTTTGTCGATTATTTCTATCTGATAGAACGGGCGGATTACCCTTCCGTTTCTTAGCCGTCTTTCTGGTCTTGTGTTTATGAATTTGTAGTTTACTTTTACGATGTATTTCATAAACTGGCTGACTTTTCGCCTGAATTTTTCCATATTTTCCGCACTTTGGAAAGATTTTAGCTCTTCACCCGCAAAATCCATTTCGTCTTTCAGATAATTCACCGCATCCTGAGTTTCCATTCCAGCGATTTCAGGCGGAAGACCTTGCGATGCAAGATCGGAGCTTTCCTGCGCTTTTTGAAAAACTGTTCTGAATGAAGATTTCTGATTTTTTTCCGTTTTTTTTGATTTTTGTGCCGAAGTCTGCTGAGCCATCGCGCTTTGTGAAGCTAGCATTTGAAGCGACTGGTTGTTTAATGTCTGATTTATCGAGGTGAGTTCAGCCATTAATCGCCTTGCTTTTTATTGAAAGTTCTTCAGAAAAAAGTTTTGTTTCCTCTGCAAATTCCTCTTCGTTTCGGAGCGCAATGCAGTGTCCGTGGAAAATCACGTTTTCTTCAATTTCAAGATTTTTTGTGCAGATATTTCCGATTACAGCGGAAGATGACAGAAGCTTGATTCCGTTTGGAGCGTAAATGTCTCCGATTACGATTCCTCCGACGACAGTTGAAAGCGCGTTTATGTTTCCGTTGATTCTGGCTTTGCTCCCGATGATTATGTTTCCGGTCGATTCCAAATTTCCGTCGATGTCGCCGTCAACGCGGATAAAGCCGTTTGCTCTTACATCGCCTGAAACGGCAGAGCCTGCGCCGATTATTGTGTTTATAGAAATGTCGTCAGTTAAGAATGCCATATTATTTTGTGATTTTTACGTTCACGTATTTAATCGGGTCAACAACGTCCGAGCCGATGTGAACTTCGTAGTGAAGATGCGGACCTGTTGAAATTCCAGTGTTTCCGATTGTTCCGATTATGTCTCTTTGCGAGACAAACTGTCCTTTTTTGACACGGACTGTGTTCATGTGGCAGTAGCGCGTGTAAATTCCGTGCTTGTGCTTGATAATCACGTAGTTTCCGAATCCTGAGTCATAAGTTACTGTGACGACCTGTCCGTTTGCGGTTGCAAGAACCGGGTCTCCAGAACGCCAGGTTGAAATGTCAAGGCCTTTATGAATGTACCAGTTTCCTGTAATCGGGTGCGTTGTCTGTCCGAAAGGCTGTGAGATATGTCCGATTCCGCCTCTTACCGGCCAGATGTTCGGAATGTCTGCGAAAAGCGTTTCCTGGCTTTCAAGCATTTTTCCAATCTGCTCGATTGGCTGGATTGCGCTTTCAAGATATGAGGAAAGCTGGCGCATATCGCTTGCCTCTCTTGTGGAGCCTGCGACTCTGTCCTGAGTGTCAAAAAGCGAATTCAAGTCGCTGTCAGAAACTGAACTTTTTGCGGCTGTTGAAGACTGGCTGATTCCCAAAAGCGAAAGAGTCTGAGTCAATGAAGAACGGAATCTTTTCGCTGTCTGAAGAACATTGTTGTTTTCATCGCGCAGCTCGTCAAAACTTGCAAGAAGCTCCCGGTTCTCTTTCATTGAGCGTGTAAGCTCTGCGGAAATTCCTGCATCGTGCTTCTTGAAATAGACGAATGATGACACAACGCCGACTAAAAGAACGCAGCCAAGCGCGAGCGCAAATATGTTAGTCCTGAAATTTATAACTTTTCCCTGCGAGTGGGGAACAATCATTATCGTGAGCTTGCTGTCGCAAACATGGAACAATTTTACGAAAAGGCTGCCAACAGTGCCAAGTCCTCGGCGGAGTGCATTTAAAATAGAAGAAACGGCATTTTTTTCAAGCTTTTTGTAGTGTCTTGTCTTTGCCAATTAAATTACCTCAGCTTTTTATCGGATATAAAAATCCAGATACCAATTTTATCATAGTCATCAAAAGTAGTCAAAACACTTGCTGAAAGCCTGTTCAAGAATCAAAATCAGGAAAAATCGGTTTCCGCTTGAAAAAACGCTTAATTTGACAACTAAAACTTTCTCTGCTATTCTATATTTATCGTCAAGAACCAATCTTTTGGTTACACTGATTTTTGTCATTGAGCTGAATTCAGTGTTTTTTCTATTTATCATTTCTTTTTGGAAGTAAGCCATGAAATTTTTTGATACTCACGCCCACATCGGGCTCATTTATGAGGACCCGATAGAACAGTTACGCGTTATTCAGCAAGCTAAGCAGGCTGGAGTTAAGCGCATTGTAAGCATAAACAACAGCCTTCTCGATTTTAAGAAAGTTTACGCTAATTTGAAGGCGATGCCGGGCGTATATCATGCGGTGGGAGTTGCTCCGATGGAAGTTTCTCACCCTGGAAAGGACTGGCAGCAGACAATTATCGACGGATTGAAGCTCCCTAACGTTGTCGCTGTCGGCGAAACGGGGCTTGATTATTACAAGGCATTCGGAGACAAGCGTTCTCAGACGGAACTTTTTATCACTCAGCTTGAAATCGCGAAGAAATACGACAAGCCTGTGATTATCCAGAACCGCGAGGCTGGAAAAGATGTCTTCAATATTCTCAAAGAGCGGATTCCTCCGGCTGGCGCGATTTTGCATTGCTACGGCGAGGATGCGGCTTACGCTAAGGCGTGCCTTGATGCTGGCTTGAACGTTTATTTCTCTTTCGCTGGAAATTTGACTTACCGCAACGCGAGAAATCTTCACGAGACAGTTTTGAATATTCCTCATGACAGAATTTTGATTGAGACTGAAAGCCCGTTCATGATTCCTGCGGAATATAGGGAACGAAAGCGCACTATGCCTGCTTATCTGCCTTCAACTGCGAAATTCCTTGCGGAAATGCTTGAAATGCCACTTGAGGACTTGTGCGGAATCTTGTGGACGAACAGCTGCAAGGCGTTTAATCTGCCTGAAGCCTAAAGATTGCGGAATTTGAAATCTTATTTTTCAGCATTGGCTAGAAATTATGCAATCGCTTTATCATTCTGTAAAAATCGGCTCGCTTTCTCTTGACGGAAACATTTTTCTTGCTCCGATGGCTGATGTTTCCGACGCAAGTTACCGTTCTATCTGTGCGGACTGCGGAGCGGACTTTGCCTACACGGAGCTAATAAGTTCTGAGGCTTTGGTCCGCGACAATAAAAAGACTTTTGACATGATGGTCCGTGCGCCGAATGAAAAAGCGTACGCGGTTCAGATTTTCGGCTCTGACTCTGAGACAATGGCAAATGCGGCGCGGGTTGTTCTTGAAAAAACTTCCTGCGAGCTTTTGGACATTAACTGCGGCTGTCCTGTTCCGAAAGTCACGAAAACCGGGGCTGGAAGCGTCTTGACGCGCGAGCCTGAGAAACTTTACAAAATCGCAAAAGCTGTTGCTGACGCGGTTTCAAATTTCAGCGGAAAACGAAAAGACAGATTCGGAAATCCTGTTGATTATGAGCCGATTCCTGTTACTGTTAAAATAAGAACCGGCTGGGACAAAAATCATTTGACATACAAGGAATGTGCCGACGCTGCGATTTTGGCCGGGGCTAAGGCGATTGCTCTTCACGGCCGGACGACGGTTCAGGGCTACGATGGGCAGGCAGACTGGAGCGCGATTTCTGACTTGGCGGATTTTGTCGGCGGAAGAATTCCTGTAATCGGAAACGGAGATGTGAAAACTCCAGAAGACGCGAGAAATATGCTCGAGCAGACGAAATGCGATGCTGTGATGGTTGCCCGGGGCGCACGCGGAAATCCGTTCTTGTTCACAAAAATAAAAGAATTTCTGACGACTGGAAAAATCCCTGCTATTCCTCTTGAAAAAAGCATTGAGGCGGGATTCAAGGAGCTGAATCTTCTCGTGGACGCTTTTGGAGAATTTCCTGCCTGTATGAAAATGCGCGGAAGATTCAGCAACTATATGAAAGGCTTTGACGGCGCGAAGGAATTCCGGCAGAAGATAATCCAGGCGAAAAGCGTCTTGGATTATGAAAATCTCTTTTCGGAACTCCTGAGCACAAAATAAAGATTAGAATTTCGCTTTTCTTAGGCGGACTTCCTCGATGTTCTCGCTGAAAAGCTCGCGCAAGTCGTTCAATCCCAATGCCATAAGCGCCATTCTGTCGATTCCCATTCCCCATGCGAGAACAGGGCAGTCAAGACCTTGCGCTTCTGTAACTTCCGGACGGAAAATTCCGGCTCCTCCAAGCTCAAACCAGCCCAAGACAGGGTGCTTGATGTGAACTTCGACAGACGGCTCTGTGAACGGGAAGTAGCCCGGAACATATTTCACTTCTGTTGCTCCTGCAACTTCCTTAGCGAACATTTCGAGCATTCCAAGCAAAGTGCGCAAATTCACTTCATCGCCAACGATGATTCCTTCTGTCTGATAGAAGTCAGAAAGGTGAGTCGCGTCAACTTTGTCGTATCTGAAGCATCGGACGATTCCGAAATATTTTCCAGGATTCTGCGCCTTGTGAAGCTGGTGCGCCGAGAGGACTGTTCCCTGCGAGCGCAAAACTAGGCGGCGTGTGAATTCATGGTCGAATTCGTAGTTCCAGCCGCGCGAGCCTGTTTTTCCGCCGTTCTTGTGGACTTCCGCGACGTTTGAAAGCCACGGCTCTTCAATCTCTTTCGCGTGTGTAGGGTTCTTGATTCTGTAGACATCGTGAATGTCGCGTGCCGCATGGAACTGAGGCATAAAAAGCGCGTCCCCGTTCCAGAATTCAGTCTCAACAAGCGGTCCGTCGTATTCTTGAAATCCGAGCGAAACAAGCTTGTCTTTTACATGCTCCAAGAACTGGACATAAGGATTTGTGCGGCCAGGAATGATTCTTGCCGGCGGAATTGAGATGTTGTATCCGCGGAAAGTTCCGTTTTTCCATTCGCCTGACGCAAGCATTTTTGATGTAAGCTCGCCGATTTCGTTTCCTGTGATTCCAGCTTTTTTAAGCTCGTCAGCAACTTCTTTTGAGTCCGCTGTGAGCTTGTAGACAATTGTTTCTCTTTCGACAATCTTGAAAGGAGAATCCGCCGAGCCACGTTTTTTTGCGTAGTTCGCGATTACTTTCTGCTCGCTGTCTGAAAGAACTGATTTGTCGAGCTGTCCGTTTTCAGTTTTTGCGGCTTTTTCAAGAAGCGAGTGCGCTGTAGTCACGCTTTCTGGAACTGGCGCGCCTGAATATTCGGCTCTTTTTTCGGAATTCATTTTAAGGACGCCGGACTTTGAAAGCTGTCCGAACGCAGAGCCGACATCTTTTTGCTCGAGTCCTGTTCCAGCTGCGATTTCCGGGAGAGTTTTTGCTCCGTTCTCTTTTACAAAGTTAATGATTTTTTCTTCTGGAATACCATCTTTTGCGTAGGAGCGTCCAAGCTCTGTAATCTCATAAAAAGTGTGCTGTGTCTTGCTTACAACCGAGAGAAGATTTTTTCCGCTTAGCCAAGAGAAAGCCTGGTTTGCATGTCCTTCCTTGTAGTCAAGCTCTTTCTGAAGTTTTTCCGATGTAAGCTCATCGTTCTGCGAGTAGTGAAGAAGAACTTTTATTTCAAGCGGGTGAAGATTCTTGATGATATTCTGAACGTCCATTTTTTTTATTAACTCCAAATCTATAAAAATTTTGAGCCAGCCCCGTTTAGAAGCCGGCTCGCAAAAAATCTAAAAAAACTTTTAGCGGTAGAACTTTACGTAAGACGAATAAGTCGCCCATTTCAAGTTCTTCTCATCCTTAAAGTATTTTATAGAATCTCGTTTGAGATATTTGTAAGAATAATACTGGTTCTGTTTCTGAAAATCCTGAAGACAAGCAAGAACTGAGTTCATAGCCTCTCCCTGGTCGTAAGAAACTGCCATGCAAGTGTAGTAGATATGAACTTCATCGGTGAGCGGTGTATATTCAATCTGAACTTTAGCTGTCTTGTTGGTAACGTGCTGCTCCTCAGGCGTGATTGTTCGTGTCAATGTGTCCTGCGGCTGTTTAAGCAAATCTTCTACTTCATCAGAAAAAGCGTATCCTGAAAAACACATCAGCGCAGCAATTACAGCAAAAATTTTTTTCATTTTCTTCCTCCAAGCACACAGCTTTTTAGAATCTGTTGTCTAAAAAGTCTTATATTCTATTATTCTATCTGATTCCATAAAAAAATCAAGGGCGACCATATAGCGTCCAGCTTCTATGCCGATTACAGGCGGCTTGCTCAGAAGCGCTTTTCCGATTATTTCTTTCGGCTTTGTCTTTACGTGGCTTCGCTCAAAAGTTCTGACAGCCTGCTTCAAGGCTTCCGCGCATGCTTTCTGGATTCCATCAAAGCCTTCTGAAAGAGGAGCGTAGCCTGTTCCGCTTATATTTCTGAAATTCACGCTTTTCCACGAATTGTAAAGCATAATCTGCGCCGGTGTGCGCTCGTATTCCACCCAGACATTGAGTTTTTGTTCCTTAATCCACGGGCTTGCGTATTTTATCCTTGAAATTTCTTGCGTTGAGAGTTCCTGGACTGGCGAGAAGTCAAAATATTCCTGAACATTTCTTTTTTTGTCGTAGGGCGTGTAGTCAAAATTCCAGCCGTAAATCATTCCCGATAGGATAAAAGGCGCGGTCTGCTTGATTTTTGAGATTGGAAGCGAGTTCAAGTCGTCTTTTTTCTGAAAATCGTCGATTCCCGGGAAAGCCTCTGTTGAAGCCCAAAGCGCGATTCTTATGTTTTTTTCAAACGATACTTCCTGAGATGGAAGAGATGAAATTTGAAGCGCGAAAATCGCCGGAAAAATCAGCTTGAATTTTTTAAAAAGAGATTTTGCCGGAAAATTCACCAGTTTTTTTAGGCTCAAATTATTTTCTCCAGGCGTTTTTCCAGACTTTAACAGGATTTATTCCCATTCTCACAACGAAATAAAGAAAGGCGACTCCGAATCCCGCAAGATGAGTGTAATGCGCAACGTTGGAGCTTCCGATGAACTGGCTTCCAAATTCAATAAGCGTGTAGAGAATCACGAGAAGCGGGGCTGGCAGCGGAATTATTCCCCAGATGTAGATTACAGATTTTGGGAAAATTACCGCGTAGGCGAAGAGAATTCCGTAGATTGCGCCGCTTGCTCCAACAAGGCTCACCATGTAATTTCCAGTGAAATAATAGAAAGCGACCGAGAAAAGCCCGCTGAAAATTCCAATCACAAAATAAAGCAGAAGAAATTCCTTTGTTCCGATTGCTCGCTCTACCGTCGCGCCAAAAAAAAGCAGGCCGAGCATATTGAAGAAAATATGGCTCCAGCCGCCGTGGATAAACATATAAGTCACAGGCTGCCAGAACATCTTGCTGAAAATGAATCCTGCAACGTTCAAGGCGAAAGCGTTTTCGTTCAGCCTGAAAATATTGAAGAAATAAAAATAGAAGAAAACTGCCGCGTTTACGATTATTATCCATAAAGTCGCGTTTTTGTAGCTGTATCTGAAAGGCTTCCGCAGAATATTGCTCATCAGGACTCAACCTTTATTTCTGAAATGAGTTTCGGGTCGGCGAAAGTCACTCTGTTTCTTCCGCTGCGTTTTGAAACGTAAAGCGCCTGGTCTGCCTGATCAACGAGAACTTTAGGCAAGGTTACAGGATTTTCCACTGTGTCGAACGTTGAGACTCCGACTGAAATCGTGACTTTCACGTGCTGGTTCTCATAGTTGAAGTCGAACTGCTCGATTTTGCTTCTGATTCTGTCGGCGACGGTCATCGCATCTTCTTTTTTCGTGTGGTTTAAGAGGACTGTGAATTCTTCGCCGCCGTATCTCGCCGCCAAGTCCTGGCTTCTTATCGAGGATTTTATGACTTTTGCGACTGTCTGAAGAACGTAGTCTCCGCAGGCGTGGCCGTAAGTGTCATTGAATCGCTTGAAAAAATCGATGTCGAACATCATCACGGAAACGTTCTCGTCATTTGACAAAGCCGTGTCGAGCTTGTCTGTGAGAACATTGAAGAAAAAGTATTTGAGCTTCAAGTGCGTCATCATGTCTGTTGATGAACGCTCGACTAGAGCCGCGTTGTTGATTGCGATTGCCGCAAGCGATGCGATTCCTGTAATCTGCTCTTTTTCGTACGCGCTGTATCCTGTTTCTTCCGACAAAGTGATTCTCTCGCCCAAGACAAGAATCCCGTTCAAGTGCTTGTGCTGAATAAGAGGAACAACAAGAGAAGGGTGAAGCGACGAAAGAACGGAGATGTCCGCCGAGCCGTCGAGCCGGGAGGCAATCTCGTCCATTGAAAGCGGAGAAGGGCTGCTTTCAAGAATGCGCGCAATCTCGTTTGTTGTCGGAATCACGTAGTGGATATTCGGGTCGATGTCGATTCCGCTGTAGTTCTCGTCAAGCTGATAGTTGTCGCTGTTCAGCGCATTCAGAACGAAAACTCCTGCTCCAAGCACGTGGAACTGTCCCATGCAAGTGTATAAAATCGATTCGATGAGCTTTGAGAATTCAAGTGTTGAGCAAAGCGAGCGTGAAATTTCAAGAAGCTGCTGAAGGTCGTAAATCTTTTTCTCGTACTGGCCGATTATTTCCTGAACATCTGAATCTTGTGTCTTAATTGGGATTTCGTCATTCATGGTCGTGTTCTATGTCTCCGATAATTGCATAGTTCTTCATGATTTTGAGGAACAGCTTCCAGTTTCCGTGCTGCTGCTCAATAACGCCGGAACCGTCTCTGTTTCTTGTTGAAGAAAGCAGAACTTTTATGTTTGAAACTATATCAGATTTTGATTTTTTTGCGTCAACGATAAGCTCGCCAATCTCTCTGTATAGGTCAAAAAAATTGCTTGAACATTCCTGCACCAGCTTGTGGGCCTGCTCGTTTATATTATCGACCATGACACCGACCTTTTTAAGAAAATCGGCGTCTCTTTTGCTGTCCTGAATCAGGCCGGTAAGCTCCGCCGCGTCGTTTTTCTTCTCGCGGTCGAAAGAGTCCTCAAAGTCGCTGATATTCTGGTTTATCTCGTTGACTGCGTAGACAATCGAAGAAAACTGTGTCTTGTAGTCGGAATTGTTGAAAAATCCTTCAATCACGATGTTGTTCAGAACGTTCATAACCGGCTCGGTCATATATGTCGCCATAAAAGTCTTGATGACCTGAAGAGGCGTAATCCAGACGAACGAGAACGGCGTGTTTTTCCTCAGAAGGCTGTTTGTTTCCGCATTGTAGGTTTTAAGCTCGAGAATCGGCTCGTCGTTGAAAAGCTCCTTGATTTCAAACGAGACTGTGTAATCCTTGATTTCGCCTTTAATCCGCTCGCTGTCCGAGGCGAATTTTCCCTGAAATCCTTCCATGAAACTTTTAAGCGAATTTGACTGGTATGCGGTTGTGTCGAGAACCGGCTTCGGGTCTTTTTTCCCGAGGCAGATGACTTTTCTGATGACGTCCGCCGTGAGGTATTTTGTGAAGACGGAATTTATCTTCCTGAGATTCTGGAGAATTTCCTGCTGCTTTTTTTCAGGCACTTCGTTTCCGCTGCTCAGCTGCTTAAGAGCGATAATCGCCCGGGCTTCGGCAGTGTCAAGCTCAAAATTTCCGATTATGTAATAAAAGTCCATGAGCGCAGGCTCGGCTTGCTCCGGCAGCGCAGGATGAACATTTCCAAAAGACGACGATGTGATTCCGTCAAAATTCGAGTCGAAAACTTTTATGATGCTCACGTAGTTGAAGCGGCAGATGTCGGCGAGCTGCTTTAGCCTTGATATTGTCTGGTCGATTTTTGCGAATTCCGGGGTTTTTATCTGCCTTAGAATCGACTCCATCGTGTGCTTCTGGCTGTCAAGAACCTTGTTTATCGGCAGGTCTGAATCCACAACGGCTTTTTTTCTTGACTCGTATGAAAGTTTCCCGATTTTTTCCTGAGTGTCCGGCGAGAATCCTGTGACAATCAGCTGGCTTTCAAAAAGTTTTGCGCGGTGGACATTTTCCGAATTTATTGTTGACGCGAGAATGTCGTCAATCGGCTTTGTGTTTTCATATAAGATTCTGAAAAGCTCGGCGAAATTTGGCTGCAACATTCCGTTCTTGTAAATCTGGAAAGGAAGGGCTTTCAGCTCGTTTTCAATTTTGTGAAGCTCTGTGCGTTTTTTTACCTCTGGTGAAGAGCTCATGAAAATCGACTGAAAAAAGTCTGTAACCGCCTGAAGAAATCCCATATTCCAATTCTAATTCCAAAAAAAGATTTTAACAACTTCTAAAATCGCGTCTTTTTGCCTGAGAAATACCGCGTTGCATTTTTACCAGTCCTTGATTAAAAGAAGGCAGCCTTTCTTTACGCTCACTTTCGCGGTTTTCCCTTTCGGAACCTCGTTGCTCACTCCGTACTGGTAAGTTACAGGAATTTCCGCGTTGTCAAGATTGTAGAGAGCGTCCTTTATCGTGACTCCTTTCGCTGTTCCAGAGACATTCAGAAGCGAAAAATAGGAGAATTTGTCTTCGATTTTGACTTCTTCCTTGCCGACAATTTCAAGCTCCGAATAATCGTCGAGCATAAGCGCGCGCACTTTCTCCTCATTGCATTTTAGAAGCATTGAGATATTTCCGAGCGTGTGGTCGAGTCTTCCGCCTAGCATGCCGATGAAAAGAAAATCCTTGAAGCCGCGTGAAAGAGCCGTTTTGAGCGCGAAAACCGAGTCAGTGTCGTCTTTCTCATGCGGAAGAACGATTGTTTCCACTTCAAGATGAGGATTTTCATGCGAGTCGAAGTCTCCGACAATCAAATTCGGCTTTATCTTTAGATTTTCAAGATGGTCAAGTCCGCCGTCGCAGACAATAAAAAAGTCGTCCGGTTGAAGATATTCCCGGATTTTTCCGTAGTTAGAGATTTTTGCCGCGCCGATTATCACACAACGTTTCATTTTTATTTTTCCTGAAAATATCCGCGCAAAGACGGAAATAAGCGAAGAGAGAATTTTCGATTTCTCTTTGCTTCTGATGAAAATTCCTGCAAAGAATTCCTCAAAAAAATTTCGCAAAAAAATTCCGCAAAACAAAAATTACAATGAAGAATCCGTGTTTTCAGAGGAAACGCTTTCTTTCTCGTCAGAAGATTTTTCTGTTGCGGCGTTTTTGTCTTCTGAATTTTTCGAGTCTCCCGCGTTTTTTTCGGATTTCTTGAAGAATGATTTTTTCTCTTTCTTTTGATTTTTGCTCACGTCTTTCTTGATTTTAAAGTCGAACAGAGTTTTCGATTCCTCGTCCTGATTTTTCTGCTTGGAAATTTTCGTTTCAGCTCCGTCTTTCTTGTTTTTTTTGCTGTGGAAAGTGAACGGAATCATGACGATTGCGCCCGCCAAAAACGAGACGACCGCCGTCAGAAAGACAGGAACGTTCTGGACAGTCTTGAAAATGAAATTTATGTTGCAGCGGTTGTCCAAGTTTGCGCCTGCAAAAAGCGTTACGACAAGCAGCAGGATGATTGTTCCGATTAAGCGTACTGGCATATTTTTATTCTCCTTTAAAATTGTCATGCTGAATTAGCGGTTTTAACCGCACGCATTCTGCCGCGTTCGTGCGGCAGATTTAACTAACCAATTCTCCTCTAAATGTGTTTCCATTTAAATCTGTGATTTTGACTTTCACGAACGAGCCGATGAGCTTTTTGTCGCCTGAGAACGCGATTCTCTCGTTCTGCTCGGTTTTGCCTAGAAGCTCGTTTTCGCTGTTGCGCGACACAATGTCCGCGAGAACTTCAATCGTCTGCCCGATTCTTGTTCTCATTACTTCCTTCGTGATTTTTTCCTGAAGCTCGATGACTTTTGAAAGCCGCTCTTTTTTGACTTTGACATCAATCTGGTCTGGAAATTTCGCCGCCGGAGTTCCCTCGCGCGGATTGTAAAAATACATGAACGCGCTTTCAAAGCACACTTCGTTCATCAGAGTCAGAACTTCCTCGAACTGCTTTTCCGTCTCGCCCGGAAATCCCACCATCAAGTCTGTTATGACCTGCGTTCCCGGAAGATTCTCGCGGAGCTTTTTCATCAGAGAGATGAATTCCTCCCTTGTGTTCTTGCGGTTCATTCTCTTTAGGATTTCGTTGTTTCCGTGCTGTGCGGCGATGTGGAAGCCGCGGCAGATATGCGGATTTCGCTTGCAGACTTCAATCAGCTCGTCTGAAAAGTCGTTCGGGTTGCTTGACTCGAACCGTATCCATTTTATTGTCGAGTTTGTCTCGTCGATGTGCCGGCAGATTTTTTCAAGAAGCCCCGGGAATGTTGTTCCGTCCTCGCCTTTGTAAGCGTTCACATTCTGGCCGAGAAGCGTTATCTCCTTTACTTTCGCCTTTGTGAGAAAGTCGATTTCCTTCAAGATTTGCTCGACCGGGCGGCTGATTTCTCTTCCGCGCACGTAAGGAACGATGCAGTAAGTGCAGAAATTGTTGCAGCCGTGCATAATCGGAACGAATGTCGAGAACGCGCCCTGCTCGTATGAATTCGGAGCGAAAGTGTAGGCTTTTTCTTCTTCAATCTTGAATCCTTTTCCGCCGTTCTCGATGTTCTGCAGAATTTCTCCGAATTTGTATTTTCCGAACGTTCCGACAACATAGTCAATCTGCGGAAATTTTTCCTGAATTGAGTCTAGAAGACGTTCCGCCATGCAGCCCATAAGCACGAGATTCAGCGGAACTGCGCCGTTTTTCTTTGCGAATTCAAGCGCGTATTTCATCTCTTCCATGCGGACTTTTGTGTTTGTGTCGAGCATGCGGATTTTTTTCACGCCGGCAAAGTATCCGAGCCTTCCGAAAATTCTGTCCTCGGCAGAGCCTCGCACCGAGCAAGTGTTTATGACGACGATGTTCGCCTCTTCCGCGTGAGCCGCCTTTGTCCAGCCGCGCGAAATCATAAGCTGCTCGACCGCCGCGCTTTCCGCAATGTTCATTTCGCAGCCGTAAGTCTCAAAAAAATAAGTCATAGTTTCTCCAGTTTTCAATTTTTAATGTGCAATTCGCAGTTCATAAATTCAAAATCATAATCCGCGATTTTTTTCGGGTGTTGCGGCTTTGCCGCCGGGCTTTCCGCAATTCCGCTTTCGCTCCAGCCGCTTCCTTCGCTCCGCTCTGTCCAGTAGCCGCTTCGCGTTGCTTCAATCCCTAACACTCTTGCTTTATGTCTGATAAATCCGCCGTTTTTCTATTTTTCAGCGTTTTTCTCGTAGTTTTCCAGAAAATTCCTGATTGGCTCGTGCCAGTTTTTCGCAGTTTTGCTTTCGGAAAGATATTTTTCAAAGCTCGTCCTGATGTGGTCTTTCACCTGAAACGCATCCTCAAAGCTGAATCCTTCCGGATTCTTGAACATATCATCGATGAATTTCCGCGCGTCGTCTATCGAGAACAAGTCTCCGAAATTCGCCGTGACAAGATAGAGCGCCGCCGGAATACAGTTCACGCTGTGCTGCTTAACATAAAGAACCGTCTCCGCGATTTCAACCGCGCCTGAGTAAAGCTCGCTTAGCCAGTTCCGCTTTTCCTCGTCTGAAAAATCGTTTTCCGCAAAAGTTTTCCTGTAGAATCCGAATGCGAGCGCGACAGTCGCGATGTGGAGCGACGGAACGCAAAGATAATGCGGGTCGAGCGCGTGAATCTGCCTGAACTCGCGCATTTTCTTGTAGTTCGGTCGGTCGGTTGTCGTGAGCCTGAAATGGTAGATTTTTCCTGCCGCCTTGTAAAGATTCTTGAAATTTCTCATCCAGAGCTTTGTGAGGTAAGACGCGCGCCAAGAGCCGAATTTTTTCACGAGCATTGAGAGCGGCCGCACCCAGAGATTTATGAAGTCAAGATAGATTGAGACTTTTGACGGAGTGAACGGAATTTTCTTGTCGAGAGGATGGTCAACGTGGACAATCGGAATATGAATGATATGGAGCTTCTCGAAAAATTGAAGAAAAAAGAATTCCTTTATGATTGTCGCAAAGCAGCTGAAATTTGTCAGAACCGCGCGCGGCGCAAAAAGAATTCCCGCGTAGGCGGTGAGCGGGCTGAATGACTTTAAAGTTTTTCCGTTAAAATATTTTGTTTTCATAAATGTCCATGCGTTTATGTTTGTTTATGTTTATTGATTGCTTCGGACTAAAGTCCTCGCAATTACGCTTTGATTTTCGTTTCCCGCTCTGATTCTACTGCAATATTGAAAATATCACAAAGCCGGAGCGTGTGTTTCTGCGTTTTGGAGGCGTGCCACGGAAGAGAATCTCGGCAGAGAGTCAGGCTTTTGCGGTTTTTCAGGCAAGCCGGATTTTCAAGATTTTGGAATCTTGAAGCGGAAAAGCGCGCCACGCGTTTACAAAACTGATTTCGGCTCGTGGCAAGTTTCCGTCGCCTTGAATTTTATTTTCCGAAGACTTCCTTTGCAATCGCCACGCTTGTCATCGCATCTTTCGCGTAGTAGTCCGCGCCGATTTTTGCCGCGTAGTCTTCTGTCAGAACAGCTCCGCCAACCATTATCTTGCAGGATTTTCCCTGCTCGCCGAGCTTTTCGCGCAGGAGATTTATCGTTGTCTCCATGTTCGCGACCGTTGTCGTCATCAGCGCGCTGAGTCCCACGAGCTGAATGTCTTTTTCAAGCACCGTGTCCACAACTTTGTCGTAGGGAACATTTTTCCCGAGGTCGAGAACCGTATAGCCGTAGTTTTCGAGCATCGCCTTTGTGATGTTCTTTCCGATGTCGTGGATGTCGCCGAAAACCGTGCAGATTACGATTGTTCCTTTTGACTCCTGCTTTGTTCCATGGCTTTCAAGATACGACTTTATGACCGCGAAGCTGTTTGAGACCGTATCCGCCGCAAGAAGAAGCTGCGGAAGGAATTTTCGTCCTGTCTCAAAGTCTTTTCCCACAATGTCCAGCGCAGGAACAATGCATCGGTCGATGATTTCAACCGGCTGCTTGCCTTCTTCAAGAAGTTTCGACGTTGCCTCCGCGCTTGAATCCTTGAATCCTTTTGTGATGATTTCAATCATTCTGTTTTCTGATTCTGTGAGATTTTCTGGAAGTTTTGCCGCATTGTCTGAATTTTTCGGAGACTTCACCTGCTTAGCTTGGCTTGCGTTTCCTTTTGACGCGGCGATTTGCTCAGGCGTAAGACCGTAGACCGGGGCGGAAGTTCCGTTGTACTTTTCGATGTAGTCAAGGCAGTTCTCGTCGAACGCGGCGAGCGCGCGGTAGGCGTGGTAGCTTTCCATCATTGGAACCATAAGAGGATTTATGATGCATGCGGAAAGCCCTGAGTACAATGCCATCGCGAAGAATCTTGAGTTCACGATGTCGCGGCGCGGAATTCCAAAGCTGATGTTCGAGACTCCAAGCACGAACTGAATTCCGTCCTTTCCGTATTTTTCTTTTAGAATCTGGATTGCGCGGAGAGTTTCGAGAGCTTCCTTTTGCTGAGACGAGACTGTGAGCGTAAGCGTGTCAATCACAAGGTCGCGCACAGGAATTCCGTATTTTGCGGCTTCCTTTATGATTTTCTCGGCGACTTCAACGCGGCCTTCTGCCGTTGGCGCGATTCCCTTCTCGTCGATGCAGAGCGCGACGACAGCTCCGCCGTACTTTTTAACAAGCGGAAGAACCCTGTCCATAACGTCCTGCCGTCCGTTCGTGGAGTTTATAAGCGGTTTTCCGTTGTAGTATCTTAATGCTTTTTCAAGAACCGGCGGCTCGCTCGAGTCAATCTGGAGCGGTGTTGAGAACGCGTTCTGGATTGTCTTTACCGCATCGACCATCGTCTGTGCCTCGTCGATTCCCGGAAGCCCCACATTCACGTCGAGAATTTGCGCTCCGGCGTTGATTTGGCTTTCAGCCTCGCCAAGCACGAAATTCATATTGTGGGCGAGCAACGCTTCCTTGACTTTCTTTTTTCCGGTCGGATTTATCCGCTCGCCGATTATCTGCGGTCCGCTTTTTCCTCCGATTTCAACAGAAGAATTGTAGGAGCAGATAAAGCATGAGTTTTCAAATTCGCATGGAACGCGCTTTTGAGGCGGAAGAGCCTCGATTTTTTTGACCAGCGATTTTATATGATCAGGGGTTGTTCCGCAGCAGCCTCCCAGGATAGACGCGCCGAGCTTCCTGTATTTTTCGTGGTGCTCGGCGAATTCGTCAGGGCCGACCATATAGACGGTTTTTCCGTTTATCACTGTCGGAATTCCAGCGTTCGGCTGAATCAGCACAGGCTTGTGTGCGTAGCGCATAAATTCTTCCGCGAGAGCGTCGTCTTCACGGAGAGAGCCTCCGCAGTTGAAGCCGATTGCGTCTGTTCCAAGAGACTCAAGATAGACAACGCAGGTGCGCACGTCAGCGCCTGTCAGAGTTCTTAGATTCGGCTGGAACGTAACAGTTGTGATTATTGGAAGGCTTGTGTTTTCCCTTACCGCAAGAACCGCCGCCTTTATCTCGTGCAGGTCCGCCATTGTCTCGATGATTGCAAGGTCAGCCCCTGATCTTTCAGCCGCGATTGCCGCCAGCTTGTAGTTTTCGTATGCTTCATCAAAAGTCAGGTCTCCCATCGGCTCGAGAAGACGGCCAATCTGGCTTGTGTCCCACGCTGTGAAATGTCCGCGATTGTTTCCGCTTTTTTCTGCCTCAGCGATACATTCCTTGCAGAGCTTTATCGATTCTGAAATGTACTGCTCGTATGAATATTTGCAGCCGTCGAGTTTTAGCGGAAGCGCGCCGAACGAGTTTGAAGTGATTATGTTCGAGCCTGCTTCAAGATACTGCGAGTGAATATTTTTTATGATGTCAGGGCGTGTGAAGCACAAGTCCTCTGGAATTTCATAGTCCGAGAAGCCCGATTTCTGAATCATCGAGCCCATTCCGCCGTCAAAAAAGACCGGCAGGCCATTTTCTATTTTTTCATTAAGGAAATCTAGGAAGTTCGTTTTCATTTCCCAGCATTTTAATAGAAAAAAGGCGTTTGAGGAATTGCCTGCGGTTTTTCGTGTCATTGTTTTGTGCTAGAATCTTTATGATGAAGAATCTGAGGAAAATTTCTGCCGAAGCGATTTTGTTTTTTGCCGTTCTCGTTCTGTTTTTCTCTTGCCAGAGAGATATTTCTGGAATCAAGCGGAATAAGGACGGCTCAATTGAGCTTGTGATGGCGGAAGTAAACTCAATGGACACGATTTCGGGGCTTATGGATTTGACGTTCAAGCAGAACGTGGAGTCGATTTCAAACGGAAATATAAAGATAAATCTCCAGCCGGACGGAATTCTTGGAGACGAGGAGTCTGTCCTGAACCTTATGCAGTCGCGGAACAACTCTATTCAGCTTGCGCGGATTTCAACAGCATCTCTTATACTGCACGGCGCGAAAAAATGCGCTCTTCTTGCGACTCCTTACACTTTCAGAAGCCTGAACCATTTCTGGAATTTTGCGAATTCAGAGCTTGCGAAAGATTTTTTGAACGAGCCTTACGAGCAGCATACCGGGCTGAAAGGAATTTTCTTTGCGGAGGAAGGATTCAGGAGCTTTTTCACATTGAATCCGGTTGACGGAATAAAGGATTTTGCAGAGTGGAAAATTCGCGTTACCGCCGACCCGATTTTGAGGGAAATTGTGCGCGCGCTTAATGCAGAGCCGGTTTTTTTCCCGACAAGCGAGCTTTACGTCGCCCTGCAGACCGGAAAAGTCGAGGGAGCGGAGCAGCCGCTTGTGAACTACAGCTCGAATTCATTTTACAGCATTGCCCCGAACCTGGTTCTTGACGAGCACACGCTTGGAGTTACGGAAGTCGTAATCACAGATGACGCATGGGACGTTCTTACAGAATGTCAGCGGAAAATCTTAGAGGACGCAGGAAAATACACCGCCCAGTACATCAGAAGAATCTCGAAGATAAAGCAGGAAAACGCCTTGAAAGAAATAAGATACCACGGAGTCAGAATCACGGAAGTAAATGACAAGTCTCCGTGGAAAGAAATCTGCAAGGACATAACTTTTGAATACGCGAAAAATTATATTCCTCTTTACGACGAGATTTTGAGCATGCAGTGAAGCGCAAAAGCTGCTTTATTATTTCTTGTTTGTCAGCCGAAAAATTTTTTGTGGCTGTTTGTCATCAGCAACACTTTACCGCGTTTATCGACTCGATGATTGAGTCAATATTCTTGATGATTGAGCGCGCAATGTCCGGCTTGTTCATCGTGTAGATGTGGATTCCGCGCACGCCGTTTGAAATCAGGTCGATAATCTGGTCTGTTGCGTATGCGATTCCAGCCTGCATCATCGCGTCCGGCGAGTCGCGGAAGCGGTCGCAGATTGAAAGGAGCTTTCTCGGAATGTACGCGTTAGACAAGTCAACCATTCGGCTTACCTGATTCGCGTTTGTAATCGGCATGATTCCAGCCAAGACCGGCACGTGGATTCCTGCTGACTGAAGCCTGTAAAGGAACGAGTAGAGCATATCGTTGTCGAAAAACATCTGCGTTGTAAGAAAGTCAACGCCCGCGTCAACTTTGTGCTTCAAATTCTCAATGTCGCAGTCGCGGTTCTTGCTTTCAGGATGCCCCTCTGGATAGCACGCGCCGCCTACGCAAAATCCGTTTTCTTTTAAAAGCCGTGTCAAGTCAGACGCATGAAGAAATCCGCTTGGAAAGAGATTCTCGTTTTCTTGGGCATCTTTCGGCTTGTCTCCGCGGAGCGCGAGCACATTCTCGATTTTCTTTGATTTCAGCTCGCCGAGCGCGCTTTCAAGCTGCTCTTTTGTTGAGCGCACGCAAGTCAGGTGCGCCAGAGCCGTTGTTCCCGCGCTTTCGATTGCCGAGGCGAGAGCCGCCGTGCTTGTCTGGGTTGAGCCGCCCGCGCCGTATGTAATGCTTATGAAGTCAGGGTGGAGGGAAGCAAGCTCCATCGCCGTGTTTTTTACAGATTCAAAGCCCTCCGCCTTTTTTGGAGGAAATATTTCAAGTGAAATTGTTACTTTTTTTGAATTAAGCTTGTCGATTATTTTCATAGGTAACGGAAGTTTATCAGAAAATGAGAAATTAAGGAAACGATTTGAACTCTGCCGTTAGCCGGTTTGTCATTCGGAATTGTTGCAATGTCATGCTGAACTCGAACGCATTTGCGTTCGCTTGGTTTCAGCATCTATTTATAGATTTCGAAATGAATTCGTAATGACGTACTTTTTCTGAATCGAATTCGTAATGACGCACTTTTCCCGAATAAAATCGAAAATGACAAAAATCAGGAATCCTTGCTTTCGTTCAGCTTTCTGATTTTTGACTCATCGAGCTTTATAAAGAGATTTTTCTCGTTTGACGGAAGAACAAGTCCTTTCGGGCCGTTTTTCGCGCGCCTTAAATGCTTCACCTGCGTGTAATACAAGTCCGCGCTGCCGTTTTTGCGCGCCTTCGAGTAGTAGACCGCGAGATTTCCGGCGTAGAGCATTATTTCAAGCGGAACTGTTTTTCCGGGGCGGTTTTTCACAAACACGTAGCCGCCTGAGTAATCGCGCACATGAAACCACATATCCTGGCCCTTTACATAATGGCGCAGAAGGTCATCGTTCTCGTTCGCGTCGCGTCCGACAAGAATATTCCAGCCGTCAATCTCAAAATCAAGTCCCGGATGCGCTTTTTTCTCCTGCTGCCTGGGCTTTTGCGCTTTTCTTAGAATCTGCTCGAGCTTGATTGGATTTTTCTCCGCGACGAGTTTTTTATAGTCGTTGTCGAGAGCCTCAATCGCTTTTTTTGCCGCTGAAATGTCAAGATCCAGGTCTTCAAGCCCGCTCGTCTGCTTTTTGTAAAGCTCGTAGTAGTCCGCCGCGTTTTCCTGAGCAGATTTTTTCGGGTCGATTTTGATTCTTACTTTGCTTCCGTTCCCATAATCCTCACATTCGAGGAAATTTGAATTTTCCGCCGGATTTTTTTCGATTAGATGGCCGAATGCGAGAATCAGGTCGCCTTGATGCTTGTACTGGAAAGCGTTCAGAAACGATTTTTTCTTTTCCTCAAGACGCTCGAGAGCCGCCTGCTGACGGCTTTTGTGAGAGTTGTACCATTTTTCCGCCTGCTCTAGAAGAGATTCAAGCGATGAAGCCGCCGCATTCTGGGAATAGAACAAGTCTACTTTCTGGTTGAATGAAAGACCGTTCTGATTTTGCTTTGCTGAACCGGCGTTTTCAATTTCTTCAAAATTTCTTACAGGAAATTTTCTTTCAAGATTTTCAATCTCCTGGCTTGAAAGCGCATTTTCTTCCGGGGCGGAAAACTTCTCGCCTTTCATTTCGCCTTTTGCCGGGCGGCGGTAAAAGCTGTCTAAAATCTCGTCGTCCTTTCCGCAGAGAAAAATGTTCGCCGCGTTTGACCAGAGCCTTATATAAAGCGTGTAGAATTCGTCCTCTTCGTTCTGGTTAGATTTTGACTTTTTTGCGGAATGGCTTTGCGCCTGCGGCATAACGTAGATTGCGCCCGCGCGCTCAAGCTCGATTTTTATGATTCTCTGCTTTGAAATCTGCCTTGCCGACTTTATGCGCGCGCCCTTTATTTTTGACTTCAGCAGTTCGTTGAAGCGGAGCGGCTTCTCGTTCTTTGTGATTTTCCGCCTTGTCTCGCTGATTCTGCACGAGCCTGCCTCAAGCGAGATAAAGACTGTTTTCGCGTTTCCTGGCTTGAAGGTGTAGAGCGCGAGAGAATTGAAATTCGGCTGCACGACATCCTGAACAAAGCTTCCGGGCAGGTCAAGCTCGGAGAGAATCAAGTCTATTTCGTTGCAGTTTAATGACATAGCAGCTCCTGTTAGTTTGAATATTGAAGTCGAGTAAAAAATGCGCTTTCGGCAGAACCTGTCCGCTAAAGCCAATAAAGAAGCCTAAGCAGCGAGGCTGACGCAAGCCTAAGACGTTTCTGTTGGCTCGCTGCCAGAACCTGCCTACGCACATTTGGATTTCAGCATCCGCAATTTTTTCTCATTATCGCAGAAAATTCTGGAATATTTAATAGGCGGCGTTTTTTTGATATTATCTTGCCTATGAAGATTACAAAGAAATTATTTTTGACAGCCGTCTTTTTTCTCTCGGCTTTTTCTATTTTTGCGGTTTCTGACTTTTCGGACTCAACTTTGAGCGTCGGAATCGCTTTTCCTTATATGAAGCATGACTACCAAATCAGCGGGCAGGACTCGGTCACGCTTTTCGGAACCGGAATCGGCCTGAACTACCGCCACCAGAACGACGGATATTCCTATGGGCTTTTTCTTGACTCGAATATTTTTGTTCCTGCCTACAAGACTGTGAACATTTCAGAATCCGAGTCTGCCACAAAGAATTTTTCCGACTACGACTATTTTTTCGGGGTTGACGCTCTCGCGGGCGTTTACAAGGTGGTTTTCAGCTCGGAAGGCTGCGTTGTTCCTGCCGGAATCGGCTTCCACTTGGACGGCTACACAAGCAAGCTCTCGGAAAGCGGCTACTCGCTGAAGGAAAGCGTCTACACTCTTGGATTCGGCGCGTGGGCAAACTACGAGGTGAACGTGAGCGACCGCTTCGGAGTCTTTGCGGGCGTTAAAGTTATCTATGATTTTTACTACAGAATGAGCGCGAGCGGAAGCTACGGCGGAAATAACTCGGGCAGATGCAATGCCCTTACCGTTGTTCCGTCTGTTGGCGCGGCGTTCCATTTCTAAATTTTTTTGATTTCAGGCATTAAAAAAGCCGGTGAACGTCATTTTAGCGTTCACCGGCTTTTTGCTTTTTTATGCTTCGTTACGATGACGAACGCCGTTTTAACACTTTTTCTCACTTCGTCAAAATGACGAATGCCGTTCAAGCACTTTTTCTCACTTCGTCATGATGACGAATGCCAACTAAGCGTTTTTTCGCGCTTCGTCATGGTGACGAATGCCGACTAAGCACTTTTTCATGCTTCGTCACGATGACGAATGCCGTTTTAGCACTTTTTCACGTTTCGTCACGATGAACGAATGCCGACTAAGCACTTTTTTACGTTTCGTCAAATGCTTCGTCACGCAGTTTCACTTATCGGCGGAGCGTTCAAAAAAACATTCCGCCTGCAAGAGTCTTTATTTTCTTGATGTTTTCTCGACCGCTTCCTGAAGAATCGCGACTTCGCCTTGAGTTAGCGTGTAGCCGTGCTTTTCCTGCTTTGAGGAGTCGTATTTTTCTTCCCTGCCGTCCGCGAACTTTATTCTCGTGTTGAATTCGCGCCAGCCTGAAAGCGCGCTTCCTTTTTCCGGCCAGACTTTCTTTGTTCCGTTCTCGTCTGTCCAGAGAGCCTCGTCGTATTCAGAAGAGACAGTGCAGTTTATAAGCGCGATTGAGTCCCAGCGGTCAACGCTTTTCGCGCTTCCTGTTCCTTGCGAGCGTCCGACGAAGATTTTCCCGCCTTTTTTGCGCGGCTCGGCTGTGAAGTCGCAGTTTATGAAGATGAATCCCGGCCGCGAGTTGTAGGCCCGGCTTTGAAGAACATAAGCCATTCTGTCGTCTCCGCGGTTGTCTTTTATTGTGTGGAGATGGCAGCTGTCGAAAATCGAGGTGTCGCAGTAGCCCCAGATGTAGTCAACATCGCCTTCGACGTAGCAGTTCTTGAAGTGCGAGAATCCTCTCGCGTGGATTGTGTCCTGCCGGCTTAAAAAGCGCATATTCTCGGCGTAGAGAAATCCTGTGTCGTTGTACCAGCAGATTGTCTCAGCCTGGTTTCCGAGCATCGATTTGTCCAAGTATTTTACGTGCGTGTTTTCAATCGTGAATCCTTCAAGCGTGACTTCCGTGCAGCTCATTCCGAATGTGATAAGCGCGCGGTTTTCCGTGTCCTTGTGGAAAGTCTCGCAGTTCTCGCCGCGCAGCGCGCATTTTTGAGGATTCATCGACTCGCTCTTGATTGAAAGCGGATTCGGCAAATCGTAGAAAATCCGCTCGCGGTCAAGGCCTTTGTGCTCGCCGTCGCTTAGCACAATCTCGATTTTTTCTGTTTCCGGAACGTTTTTTTCAGACAGAAGATTTTTGAGCGACTTTACTGTTTCTCCGAGAGAATCGTTCTGAGTGATTTTAATTTCCATCAGTATTCTTCTCCGTTCACTTCGATTTTGACTTTGTTTGCTCCTGCCGCCGCCACAACAGAATCTTTCAGAGTTTTTGCGTCCTCAAGATTGTAGTCGTAAGGAATCTTGAAGACCGGCTCTGATGAAAGATGCGGATTTAGGCTGTTCACTTTGTTCACCTTGTCGAAGCTCGTGTTTGCCGCAGTGATTTCCTTTGAGTTTCCAGACTGATAGACTTTTGAGAATGTCTTTTCGCCCTCGCTTGACTTGTCGTAGTATTTTAGGACTGTGCCCTGAGTTTTTCCGATAAAGTTGTTCTCGATGATGTAAAGAGAGCCGATTCCAGGCCCGAAGATTGAGCCGTTGTTTTTTTCAACGCCGATGTCGTCATAGACATTGTTGTAGAAGTGCATCTGGCAGCCGCGGCTTCTTGGAAGACGCTGAACAACATTGTGGAAATAGTTGTGGTGGAGCGTAATCTGGCGGTCTTCTGCGTTTGTGAATTTGTCGCCCGGGGCAATCAGCATTACCTTGTCGTGGTTTGTGAATTCGCAGTAGGAGACAGTGATGTTTTTTCCTGCCTTGATGTCGAACTGTCCGTCGTGGTTGAAGTTTCTTTCCAAGTCTGAGCAGGTTCCGTCTGAGAAAGTGCAGTGGTCAACCCAGACATCGCTTGTGATTGGCTGCGAGTCCTTGTACTCGATTACGAGAGCGTCGCTGCTTGCCTTCTTGTCCTTGTATTTCTCCATTTTTGTGTCGTACTCGGTTGAGCCGTGCGCATCCCAGAAAGTTATGTTTCTGATGATGATGTTCTTTGAGCCTGCCGGAATTGTGATTCCGCCGAATTTGATTGTGGCGTTGCTTGTTCCGATTAAAGTCTTGTTGCTTGTGAGAAAATACTTTATGTCGTCGTGAACGCGCGCTCCGCTTGTCTTGTCGAAAGCGTCAAAGTATGAATGGTCTTTGTCGCTTACCTTTCCGTCGCTAAGGTCGATTTCTCCGCTCAGAACGATGAACGCAGAACCGCTTTTTCCGATTGCGTTTGTGAACGCCTTTCGCTTGCTCACCGGGTCAGGATAAGACGCGTCGTCAATCACGATTTTTTTTGACTCGTCCGCATAGGAAAGTTTTCCAGCGTCAGCCCAGCCGTTTGTGACGATTTTTTCTTTTGGAGACGCAGCGAACGCGAATCCGAAAGCCGATAAAAGCATAATTGCTCTGGCAATGATTTTTTTCATCAGAGTCCTCGCTAAATGTAAAAGATTGTTTTGGGAACGTTATTTAAATAAAAAAAAGCCGCCTGATTTTTCAGGCAGCCTCGGATTTTATGATTTTTTTGCGAGTTCTACAATCCACTTTGCTGTGGCTTCAATTCCGACTGACGAGCTGTCAATCATCATGTCGTAGTTTTTTCTGTCTCCCCAAGTGTTTTCTGTGAAAGTGTTGTAGTGGTTCGCGCGGTGCTTGTTCACCGTTGTAATCTGCTTTTTCGCGTCTCCCTCGGACTCGTGGTAGATTTCCGCCACACGCTTTATCTCAGCGTCGCAGTCAGCATATATGAAAACGTTAAGCAAATCCTCTTTTTTGATTTCATCGGAATTTGAGAGAATATAGTCCGCGCAGCGTCCGACAATCACGCAAGGCTTTTTCGCGATGTCGAGAATTACTTTCCGTTCCGCATTGAAAACCTGGTCTGCGAGCGGAAGATTCTGCTGTCCGACCGGCTGTCCCGCAGTTCCTGTTGTTCCGGCGTAGCTTGTTCCAAGAAGAAGATTGTAAAGCCAGCCCGAAGAAAGGTTCTGCTCTGTCTTCTTGATGAAATCCGCGCTCAGTCCGCTTTCTTTAGCGGCCATGTCGATGATTTCCTTGTCGTAAAAAGTGTATCCGAGCTGGTCAGCGACCATTTTTCCGATAAGACGACCGCCAGAGCCGTACTCGCGGCTGATTGTGATTATTTTTTTCATAATGTTCCTCCTGATGCGAAATCTTTTTGCAAGTCTAAGCCCTCGCTTATGCAGATTATATCACACATTTTTTTCGATGATAACTAAATTTCTTTCGCGCTCCTCGCCTTCGGCGGTGTTTTCCGTCAAGAATGGAACTTTGAGAGGCTGAATCTCGTATTTCGGATTTTGCGGAAGAGACTCCATTTCTTCTATTATTTTCTCTTTTTTCGCCTTGTAAGCCGCAAGAATTCCGTCCGGCTTCAAGATTCTAAGAAGAACTTTCGCCATTTTCTTGTCAAGCGGCCGGAATGCGCGGAAAACGCAAAGGTCAAAACGGTTCTGCTCGAGACGCTCCGCCTGATTTTCCTCGACATCAACATTTTGAAGGCTCAGAATTTGCGCGCAGTGGCTCAAGAATCCGCAGCGTTTTGTCATTCTTTCAACTAGAGTGAAATTAAACTGCGGAAGGCAAGATGCAAGCGGAATTCCAGGCAAGCCCGCCCCGGAGCCGATGTCTGCAAGCGAGAAATTTTCTGATTTTGAATCTGAAAGTTGTTCGCCCCATCGTCTTGAAATCTCAGCGCAGATTTTTGGAAGCGCGCTCAGGCTGTCTAAGATGTGCCGGATTGCAATCTCGTCATGCTCGTCCGCGTTTATCAAGTCGAATTTCGCGTTGTATTCCTGAAGCGCCGCAATGTATTTTTCCATTTTCTGCTCGATAGTTTCGAGCGGCAAAATCTTTATTCCTGAAAATTCGCCTGCTTCAAATCCAAGCTCCAAAAGTCCTTCGTGTAAAAAATTCATAAAAGTTTCCCCAGTTTCTGATTTTATAAAATCAGGTTTTATAAAATCGATTAAATGAAATTTAAAAATAAAAATCCGTCAAAGTCAAAAAAATCAGTTCATCGAAATAAGCAAGTCCATTTTCCAGCCGCTTCCGTCGTTCGAGCGGAGCGTCACGAGATTTCCTGTCCGCTCGGCTTCAAGCTCGTTTTTTTGCGTGAGTCCGTAGAGAAAAGAATATGTGTTTTCGCTGTCCTGGCTTACCGCCGGAGTCACCTTGTATTTTGTGATTCCGCCGTCGCTTCCTTTCGAGTTGAAGAAAAAATAGAAAGTCTCGCTCCGGCTTTTGTTCGCGCTGAAATATTTCCGGTCGCCTGTCAGAAGAAAAGTTCCGTCGCTTTCCTGCTCGGAAAAATAAATTTTCTTGCAGGTCGAGAGAATGTCGTAGCCGTTCACGTTGAATCTTAGGATTTTCGGCTCGGTTTTTGCCGCGTTTGAAAATCCGTCCTTGTTCTCGGAACGCAAAACGCCGTTTTCAGTGTTGCTCGACTTAAGCTCGGAAAGTTCCGACAAGATTTGAGCGAGGATTTTTGAGTCGGACGAATTCTGGTTTATAAGAAGATTTTCGCCAGCCAGATTTTGATAAAGATTCGCTTCGGATTTTGAATTTGAGGAATTCAAGCCGTGCGAATTTGACAGGAGATTTGAGACAGTTCCGAAAAGCCCAAGCCCGCTGAGATTTGAAAGGTCGCCGGCGGTCAGGAGATTTGACGAAGCCGCTCCCGCAGACTTTAACGCGGACATATTTTGAAAAACGCTTGCGTTCGTTGTGCTTGAGGCCGCGTTTTTCGTTTTTGAGCTGTTTGCGATGGCGATTGTGCTTCCGTTTGAATCTGAATTTGCGGAATCTTCATCAGCATCGCTTTTCGCCGAATCTGATTTTGCCTTATTTTCGTTCTGCCAGCTTTGCTGGCTTTGCTGATTTTGGAGCCCATAGTAAAAATCGGAAGAGCCGGGCGCGTAAAATCCGCTACCGATAGAAGGCAAAGCCATTGAAGGCATTGACGGAGACGACGGCATTGAAATCGATTTTTTTGCGCCGTCTTCTGAGGAATCAGAAAAATTTCCTGCCGCCGTTGCCTGAAAATTCGCGGAAAATATCAAAAGCGATGCAAATGCAAAAACTGAAACCGAATAAGCCGAAGCTGTCTTTTCCGCCGCACATCTGGAAAATTTCGCCTTAAAGATTTTCAAGGCTTTCCTCCACGTACTGTAAACGCTGCTGGAGCGACTCAATCGTTTTTTCAAGGCGGTTTTTCTCTTTTTCAAGTTTTTCTTTCGGGTCTTCGCCGCTTGATTTTTTCTTCATAAGCTCGCTCACTGTGTCGGGAGCTTTTCCGCTTAGAATCTGCTGGCTTGCCGAGTCCCTGTCCTCCGGTTTTTTAAGCGAAGCGACTTTTTTCATATTGTCAAAGCCGATTGCAGGATTCATCTCAATTTGGCCGACTTTTGTGATTTGCTGCGCTTCCTTTCTCGGCAGGCAAAGAACGCGGTCAAGATAATCCTCGTAGCGGATATTGGCCTCCTCGCAAAGCTCGTGCGCGCGCGAAAGAAGCTTTCCGAATTCCTGCATAAGTTTTCCGTTCACTTCGATGTAGTCTTTTCTAATCTTTTCTGTAAGCTCTTTAAGCTCAGGAGATGAGTCCAAGTCCAGCTTGTAAAGTCCAAGCTCCTCAGCCTTTTGAAGCATTTTGTGGAATCTTGCCCAGAACGCGGCGGTGTGGACTTTCGAGCCTTTCAACGGCAGTTTTCCGCCGGTCGATTCAAGATAATCCTCCGTGTCCTTGTGGTGCGTGTACTCGTGGATTGCAGTGTAAATCAGCTGCATATCGTTCTTGAAATTCTTGTTGTGAAGCAGAATCTCGTGCGTGTCAGGCTTGTAAAGTCCGTTCACGCGTGTGCTTTCTTTTCCGGTCATCGTTACTGTAAAGTCAAGCTTTGTGTCTTCAATTTTAAGAAGAAGCTCTTTTATCTGCGCATTATCCATTTTTTCTCCATATTTTTATATTTTTGATGTTTTAAAATGAAAATCTTTGGACTTGCTTCTGCCGCACGGATGCGGCAAAAAAGCAAAGAAACAAAAATTACAAGGATGTAATTTTTGTTTTTGATTATAAAGTTTTTGCGGTGTTTTGAATATTGTTCTAACTTTTCACAAAAGCTATCATAAAATCATGGCAGATATAAAATCAAATCTTAATAAAATAATCTCGCAAATCCGCGAGGCGGAAAAGTCTTCAAACAGAAAAGAAGGAAGCGTCAAATTAGTCGCAGTGTCAAAATTTCATCCTGCGGAGGCTGTTCTTGAAGCTAGAAACGCAGGGCAAATCCTTTTCGGCGAGAACAGAGTTCAGGAAGCGGCGGCAAAATTCGACTCTTTAAGGTCTGAAAATCCGAATCTTGAATTTAATCTCCACATAATCGGCTCGCTCCAGCGCAACAAAGTAAAGGAAGCCGTAAGAATCGCAAGCTGCATTCAGAGCGTTGACCGTCTTGAGCTTGTCGAGGAGCTTGAAAAGCAGTGCGCAAAAATCGGAAAAAGCATTGAAATCCTTTTTGAGCTTCACACGGGCGAGGAGTCAAAGGCGGGATACGTGGACGAGGCGGCTCTTGAAGAGTCAATCAGGCAGATTTCAGACGGAAAATTTCCGCACGTTGTTCCAAAAGGATTTATGACGATGGCTCCGAACACAGCTGACGAGAATCTTGTTAGAAAATCGTTCGCATTGTGCCGCGGGACAAGAGATAAGATGTCCCAAAAATTCCCGGGACTCGATTTTAGCGAGCTGAGCATGGGAATGAGCGGCGACTTTAAGATTGCTATTGACGAGGGCGCGACAATCGTCAGAATCGGAACTGCGATTTTCGGCGAAAGAGATTATTCGGAAGCAAAATGACAGCCGGCTTTGCTGGCGAAAAGATTGCTGGTTTTCCGTTTCTGTTGAAAACGCTTTCCTAAAACATTACTATTGAAAGAAAAATCCGTTTTACAGGAACTTCCGATGAAAAATCTTTCACAAATCATAAAATCCATTGAATACAAATCCGTTGATTCCGACGGAAAAACCGAAATTCCGCTTTCTGACAAGGAGATTTCAGCCCTTGTTTTTGACAGCCGCGATGTGAAGCCGGGGTGCCTTTTTTTCGCGCTTCCCGGAACGCACACGACAGGAAATGTCTTTATTCCGTCGGCGATAGAAAGCGGAGCGGGCGCGGTTGTCTTTCAGGACGAATTCGATGAGGAGACAAAATCAAAAATCTCCGAATCCTGCAAAGGCAAAAATGTCTCGTTCATAAAAGTCGAGTCGGCGCGGTTTGCGATGGCTCCAATTTCCGCTGAATATTTCGACAATCCTTCAAAGAAGCTCGGCGTTATCGGCGTTACCGGCACGGAAGGAAAATCTTCCACCGTCTCATTTGTCTGGCAGCTTTTGCGCCTTACAGGGCACAAGGCGGGCTTTATCTCCACGGTTCAGTTCTCGCTTGGAGACGAGGCTAGGGCGAATCCTCAGCACACGACAACTCCAGAATCTCCGATTATCCAGAATTATCTTGACGAGATGGTAAAAAACGGCTGTGAATATGCGGTTGTCGAGACTTCATCTCACGGGCTTTCAAAAAAACTCAACCGTACAGGAAACATTGATTTTGATGTCGGAATCTTTATGAACGTTACGCTTGAGCATCTTGAATTCCACAAGACTTTCGAGCAGTACAGAAGCGACAAGGCGAATCTTTTCAGAAAACTTGACGAGAATGACCACGAAAAGACGGTTCTTGGGAAAAAAGTGAAAATTCCGAGCTTTGGAATCGTGAATCTTGAAGACCCGAGCGCGGAATATTTTATAAAGGCGACCCGCCAGCCTGTCTTGGGCTTTACGACAGAGGGAAAGGCCGGAAAATCCGCTGCCGAGGGAACGAAAGCTCCGCTTTTGCCGCCTGTTCCTGCTGAAATTCCTGTTCTTACGGCGAAAAACATTGCAAGCGCGCGCTACGGTCTTGCGTTCGACATGAGCGAGCCGGGTGCGGTTGACGAGCATTCAAAGCCGATTCCTAGAAAAATTTTTCATGTAAAGTCGCATTTGCCGGGCGCGTTCAACACTTACAATCTTATGGCGGCGATTGAGACCGTTTCTCGCCTTACTGGAACTCCGATTGAGGAGGTCGCCTCTCAGGTTGAGAATCTCGCGCCTGTGAAAGGCAGAATGACTGTGATTGACGAGGGGCAGCCGTTCGAGCTTGTCGTTGACTATGCGCACACGCCTTCAAGTTTCGAGACGATTTTTCCTCCGCTTAGACGGCGGTGCTCAGGCAGGATGATTTGTCTTTTTGGCTCTGGCGGCGAGCGCGACACAAAAAAGCGTCCGCTCCAGGGTGAAATCGCGGCGAAATTCTGCGACATTGTGATTCTCGCTGATGAAGACCCGCGCGGCGAAGATCCGGTTGAGCTTTTGAAGGAAATTGCAGTCGGCGCGGAAAAAGGCGGAAAAGTCTTGGACAGAGACTTGTTCATAATTCCAGACCGGCCGAAGGCAATCAGAGAGGCTTTCAAGATGGCGGAAAAAAACGACATCGTTCTTCTTCTTGGAAAAGCGCACGAGAATTCGATTATCTACAAAGACGGTCCTCATCCTTACGACGAAATTTCGGAAGCGAAAAAAGCTCTGCGCGAGCTTAATCTTGAAAATGCAAAATAATATAGAGGAAAATTATGAAAATCACATTGGTTTACGGCGGAAAATCTGGCGAGCATGAAATTTCGCTTGTTTCGGCGGCTGCAATCGCGCGGAACATCGACACAAAAAAGCACAGTCTGGCTCTGATTGGAATCTCAAAAAACGGGAAATGGTTTTTTCAGGACGATTCGGAGCTTGAAAGAATAAAATCGAACGAGAACGCGCATTTTGTTGTGAACGAGAATCCTGAGAATGAAGTTTTCGTGATTCCGGGCGGCGGACGTGAGAAAACGTTTTTGGTCGGCGGAAAAAACGGAAAGATAATCTCTTCTGACGTGATTTTTCCGGCTCTTCACGGATCTTACGGCGAGGACGGCACGATTCAAGGTCTTTTCGAGATGATGGATGTGCCTTATGTGGGCTGCTCAACTTTAGCGAGCGCAATCACAATGGACAAGGAAAAGACAAAATCCGCTCTTGAGCACGCGGGAATTCCTGTTGTTCCGGGGCTTTGCGTGCGCCGCTCCGATTTTTCAGATTCAAAAAAATATGAGGAAATTTTGTCTGACGCGGAAAAAAATCTGAAATTTCCGCTTTTTGTTAAGCCTTGCTCGGCTGGAAGCTCTGACGGAGCCGGAAAAGCTGAAAATCTTGAGCAGCTGAAAGACGCGATAAAAGAAGCGTTTGAATGGGACGACAAGATTCTTATTGAAAAGGCGATAAATGCGCGCGAAATCGAGTGCTCTGTTACTGGAAACCCGACGACTTATAACGGAAAGAATGATTTTGAAAAGCTCACAGCGTACGGGCCTGGCGAGATTGCGCCTAAGCACCAGTTTTATGACTATGACGCGAAATACAACGACCCGGACGGAGCAGACTTGCTGATTCCAGCGGCCTTGCCCGAAAACCGGCTTGAGGAAGTCAGAAATCTTGCGAAAAAAGCATTTGCCGCACTTGACTTGTGCGGGCTTTCTCGCGTGGATTTCTTCATCGACAAGGACACGGACAAGCTTTATCTGAACGAGATAAACACGCTTCCGGGATTCACATCGATTTCGATGTTTCCGAAGATGTGCGGAAAGTTCGGGCTTGGATTCAAGGATTTGACAGAGCTTTTGATAAACGAGGCTGTCGCAAGATTCGAGGCGACAAGAAGCCTAAAGACATCAAGATAGACAAAAGAAAAGCGAACGCGTTAAAAATGCGTTAGGGATGCCTGCGTGTTTTACACGCTGCGTGGCGCGCAGCGTTGTTTTGCGGCGGTTGAGCGAAGTCGAAACCAAGCAAAACAATGTAGGCGAAAGCCGGAACACCGAATAGCCCGACGGCGAAGCCGTAACGCCCAAAAGGAGAAAATTTTATGTCAGACAAAAATGAACAATCTGAGCCTTTGCCTCCAGTTCCTCATATTTATCCGGAAGGCTGCTGCTTTAAGTCTCTTGATGAAATCAGCGGTAAGCGGATAACCGTGATGGGGCTTGGTTTGAACGGCGGCGGCGAGGCTTGCGTGCGTTTTTTTCTGAAGCACGGAGCGTATGTTGTCGCGACTGACATGAAAAGTGCGGACGACTTGAAGCCGACAATCGATTCTCTTGCGAACGATTCGGAGCTTGACCTTTCCCGCCTGACTTACAGGCTCGGCGGACACGACATTGCGGACTTTGAGAATGCGGACTGCGTTATAAAAAATCCCGGCGTGAAATACGACGGAAACAAATATCTTGCGGCGGCGAAAAATATTGAGACTGACATCTCTCTTTTCCTGAATTTTTCAAAAGCTCCGATAATTGCGGTTACAGGCTCTAAAGGAAAGTCTTCGACTGTTAGCGCAGTTTACTACGGATTGAAGCAGTCTGGATTCAACGCGTTTCTTGGCGGAAACATAACGGTTTCCCCGCTTACTTTTCTTGAAAAGACTGACGAGACAACGCCTGTTGTGCTGGAGCTTTCGAGCTGGCAGCTTGCGGATTTGCGCGGAAGAAAGCTCTTGAATCCGAAAATCTCGATAATCACAAAGATTGTTCCTGACCATCAGAATTTTTACCATTCGATGCTCGCTTACGTGAACGACAAAAAGCTGATTTATGCGGACCAGACGAAAAAAGACTTCGCGATTTTTGATTTTGACTCTGACCCGGCTGCCGACGGCGGAACTTTGATTGAAAACTGGGGAGACATTTTTGCGAAGGAGTGCAGGGCGACTGTTCTCAGATACAGCAAAAAAGCTCTTCCGGCTGGAGTTCTTGGAGTTTGGCAGGACAAGAAGGGACGCGGAGTTGCAAGGCTTAGCCGCGAGATTTTGGACAGGCTTCCGCAAAGCAATGAGAAGTTGGAAGAAATCGTTCTAAAAGATTTGATTGTTCCGGGAAAGCATATGCGGACAAATGTCTTGAATGCGGCGCTTGTTCTTCGGCTTATGGGAGTTTCTGCCGAGCGGATTGTCGAGGTTCTCGGACGCTGGAACGGAATTGAGCACCGGCTGGAATTTTTTCATGAGTTCAAGACAGAAAACTCAGTTTACAGATTCTACAACGATTCTGCGGCGACAGTTCCAGAGGCGGCTGCCGAGGCAATCTGCGCTTTCGGCTCAGGCGTGATTTTTCTTTCAGGCGGAACTGACAAAGGGCTGGACTTGTCTCCAATCGGACGCGCGATTGAAAACTGCGAAGAATCTTTGAAGCCTCTCGCGATTTATCTTTTGCAGGGAAGCGCGACAGAAAAAATAATCTCAGACTTCAATAAAAAAGGAATCCGATATAACGGGCCGTTCAAAAGCGTTGGTGAAATGCTCGGCTGCCTGAAAAAAGACATTTTGAACTTTGAAACTTTGCAGGCGACCGGCGGAAAACAGGCGAAAAAAATTGTTCCCGTTGTGTTCTCGCCCGGAGCTACCAGCTTTGGAATGTTCAAAAACGAGTTCGACCGCGGAAACCAATTCAAGAAAAATGTGAAGGAAAGGTTTTAATGAAGGAACATTTTGCGGAAAATTAAGGGGCAGATAACGGCAATAATTCCCCACCATCTTTTTTTTGAATTATAATCTTCTTATCTTTTATGAAAAAAAATTTTTCTGCGTTTTTTTTGTTTTTTTCTGTGATTGCCGTTTTTCCTCTTTTTTCTGACAGCGGAAAAGATCTTTCTTTCCAGGTTCAAAAGCCGATTCAGAAATTTTTCTATCCGAAAAAACTTTTGGATTTTATGAAGTGTTATCCTGATGTCGATTTTGAGCCCGAGTTCGACATTGAGACTTTCGACTGGAAAATTTTCCTGACCGTGAATTCCTTTGAGAACCGGAGTGAAATCAAGAAAAATCCGAGGAAAAGCGCGGTTCTGTACTGGGCAGACGGCAGGCTTCTTCCAAAGGAGGAGCTATCGCGCAAGTCTGAATACTGGCCGCTTCAATATCATTACGAGAACCGCCAGCGAGACCCGAAAACTTACACTCAGGCGGAAATCGACGAGATTTCGAATTTTGGCTCGGCCTCAAGCAGGCGGAATCAGGTAGGCACTCCAATGTTCTTTTTTGACTTTATCTATTCGGCAAAGTCGCGTGCGACAATCGAGAATCACATAATAAGCACGACTTTTCTTGGAAAAAGGACGAAAATCCACGAGAGAATTCTTCCGCAGGTTAAAAAAGTCGAGGCGGAGATTTTGAAAGAGGCGGAAAATGACAAGGCCGTGAAGACTTTTGTCGATGAGCTGAAATCCGCAGACGCTTACTACTGGCGCGTGATTTTGGGAACAAGCCGAAAATCGTTTCATTCATACGGAATCAGCATTGATGTGCTTCCAGTGCGGCTTCGTGGCAAGGCGATTTACTGGAGCTGGGAAAAAGACAAGCTCGGCGACAGATGGATGATGATTCCGCTTGAAAGGCGATGGAGTCCGAGCGACAAAGTCATAAAAATTTTCGAGAAAAACGGATTTATCTGGGGCGGAAACTGGGTGATTTTCGACAATATGCACTTTGAGTACCACCCAGAACTGACCGAACCGCTGCAAAATGCAAGATAAATTAGAAGATTTCGCGCCGCAGATTAGTTCAATAAAAAATTTTAGCAACTAAAATCTGCCGCACGGTGCGACGCTAGTGAGCGTTGCGTCGCGCAGCAAAGCAAAGAGAGAAAATCCTGTTTGCCTTTAGGTGAACAGAATTTTCTCGTAAATATGAAAATTACAGGATGTAAGTTTTATCCTCAGCACAAGCATACGCGTTATGAAAATGAATGCTTTCCTCTGTCTCCGCCTCGACTGTAAATCCTTTAAAGCCCATCTTCTTTAGCCCGAGATAAACCTCGCGCACAACATCTTCCACAAAACGAGGATTGTCATACGAGTGCTCTGTCACAAATTTCTCGTCGGCGCGCTTCAGGACCGAATAAAGCGGAGTTGAGGCGCAGTCTTCTATCATCGAGATTACGTCCTCAATCCAGAAAAATTTCGAGTAGAGAATCTTGACTTTCACAAATCCGCGCTGATTGTGCGCTCCGTATTCTGAAATCGCCTTTGAGCATGGGCAGAGAGTCGCAATCGGAACTTTTATCGAAACAAAGAATTTCTGGGAAATTCCCTTAGAAATTTTCTGCGGGATTTTTTTGTCTGGACTTTTAGAAATTTTCCCGTTTTCTTCACCGCAATTTTTTTTCACGTTCCAGTCTTTCGCGTTATCCTGCAGAAGAGAGCTTTCTCCTTCGTAAGTGCAGGTGTATTCCATCATTCCCGGAGACTTTGTGACAGGCGAGAGCTTTTCGACAAAGTAAGGAAAAGTGATTCTTCCGAACGCGCGCTGAGCGTCGAGCTTCGTGCGGATTTCCTCAAGCATATCAAGAAAGTTGTTCATCGAGATGTCCTTGTGGTACTTGTGGAAAACCTGAATAAATCGGCTCATGTGCGTGCCTTTGAAATTGTGCGGCAGATTTACGAAAAGATTCACCGACGCCGTCGTGTTCTGCACGCTGTTCGCCTTGTCCAGCACCTGAAGAGGATATTTCACGTTTTTTACGCCGACTTTTTCAAGCGGAACTTCCCGCGTGTCGGCTGTGTTCTGAATGTCTACCATATCAATTCAAAATTAAGAATTCTTAATTACTTTTGTTTTCCGCGGCTTCAAGCGTGTTGTACATCAGCATTGCGATTGTCATCGGACCGACTCCGCCTGGAACTGGCGTTATGAAGCTCGCTTTCTCCTTGATTGTGTCAAAGTCGCAGTCTCCAATCAGGCGGTATCCTTTTTTCTTTGTGTCGTCTGGAATTCTGTTCACGCCGACATCAATGACAACTGCTCCGTCCTTCACCATATCTGCCGTAACCGTGTGCGGATGTCCTGAAGCCACAACGAGAATATCAGCCTGCCTTGTGATTTCAGCCATGTTTTTTGTTCCTGTATGGCAAAGAGTTACTGTGCAGTTCACATCGCGGCGGGCAAGAAGAAGCGCGACCGGCTTTCCCACGATATTCGAGCGTCCGACAACAACTGCGTGCTTTCCGCTTGTCTCGATTCCCATTTTTTTAAGGAGAACGATGATTCCGTGCGGAGTGCAAGGCAGAAAAGCCTTTTTTCCAATCACGAGATTTCCCACGTTCACAGGATGAAAACCGTCAACGTCTTTCTCAGGAGAGATTGCCATTATAACTTTGTCTTCATTTATATGCTTTGGAAGCGGCAGCTGCACCAAAATTCCGTGGACTGAATCGTCCTTGTTCAGTTTCTCAATCAAAGAAAGAAGCTCTTCCTCGCTTGTGCTTTCTGGCAGTTCCACAGACTTGTCCATCATTCCGGCTTCGGCGAGAGCCTTGCGCTTTCCTGTAACGTAAGAAACAGACGCGGGATTTTCTCCGACTAGAACGACAGCAAGGCAAGGCGTGATTCCTTTTTCCTTAAGAGCCGCAACCTTTTCCGCGACTCCACCGCGAACTTCAAGCGCAATCTGTTTTCCATCAATAATCTGAGCTGCCATTTTTTCCTCCAATTTTTAACTCAAACTTTATTTTGATTCGCGTTCATCTTGAAAATCAAAAATCTGAAAATCTAAATGAACATGTTTTTTATAAAATCCACAGAATAGAATCCGTAACTTATTGTCGTGATTGTTTTTCTTTATAATGTTGAAAATATAGCTTATTTTCCGTAGAATTACTATCTATTTAATAATATCAAAGAGACACTATGAGACAAAAAGAAACTATTAAGCGTTTTCTTGCGCTTTTTTCCGCGGTTTTTCTGCTCGCTTCGTTTGCGTTTGCCGATGAGAACATGGACGCAAACTCAGGCGATGAAGACAAAAAAGAAATCGAGACAAAACAGAATTTTAAATACAATGAGCCGGGCGACCAGTTCATCAAGATTGACCTGATGGCGACAGCTCCGCTGAATTTCGGCGGCACTTTTCCGCTTTACCGCTCAGGAAAAATGTCGCTTGGAGGCGCAGGCTCGCTTGGCTACCACAGGTTCATCACAAGCTGGTTTGCGGTGGGGCTTAACGTGAAGTTCGGCTACAATCCGACAATCGGAGAGAACATCTTCACTTACATTCCGATTCTTTTGGATTTCACTTTCCAGCCGACATACGGCAGATTCGAGTTTCCAATCACTTTGTCGGGCGGTGTCGCAATGGAAAACTACCTTAGCCAGACTTATTTTCCAGGACTCACGCTTGAAGGCCAGGCTGGAGTCTACTACCGCGTTACGCCGAGCTGGTCTTTCGGGCTTGAAGGGAACGCAATGTATATGCCGCAGTGGTATTCGGACTCAAGCAAGAACGACTACGGAATCTTCGGCTCGTTCGGAATTTCCGCGCGCTATCACTTCTAGGAGAATCAGAAAAAATGAAAAAATCATTAAAGACATTTTTTGCCGCTTTTCTTTCGGTTCTCGCGTTTTCTCTGCTTTCCTGCAACGACGTTATCTTTGCCGACATCAGAAACGAGGTCAAACTCAACGACCCGACCGTAAGCGGCTCGATTCAGGCGATTGTAAGATATAAAAGCAATATTTACGTTGCAAATGGAAGAATTTATTATCAGCCAAAAAGCACAACATCTACAGGAAACTGGGAAAAACTGGAAACTCCAGAGACTACAATTTACAATCTGGCAGCGGATAACGAATGTCTTTATGCAGTTTCTCTTTCTTATACAGATGACGACGACGGATACAATGTTGGAAATGAAAGAAAACTTTGGAGAGGCACTGTAAATGAAGATTCGGATGGAAATGTAACAGATGTAACTTGGGAATGTCTTCTCACCGTTGACTATTCAAGCACGGCTTTCCTTATCTTCTGCACGAACACTCCAAAATCGGAAAACAGAAAAGCGTTTTTTAGATATGACGGTGCGGTTTATGAACTTACATCTTCGCTTACGGCTGGACAGACAGACCCAAGCGTATGGAGCGAAGTTGCATCAGGCAGCAATTATTATTCTATAGCGAACAGCGGAGATATTTCAGCCGTTCTCAGCGCGACTTATCTTGACGAAAAAGGCGTGATTCTTTCACCTTACCAAGCGTCAACATCAAATGAAACAGAATCTGCCGAAGCGACTTGCGTCTACACTGCCAGCGGAGACGACATTTATTATTCTACAGATGGTGCTTCATGGACTTCTGTTGACACAGACAGCGACAGCATCATTTCAATGGGCTTCACTCAAGACTTTATGCTTCTTGGAACTACAGAGGGAATCCAGCATGTTACAATCAGCGACAATGTTCCAGGATCTTCCGTTCAGGACTTTGACAACAACGCCGCTTCGGCTCTTTCTTCCTATTATGAAGTTCCGGCGTTGCTTGTCGTAAATCCCGACGCAAGCGAGTATTCCACTGCGATTTTTGCAGCGGCGGAGTTCTCAGGCTCATCTTCAAGCACATCGGCAACTCTCGACAATGTCGGCTTGTGGGGCTACTATCCGTCAGAAGACGAATGGAACCGCGAGTAGCGGAAAATAGGGGAAATCTCGTTTTTTAATTATGGGCGGTTTTGTGGCTATGCTACAGACCGCCCGATTTTTTCAGGCAAAATCAGGAAAATTATGGACGATTTATTTGACAACGCAAAATCACAGAAACAGCCGCTTGCGGCACGTATGCGGCCTCGAAATTTGGATGAGTATATCGGGCAGGATCATATTGTCGGGAAAGGGCGGCTTCTGCGCCGTGCGATTGCGGCCGACCAGCTTTCCTCGGTTATTTTCTACGGCCCGCCTGGAACAGGAAAGACAACGCTCGCCCGCGTGATTGCGAATCACACAAAGTCAAATTTCATAACTCTGAACGCGGTTCTTACAGGAGTGGCAGACATTCGAGACGCGATTAAAAAGGCTGACGATTTTTACAAGCTCTACAACCGCCGCACGATTCTTTTTGTGGACGAGGTTCACCGCTGGAACAAGGCTCAGCAGGACGCGCTTTTGCCGTGGGTTGAGAACGGAACGATAATTCTTATCGGCGCGACTACGGAGAATCCTTTTTTTGAGGTGAACAAGGCACTTGTAAGCCGAAGCCGTGTTTTCCAGCTCAAGCCGCTCACGAAAGACGACCTGATGAAGGCCGCGAGAATGGCACTTTCAGACGTTGAGCGCGGTTATGGACACTGGAACGTTGAGTTTGAGAAAGGCGCGCTTGAGCATCTCGTTGACACTGCGAACGGAGACTGCCGCTCGCTTTTGAACGCGCTGGAGCTTGCAGTTGAGACAACGCCTGAAAAATGGGACCCGGCCGCGAGAATCCCAGTTCCGCCTTATGGAAGCACGATTTCTATATCAAAGGAGACCGCCGAGGAGTCAATCCAGAAAAAAGTCGTTCTTTATGACCGCGACGGAGACTATCATTACGACATAATCTCGGCTTTTATAAAGTCTCTTCGGGGACGAGACCCTGACGCGGCGATGTACTGGCTTGCGCGCATGGTTAGGGCTGGGGAAGACCCTCATTTTATCTTCCGGCGCATGCTGATTTCCTCATGCGAGGACACTGGGCTTGCCGACCCTGCCGCGGTTTCAGTTGTGAACAGCTGCGCCGAGGCTTTTGACCGCGTGGGGCTTCCTGAAGGAAGATATTTTCTTGCGCACGCGGCTTTGTATCTTTCAACCTGCCCTAAGTCGAATTCTTCAATGGCTTTTTTTGACGCGCTTTCTAACGTTGAAAAGGAGGACGCGGAAGTTCCGAACCACCTCCGGGATTCTTCAAGAGACGCGGAAGGCTTCGGGCACGGCGACGGATACTTGTATCCGCACGCTTACCGCGACCATTGGGTTTCTCAGCAGTATCTTCCTAGCGAGCTTGTCGGCCGGGTCTTTTACACTCCGACAACTCAGGGCTACGAGGCTAAAATCCGCGACGAGGTTTTAAGCCGCCGTGAAATGCAGATTTCAGCGATTCTTGAAGGAATTGAGCCTGAAAAGCCTTCTTCGGGCGCAAGCTGCGGAATGCATCCTCTTCCGCACTTCGCCGATGACTACTCGAATCCGATTGGCGAATGGTGGATAAACCAGAATTTCAAGCAGAACGAGACTGTAAAGACGGAGAATCTCACGTTCAGCCCGAAAGACGAGCGAAAGGAAGCGGCTTTAGACAAGGCGGACAAGATGTGGCGAAGCCGCCTTGACACAAACCGCGCCGAAATTCTGCTTTCAGTGCGCGACGCGATGGTTAAGCTCTCGAAGCTTGAAAGGCACACTCGCTCGCTTGTCTGGAACGCGGACGACGGGCTTTTGCTTTGGGACGTGAGCCGTAAAACGCCGGAAGGAATCACCTGCGGAATTTGCCGCAGCGAGAAAGGCCGCGAAATCATGGAGCAGTACGGACGCACGCTTGACGACCTTGACCGCCCGCTTTTAGTCACAAGACCGAAAACCGAGGAGAACTTTCTTACGGCGGAGACTTTCCGGCAGATTCTCGAGGATTTTTCAAAGAAGGACATTGTCTTTGACAGAATTTTTTTCCGCGACCCGTTCACAACGCAGGACTCGGCGGACGTTCTTGCGTACAGTCTAAGCCAGATTTCAAAGGCTGGTTCTCTTCTGCCTGAAAATTTCAAGGCGGTGATTTCCCAGCGGATTCCGAAGAGCGGACAGAGAATCGGCGACCTGATTTTGAGCCAAGTCTTGCTTAATTCTTCGTCGGTTCTCGATGAAAATTTTGACGTTATGATGAAGAAAATGCAGCTTGCAGAAAACGAATTTTTCGGAGACGAAAGCAATCCGCTTTTTGCGTGGGATTCTGCCTCAATAAAAGAAAGCTTCAAGAAATACAATTTCGACATAAAAAGCGCGACAAAAGTTGTGGAGGAAAAGCGGAGAATCACTGAGGCGGAGATTGCAAAATGGTTTGACGCAAAGTCATCAAGCTACGGCTCGGCTCTTTACAATGCGCTCGGCGGTGAGGACTCGGAGAAAATCAAGAATCTGCTGCTTGTTTCCGCGCAGAAAAATCTTTTCAGCTGGAAAACGGAAATTGAGTTCCTGACGGTAAGTGTGCTAAAATAAAGCGAGCGCGTTAGGGGCTGTAGAGGCGGCGAAGCCGTTCTTGGACATTCTGTCCTGACGAGAAACAAGTTTCTCGAAAAGATTTTTGCTTATAAGTCTCCGTCCGTGGAGACTTGGCATGGAAGTGATGGCCAAGAATGAAACCTCGAAAGACCCGACGGAAAAGCGGAGCTTTGCCGGAACGCCCAAAAAAGAAATCAAAAAAATAAAATAAATAACAGGAGACAAAAATGAATTTTATTTTCTTAGGACCGCCGGGAGCCGGAAAAGGAACTTTGGCGAAGCAGGTTGCGGAAAGCTACAAAATTCCGCACATTTCAACAGGCGACATTTTCCGCGAAAACATCAAGAACCAGACAGAGCTTGGAAAAAAAGCGAAGGCGATTATTGACGCTGGCGGACTGGTGAGCGATGAAATCACAATCGGGCTTGTAAAAGACCGCCTTTCAAAGGACGACACAAAAGCGGGCTACATTCTTGACGGATTTCCGCGCACAATTCCTCAGGCTGAGGCTTTGGAGACTTTCGCGAAAATCGACGCGGCTGTGAACTTTGACATTGAGGACAGCGCGGTTGTCGAGCGTTTGGGCGGAAGAATCTGCTGCAAGGACTGCGGACAGATGTACCATGTGAAGAACAATCCTCCGAAAGTTGCCGGAAAATGCGACAAATGTGGCGGCGAGCTTTACACACGCGACGACGACAAGCCTGAGTCAATCAAGCACCGCCTTGAAGTTTACCGCGAGTCAACAGCTCCGCTCATCGACTTCTACAAGGCGAAAGGAAATCTTGTTGATGTTGACGCTAAGCCGGCTCCGGAAAAAGTTCTTCAGGAATTCGAGGCGAAGTTCCCGAAAAACTAAATTTTAGAACTTTGTGAAAAGCCCGGGCAGAAAAATCAAGCCGTCGAGCTAAAAAGCCTTGAATGCGGCAAAAATTGAAAAGCTGCTGAACTTTAGGCTCGCTTTTAGCTCGCGTTGAAAACGCTGCTCCGGGCTTTTTTTGTTTTTATGATAAAAACGTTTTCAATTTTTAGTCTAAAGATGAAACGAAAAATGCCTAAAGCGCGTTTCAAAATTCTCGTCATTCTCTCTTTTACGATTTTTTCTCTGCAAACCGCAGCCGCGCAGATTTTCGGCGGAAAAGAAAGCGATAAAAACGAAAGCAAATTTCATTTCAGCGTTGCGCCGATTTTTTCATACGCGAGTGGCCATCTTGGAGAATATCTTTACTATTCAAAATTCGATGACGACTCAAAAAAGGCGAGCTATCTTTCGTGGGACAAGAAACTTTTTCTTTGCGGCGCGGAAATTGAGGCAAATTATAGCCGATTTCATTTTGACGCGTCTTTTTTGACTTCAATTCGCAACTTAAAATCCGGCATTATGTCCGATTCAGACTGGAAAAACACTTCCGACTATTCGATGAAGACGACTTACTCCGTCGGAGACAACAAGGCGCTCGAGAATTACAGTGTTGTCTCCAGCATTTATTATGATTTTGATGTGCTTAGAAATCTCTCGCTTTCGCCGATGATTTCTTTTCAGTATGATTACGACTCTTTCTCGCGCGAGGACGCGGAAGGCTGGTATTCTGACGGAAAGCACTGGTGGTACGATGAAAGCTCCGTTCACTATCCGCGCATGAATCCAGAAACCGGCAAAAGGCAGTATCTCGCGCCAATCGACTATTACAGACATTCTCTTTACACGTGGGCTGGCGTTAAGGCTCGCTATAAAATCTGCAAGAAGGCGGATTTTTCTTTTGACTTTCTTGCCTCGCCGTTCGCCTATTTCTACTCGATGGACACGCACTGGGCAAAAAACAGCGAGAAACAATGGTACGGCAAACATTCCAGGCAGATTCAAAGCGCGTATTTTCCCGCACTGCCCGCATTGAAAATGAACGCGAAATTAAGTTTCGCGCTTTCAAAATTTTTCGACCTGAATATTTGCGCCTCGGGGCTTCTCTGCTTGAAAGTGAGCCGCGGAACTTGGTTCAGCGACTATTTTCAGGACGCAAAGCAGGATGACTTTTATGATTCCGGCCAGGACTCCGGCGCGGCGATGCAGTATTTTTCCGTTGGAATCGGAATCAAGGTCAAGGTGATTTAGAAAGAAAGCGTGAAAGGCTGTGTTTTTGGGGCAAACAGGTTTGCCATATCATGAAAATTAACATATGCGAAATCTTTGTAAAGACTGTAGTTTTCTCCTGAATAAATAACAGTTCCCTTTGGGCTGCCTGCTTCATGCTCCAATTTATTCTGGACGGAGAATTTGAGCATATTTTTTGTGAATTCGTCATTTAGGGCTTTTCCGCTTTTTACTTCAAACAAATTCAGCTTGCTGTTTTCCTTTAGTATAAGGTCAACTTCAAGACCGCTGCTGTTCCTGAAAAAATATAAATTCGGTTCTGCTCCGTAGCTGAATCTTGTTTTTAAAGCCTCTTCTACAACAAGATTCTCAAAGATATTTCCCATTAGCGGGTCTCTTTGCATTTGCTCTGGAGTCTCGATTCCAAGCAGATAAGAAACCAGCCCTGTATCGCAAAAATAAACTTTCGGAGTTTTCACAACCTGACTTGTGCGGTTTTTATACCATGGACGGAGAATATGAACCAAATGGGAAGCTTCAAGAATCGAGAGCCATGAGCCGATTGTTGTGCTTGAAACACCGACTTCTGTGGAAATTGCTGAATTGTTGACAAGCTGACCTGTTCTTCCTGCAAGGAGCCTCATAAAATTCTCAAATCGCATTAAATCCTGTACAGCTCCGATTTGCGCAACATCTCTTTCAAGATAGGTTTGAACATAGTTTTTATAGTATTCAAAAGGTTTGTGTCCGCTCTCAGAATAAAGAAAAGGCATGCAGCCTGAAACAAGCTGAATGTCACGTTCAAGAACAATTCCGCTGTTTTTAAGTTCCGCAACTGACAATGGCTGCATTTGTATAATCGCGATTCTTCCAGCGAGCGATTGTGAAACGGTGTTTTTTAGCGGAATCTGCTGGCTTCCCGTGATTATATACTGACCTTTCTTTTTGGATTTGTCGATTCTGACTTGAACGGCGCTTAGAAGCTCCGGCACGCGCTGAATTTCATCGATTATTACAGGCTCTTGAAAACGTGTGAAAAACTCTTCGGGGTCATTTTTTGCAAGCATCCTTGTATTCATGTCTTCAAGGTTTGCATATGAAAAATTGGGGAAAAGAGATTGAACCAAAGTTGTTTTTCCGCACTGTCTAGGTCCAAAAACTGCTACGGAATAATATTCTTCGACACATTCTTTTACATAGGTTGAAATTGCACGCTCGATCATAAATACAGACTAATAAAAACTTGCGGAGATTTCAAGTGCGGCTTGAAATCTCCGTAAAAGCATAACGAGTGAATAAAAAAGGCTTCCCGTTTGAGAACGCCTTTTTGCAAGAATGTGCGGCTAAAGATTACTCTTCAACAACTTCTGCGTCAGAATAAGTTTTTATAAATTTATATGTTCCATTCAATGTTTTTCCACTGTAGACATTTGCATAAACAGCATTTGTTTTTTGAGGAATTCTGTTGTCAGAAGCAAGCATATTTGTTTTATCTGTTGCCGTTGAATCATATGCTTTATATCCCATTTGTTTGTAAGTAATTGTTTCTGATTTTGCAGCTTTTGAAGATGGAAGATTGTTTTCGTCTACTGCTCCAGAATAGAAGTCTACAAGGTAGTTGCCAGTGTAAGCTCCAGCAGAATCAGTTTCTTCATAAGCATTGATTGTTACAGTTACAGCTCCTGTTGTTGAATCAGGAGTAACAGAGAACTGGTTTTCAGTTGAAAGTTTTAAGATTTCTTTTTCTGTTGCAGAACTTCCTTCTGCAAGGTTTCCTGAATCCGCACCCAAGTTTATTTCCTGAATATTTGTGATATCTTTATAAACAGAAACATATGGCTGTGCATAATAACTTGTAGAATTTTTAACAATTCTCAATCCTGCGATATTGAATACACGCGGGTCTTTTGCAGATCGTCCTGAGTTTGATTCCAAATCCCAAATAAAAGCCATTGCACCATTACAATCAAGTGAATCCTTGTTGAATGTTATTTGAGTAAGTGCGCCTCTATGTTTTGTTGCAGTTGTGTCATATCCACGAACATTGCTTGATTCTGTATTTGTGTAAGAAACAGAATAATTGTTGCCGCTCCCAGAAATGAGGTTGAACTCGTCATCATCATCTTCCGAGCACGACGCAAAACCAAACACAAGCGCAGCCATCACTGCGCTACCAAAAAGGACAATAAAGCTGCATAGTCAATTTTCAAATAAAAAGAAATTAATTTGCCGCTTTGATATTTGCAATAATGTAATTGTTCAAAAAAACGATTAAATCAACCCCTTGTTTACAGAATCCATTAAAAAATCATTGACTTTTGTTTGCCACCCCTTTCCCATTGCCTTGAAATGGTCAACTAGATACTTGCTCATTCTGATTGAAACCTGTTCTCTTTTTGGCTTGAAATATTCGGGATGGCGCGGTTTAAATCCGGAAAAATCTGTAATTTCAGGGATGTCTGAAAAATCGATTCCTTTTTCTTTGATTTCAGCAAGTCTTTCAGCGGTTAAAGTTTTTTCGTTGTTCATAATAAAAAGCCTCCTCTTTTTTTGTCGCAAGTCTGGAAGAAATTATCCTTGTTCTTTCTCTTTCCGTATAAACTGTCGTAATCACGACAATTCCGTTTATATTTCCAATACCGATGAGTCTTTCTTCATCAAGCATTGAATGTTCAAAATCAACTTTTTCAATGAAAAAAGGGTCATTGAAAACTTCAAGAATTTCTTCAAAAGAAAATCCATGCTTTCTTTTGTTTATTTCGTTTTTTTCACTATCCCATTCAAAATTACCTTGAATAACTGTCATAAAAGGACCTTTTTTGTATATTCATATTGTATTTCTTCTTTGTATTTTGGCAAGGAAATTCAAAGAAAAATGGACATCTCTATGGAAACAAGCAATAAACCATTTCTCTATTTTTGATTTTTGTAATCCGCAGTTCTATGATAAAACTCTATGCAAAAATCAGCAGGAGAAAATTATGAATTACGGTTATATCCGCGTGAGCACTGACAGGCAGACTGTTGAAAACCAGCGCTTTGAGATTTCAAGATGGTGCGAGGCAAACAAAATCAGAATCGACGGCTGGATTGAAGAGACAATCAGCGGAACAAAAAGCTACACAAAACGGCGGCTCGGCGAGCTTCTTTCAAAAATCAGCGAGAACGACACGATAATCTGCGCGGAGCTTTCAAGGCTTGGGCGAAATCTGTTTATGATTATGGAGATTCTTAACATCTGCATTACAAAAAAATGCAGTCTTAGGACAATAAAGGAAAATTTCACGCTGGACAACGGAATTCAGTCAAAAGTGCTGGCGTTCGCGTTCGGTCTTTCTGCGGAAATCGAAAGAAACCTTATAAGCCAGAGGACAAAGGAAGCTCTAGCCGCAAGAAAGGCTTCCGGAAAACATCTGGGGCGCAAGAAAGGAATACGCGGGGAATTAAACCAAAAGTGCGAATCGCAAAGCCTAAAAATCGACAGCCTTTTGAAAAACGGAATTTCAAAGCAGAAAATCGCGCGTGAAGTCGGAGTTTCGGCAGGCACCCTCTACCGCTACCTTGCCTACACAGGAAGATTCAAGCCGAAAAATAGAAGCGGCGAAAAGTGGAAAAACGGAATATATCAGTAAATTATCTTGTTTTTTCGCTTGCAGCAACGCTCTTAATACTGAACATGCTTCTTTGCTTGAAACTTCCGACACGGACAAAAGCCGTATATTAATGTCATAATCTAGACTATGTGGCAGCCTCGTAGTCTTCTCTAAAAATCAGTCAGCTAAGTTTCTTGAACAAAAATTTAGAATGGCGCATTTTGTTTAAAAATTGCCGCATAAAAGATTTCTTGAAAATAAATAGCCTGAATTTCGAGTTCCAGCAAAAATTTACAAAAAAAAAACGCAAAGCCTTATTTGTCCTGACGGCAAGAAAGCTTAAAGGATTGCCATGAAATGAGCGTTTTTTGCTCTTTGGCTATCAAGCATAATCTTTATCCACGCTCAAGATTTTGTTGCTGGACGGTCAGCATAATCTTTATCTACGCTCAATATTTTGCTGTTGTACGCTCAGCAAAATCTTTATCTACGCTCAATATTTTGCTATTGGGCGGTCAGCATAATTTTTTTGCACGCTCAACATTTTGCTATTGTACGCTCAGCATAATCTTTTTGCGCGGAAGGGAAAATCAACAAAAGGCGATTATCATCCGCAAGGCTCCGAGCCTTCCGGGTAACGTTGGAAAACAATTTTCAGCTTGAATGCCACAAGGCTGGAAGTATCCGCCATTTTTTCTATAGCATAGTCGCTTACATGCTAAGCTTCGGCCTGGACTTCTATCAAAACTTTTCAGCCCCCGGCTTATTTAAAACTCGAATTTCAGGCTAAATAAAAAGGCTCAAGATTATTTCAACATTTATTGACTAAAAAAATCTTTGCTTTATAATCCGTTATGTGATTCTTATATTGGCTGTGATTTTGAAAAAATTGCATTAGAATATAAGAAAATAAAAAGCCTTGCAAAAGGCGGTTTCAAGGAGATTAAATATGAAACTTTCAAAGGTCCTTTTTGGTAGCGCAGTTATGGCTGCGCTTGTGTTTGGTTTTGCGTCGTGCGGCGAAAGCGAGGATGACGACGACGCTTTTGACGGAGAAGAAATCAGCCTTTCAAACACTGACACAACAAAGAACGATAACGGCAAAAAACTGTACCGCAGCTTTGCCGGAACAAAAACAAAGCATTACAGCGCAAACGCTTTGATTACAATCAACAACGCCACTACTGTTGCTGATTCGTCAAACTATGTTTCTGCCGCAGGATACGGCTTCCTTTTTGGTCTTGAAGAGACAACATCTGCAGTAAATACGGCTGCAAACACAACTTACTACGAATCATACGATTCAACTACAAAAAAATTTGGTGACAAGGCAAAATTCTACACATTTGGAATCGCATCTGTCCGCTGGAACGCAACAGACAAAACTGCTGAATGGTATGTTTCCTGGTGCGAGAACGTTCCTTCAACATGCTTTAACTACACAAAAGAGAAAGAATTCAGCGGTGATGTTTATGATGCCAATGGAAATTCTAAAAGAATTGAAAACAATGAGAAAACAATTGTCAAAGGAGACTCTTCATGGAAAGCAGTTTCAGGTTTCTCATTGACAGATTCAAGCCTTGTTGCTCAGATTCGCGTTGTCGCAAATGATGACGGCTCTTATAAAGTCGGTCTCTATAAGAACGCAGAAGCAACATCTGCTCTCGACACAGGAACAATTCCTGCTTCAACTACAAAATTCACGGCAAAAACACAGAAAGACATCGGCCGCTACATCACAGTTTACGCTGGTCAGACAACAACAGGAAAAATCGAATATTCAGACATTTCAGGAAATCCAATTCCTGCTGACTACGTTGAGGACTAATATAAAAGTTAGATAAGCTCTTACAAGCTAAACAAGCCGCCTTGCATCTGCGAAAAAACTTCCATTGCAGGGCGGCGATTTTGTCTATATCCAAAAATGAAGTTAAAATCTGCTTTAATATTTTCTGTTTTTCTTCTTTTATCATCTCCAATTTTTTCATTTTCAAAATCTGATTTCTCTCTTTCTATTGCGCCGTATTTTTCTGTTTCCAAAGGCCAGCTCGACGAGTACATTTATTCAAGCGAGGATGAAAAAATTGTAAAAAGTCTTTTGGAATGGGAGCTGAACCCGCTTTATGAATTTGGAGCGGAAATAAAAGTCGGGTTCAAGAATTTTTACCTGAAGACAGACGAAAAAATCGCATTGCCTCTTGCATGCGGAACACTTTGCGATTCTGACTGGAATTCAAGCGGAACAACGAAAATCATATATTCTGAGCTCGACGAAAAAAACAGCCTGAGTTTTAGCTTGTCGGCAGAAACCGGCTACAGCTTCTCTTTTGAAAAAGATTTTGGAGAAAGAAAAACGCCGGTTAAATTCTTTTTTACGCCTGCGGCAAGTTTTGATTATTCATATTTCAAGATAAAAAGCGGCAACGGACATGGCTATTTCGGCGGAGAAGACTATTCAACAAACGGCGAGGAAGTTCCCTGGAATTCTGAATACGCGACTTATCACAAGACATACGGAATAAACCTTGCCCGCGAGTATTTTAATTTTTTTGCAGGACTAAGATTCGGCGTTCAGCTGGCAGATAAATTCGACTTTTCATTCGGCGCATTCATTTCGCCTTTTAGTTATGTTGCGACTTACGACAGACATTTACGAAAAAAAGGTTGCTATCAATTAAACGGCTATCAAAAAGGATATTTCGAATATCTGAAATTCGATTTCGAATTCGGCTACAAATGCTCAAGCCGGTTGCAATTTATTCTTGGCTCAAGCATTTTAAAAGGAAACGTAATAAAAGGCGATTTTTACCACAACTATTATTCCTCAAAGCCCGCTCTCTCAAGCCAAAAGTCAGGAAGCGGAACGTTTGTTTTCAGCGCAAAAATGGGAATGAGAATTCTTGTTTTGTGATTCCGTTGCTGAGTTTCCCTTTTTTTCGTTTTAGTTCAAAAATAATCCGCTTATATTTGTTGTAAACGCTTTATAAAAATGAGAGAATGGCGCAAACTGAAAAATCAAGGAATAATATTTATGAAAGAGCTTAAAATAGAAGATTTTGGCGGTATCGCTGACGGCTTGTTTAACAATACAAACGCTTTTGCGCTGGCTTTTGCGGAACTGGCGCGGAACGGCGGCGGAAAGCTTATAGTCTCAAAAGGTGTTTGGGCAACGGGACCTATCGATATTCCGTCTGACACCACTTTGGTTTTGGAGGAAGGCTCTGAGCTTTCATTCTTGACTGATCCGAACCTTTATCCTCCTGCGTTCACGCGCTGGGAAGGCGTAGAGTGCTTTGCGATGCATCCTCTTGTTTTTTCAACACACACAAAAAATGTGAAAATCACTGGAAAGGGAACTATCAACGGAAACGGCGAGACATGGTGGAATCTTGCCCATGCAAAGCGCAACACGCAGAATGGTCCTGTTGAGAGCTACGAGAAAGTTCTTGCCGCAATGAATCCTGGATATGAGAATCAGCCTGGCGGCGGCGGCGGACGCGCGAGCCAGTTTTTGAGACCAAGCCTTATAGAATTTTCATTCTGTGAGAACGCGGTTATCGAAGGAGTCAAGATTATCGATTCTCCGTTCTGGACAGTTCATCCGCTTTATGTGAAAAATCTTACTCTTAGAAATCTGCATATTGAAAATCCTTACACAGCTCCGAACACAGATGGAATCGATGTTGATTCTTGCGAGAATGTCCTTATCGAAAACTGCTTTGTTTCTGTCGGTGATGACGGAATCTGTATCAAGTCCGGCTCTGGCCCTGACGGAATCCGCGTGAACAAGCCTACGGTCGGCGTTGAAATCAAGGGCTGCACTGTAAGAAACGCGCACGGCGGAATCGTAATCGGCTCGGAGACAGCGGCGGGAATGAGCAAAATCCATGCTAGCGACTGCGATGTTTCTGGAACAGACCGCGGAATCAGAATCAAGTCAAGACGCGGACGCGGCGGCGACATTAACGACATCGAGCTGAAAAATCTTGTGATGGACGACACTCTCTGCCCGATTGCAATGAATATGTACTACAAATGCGGAATCACGGACACTCACGCGCCTGAATTCAGCCTTGAAAAGCAGCCTGTAACAAGCGAGACTCCAAGAATCCACAACGTGAAAATCATCGGCTGCAAGGGAAAGAACTGCAAGGCGAGCGCGGGATTCATTGTCGGTCTTCCTGAAAGCCCGATTGACAACCTTGAAATCAAGGACTGCTACTTTACGACGGACGAGAATTCAGACCGCTCTCCAATGGAAAGCGATATGTTCTATGGTCTTCCGGAAGTTACAGAAAAGAGCTTCCGCGTGAGAAACGCTCCGGGCGCAAAGTTTGAGAACGTCAAGATTGAAGGCCCGAAAGAGACTTTCATCTACGAGTAATTTTATAAAAGCGTTCGTTCTGCGCGGAAGAATCTAATTTTTCCGCGCAGGATAGACCTTTGTTTTTTTCATTTTTGCTTCGCGCGTTATGTTTTTTGCAAAGCCGCGAGGCAATTTTTTTATTCTGCGAATTTAACGGCCAGAAAAAAAGAAAATCAGGATTATGCAAAATCAGGAAGATATTGAAATTTTCACAGACGACATTGGAAATTTTTTGAAGTCAAAAATCGCGGACAAGAAAAATGTTTTTGTTTTCGCAACCGATGTTGTCTGCCAGAGCTGGGCGGACTGGTGCGTAACGGAAAAACACACTGCGGTAAAATCCGTCGCGTCTGCGCGTTTTCTTGCGTGGGACACATTCAAGGGAAAAGTCGTTTCGGCGCAAAAGGAAGGATATTCCGCAGTTCCGTCCGTTCTTAGAAAACTTTTTGTGCATACTCTGATTCAAAAAAACGCCGAGAATCAAATCTTCAAGAAAATCATAAATCCTTATCCTGAATACAGAAAAGACGCTTTCGCTTTTGCCGACTGGATTTCAAAAAATCTTCCGTCGCTTCACGTCTGGAAAAAGCGTCTCGAGAAGAACCGCGAGATTTACGGCGAGCTTGACGATGAAGATGAAGATTATAAAACGCTCTACACTTTGTATTCGGAATTTTTGGAGAAGAACAGGCTTTTTGAGCCGGGCTGGATTGACGAGATAAAATTCACTGATGAAAAACATCATTACTACATTTTTTATCCTGAGCAGATTGAGGATTTTGCTGACTACATTGAAATTTTCAAGGAAGCGGGAAATGTCTCTATTGTCTATCTTTCAAAAGACACAAAGTCTCCGAAATGCTATGAATTTTCAGACTCGCGCTCGGAGCTTCGCAAGACGATTCTAAGGATTGTCGGGATTGTGAACAGCGGAAAAGCCGACTGGACGCAAATCGCGCTAACGGTTCCTGATTTTGAAACTTACAGGCCTTACTTAAAGCGCGAGCTGGAGCTTTACTCGGTGCCGTTTGTGTTCCGCGCTGGCGAGCCGCTTTCAAAAAACTGCGCCGGCCGGATTTTCAAGGAAATTAGCGGCTGCCGTGAGAATGAGTTCTCCTTTGATTCTGTGCGCGCTCTTCTTCTTGACGAGACTGTTCCGTGGAAAAAAGACATTCAGGAGATTAAAGAGAATTTAATCCGCGAGGGAAACCGGATGCGCTGCATTTGTCCTTTTGAGGAGAAAATCGAAGGCGGAAACGGCGCAGACGGCGGCAGAAACTTAAAAACAGAAAAAATCGATGTGTGGGAAAAAGCCCTTTCAAGTTCTTCTGCCAGAAAAAAATTTGAAAAAAACGGCAAAGACGATTTTGGAAGCAACGAACTTTTAAATTTTTACAGAAAACTGAAACGCCAGATAAACCTTTTCTTTTGCGATGGCGTGGGTTTCTCGAAAATTCTTTCGGCGTGGATTCAGTTCAGGGAAATTTTTCTTGATACAAAGGATTTTGAGAATACGGAATTTGAAAATTCAAACAGAATTCTTGCGCGCTGTGTGACGCAGCTAAAAGAAATAATTGAGGTGGAAAAAACTTTTAAGGACCAGATTAAGATAAGAAATCCTTTTGGCTTTTTTATGAATCTTCTCGATGAAAAATCCTACACTCCGCAGCAGAAAAGCGAGGGCGTTTCCGTTTTTGACTACAAGCTTTCGGCGAGCGCGTGCTTCAAATTCCAGTTTGTGATAAACGCGTCGCAAAAGCAGCTCGACATCCAGAAAAAACGCTTGGGCTTTTTGAGCCGTGAAAAGCGCGAGAAGCTCGGATTTTTGGCAGACGACCTTTCTGCAAGCCAGAGCGACGTTACCGCGAAACTTTACGCTCGCGGGACTGACGGCGGATTTGTGCATTTTTCCTATGCGATAGACTCTTTTTCAGGATTCTCGATTCCTCATTCAAGCCTTGAAAACTTAAAGTCGCAGCCTGAAAATTTGATTCCTGACTATATTCTTGCGGAAAAAAACTGGATTTTAGGCGGCGGCGAGGGAAAAATTCTTCTGACAGAAAATCAGAAAGTCTCGCTTGAAAACTGGAAAAATTCCGCGCTGGAAGATGAGTCAAAAAAAATTGGAAGTGAATCAAAAATCGCCCTTGGAAACGAAAATCTCAGTGATGATGAAAAAGGCAACGAAAATAACAGCAACGGCGATAAAAAAAATCCCGGCTACTTTGCAAATTCAAAAATCAAGGAAAATATTGATTACGTTCTTAAAAAAAGCCGCGAGAACCTTGACGCTTGTGAATTCGGCGGAAGCTCTGAGCATATAAAAATTTCCGCGCGCGGAGACATGGAGCAGTTTTTCCCTTGTCCGCGGAAATGGGTCCTGAAAAAAATCCTGCGCCTTCAGGACGATTCTCTTGACACCCGGCTCATGCAGAACTACGACATGGGAAATCTTAACCACAAAATCCTTGAAAAATTTATGTCAGACTATGAGGGAAAAAATCTTCCGTGGTACGACGCTAAAAACGGCTGCTTTATGGGCGAGCCGTTGACAAATCCTGAAAGCCAAAATCTCGAAACTCAGTCGGCTTCAAATCCAACGATTCCGAATCCAACGATTCTGAATCAAAAACCGGAGGACGTGACTTCTGAAATCAGAAACAGGCTTTACAACGGGATTGTCCACGAGGCGATTCACGACAGAAATTCCGACTTCCGCGACTTGCCGCTTGTGCTTTTCACGCTCGACTCGCAAAAAACGAAAATCGCCGACTCAATTTTTGAATTCCTTAAAGTTCTTCTGCTTCCGTTCGGCGAGTATTCGGGGCGGAAAGGCTACGAGAACATCAACGGCATCGGAAAATGCGCTGTGCTAGGCGTTGAGAAAACGCTGGCCGGAAATTTCGGCGGCTTTGACTTGTTCGGAAAAATCGACTGCCTCTTGAAAAGCGCGGACGGCGAGCTTGTCATTCTTGACTATAAAAACACTTCGGCTTCAATTCCAGGCTCGGCTGAAAGCACTGTTTCCGACGAGGGAATTTTGCAGGAATTCCAGATGCCTTTCTATGCGAATCTCGTTTCTGAAAATATCCGGCTTGGAAAGCTTAAAGGCGAGCTTTTCGCGTCTTATTTTTACGCGATAAAAGACAGAGCCAAGACTGCGGCTTTTGACGACACGCCCGGCTCAAAGAAAACGCTTGAAGATTTTGGCGAGGCGATGGGAACTTCTCTTGATTACGCGGAAATTTTCAGGTCGAAAGTTGAGAATTATGATTTTGCTCCGAAGACCTTGCGGGGCAAAAAAGACCGGCTCGGCGTGAGCAAATACGAAAACTGCGCGCGCTGCCAGTTCAAGACAATCTGCCGCACGGCTTACACGGTCGGCGAGAAAACTTTGGAGACGAGAAAATGAATGACTTCAAATATTTGAATCTGATTCCGCGGCCGCTAGACAAGGACCAGAGCGAAGTTTGCTTCAACACGAAAAACGCCGTTGTTGCTGCCGGAGCCGGCTCTGGAAAAACTCAGGTTCTTGCTACAAGATTTGCTTGGCTTGTTATGTCCCTTAAAATCGACGTTGGCGAGATTCTCACCCTTACTTTTACCGACAAGGCCGCAAGCGAGATGTACCAGCGGATTTACGACACGCTCTCATTTTTTGCGGACTACAAGAAGGGCGAGAATCCTGAAAAGGCGGAAGCCGAGGCAGACTTGACGGAAGAGAAAATCGCCCTTGCAAAAAAAGCTCTCCAGACATTCTCAAATTCGCATATTCAGACTTTGGACTCTTACTGCGGCTCAGTTGTGCGCCAGTGCGCGAACCGCTACGGCCTTACGCCTGACTTTTCCGTTGCTTCTGCCGACAGCGAGCGGAACATAAAGAACGAGGCTTTCAAATTCATCTTGAAGAACAAGGATTCTCTTGCAGTCCAGACATTCTCTAATCCTGGAAGGCTTCAGGAATTCGCGGAAAATATTCTTGCTGAAACCGTTATTAAAAACACGAGCATAGCGACACAAAAAGGCTACTTCCTCAAAAAACTTGAAAAGCAGCGTTCAGAAATCGCCGCAGTCTGGAATTATCTTGTGAAAGGCGAAAAATCATCAGGCTTTGAAAAAATGCTCGAAAGCCAGTTCACGCCGGTCTTAAAATACATTGACGACGCGCAGAACACGCTTGACGCTGGCGGCAAAAAAGACGATTTTTCAAAGGCTGAATATGTCGCTTCCTGCCAGAATCTTTTTGACGAGGCTTGGAATCTTCAAGAAATTGAGGAAATTTCCGCAGTCGAGATTGAAGACAGTCTGGATTCAGTCCTTCAAAAAGTTCAGGAGTCAGAAAAACTTTTCGCACTCCTTTCAAAGACAAAATCATCAGGCTCTGCGATTGCAGATGTTAAAACTGTTCTTTCAGGAAAGACAAAGGGCGGCGTTCCTGTAAAATCTCTTGAAAACGACGCGCTTTTTTACTTGGAGCTTTGCAACGCTTTTCTAAAGCAGTACAGGGCAATCAAGAATCTTAACGAGCTTCTGGAGGAATTCACTCAGCAGGTGAATGCCTCAAAACGCCGCTCTGGAAGCCTGACTTTCGCCGATGTGACGTCTCTCGCGCTTAAAATCCTGCTTGAAAACGAGGACATCAGAAATCAGGAAAAAAATGCCTACAAGAAAATCATGATTGACGAGTTTCAGGACAACAACGGCAAGAACCGCGACCTGCTCTATCTTCTTTCGCTCAAAAAAGGCGAGTTTGAGTCTGAAAGTCCAAAGGAAAATTTTGTGATTCAGACCGATGGTGACAATCCTGATTCTCTTCACGACCAGATTATCTTCCGCGATTCTGCCGGAAAAATAATTTCAGACAAGCGAGACCCGGAAAAACTGTTTTTTGTAGGAGACGAAAAGCAGTCAATCTACAAATTCCGTGGCGCGGATGTTACGGTTTTCAACGAGCTTACAGATTTGGACGCAGAAAAAGCCGAGAATGCGCAGCTTTCGATGACTTTTAACTACCGTTCCGACGCGGAGCTTTTGACTTCGTTCAATCTGCTTTTCAAAAACGGAAACGGAATCTTTGAGAATCCTGACGGCGGAAAAAAATACGAGGCGAACTACGCGAAAGAGGCGAAAAAAAACGGAGCGGAGCTTCCTGCCTTGAATCCTCAGAATGTCCGTGTTCATTTTTGCTTTTCAAGCGACCGAAAAATCAGCGAGAACGAAAAGCTTTTGCCGGAGGACAGGCTGAATTATCTTCCGCAAAAAGAAATCGACGCGTATTTTGCCGCGAAGAAAATCCGGCAGATTTACGACGAAAATAATGAAAAAATCCAGTGGAGCGATTTTGCTATTCTTGACCGCTCTCGCTCTGACCGGAAAATCCTTACAAAATATCTCGCGCTTTTCAACATCCCTTTTTCAGTTGACCAGTTCGGAAGTATTTTTGAGGACGCAGTTGTGAACGACATCTACAATTTTCTGCGGATTTGCGTTTATCCGAGCGACATCAACGCGTTTGCGGCTTTTTTATGCTCGCCTTTTTCGGGGCTTTCAGAAAACGAGGTTGAAATCGTGCTTTCCCATCTTGTTGACATAAAATTCCGCTCTTATGACGAGGAGCCTTTTGTTTTTGACCCGTTCAAGACTGAAGATGTTGACGGGAACCTAAAAAAAGAGCTTTCAGAAAAATCTTTCAATAAATTTGTCTCTGCCCGAAGCTTCTTCAAGTCAAGCCAGAAAACTGTTCTCAGGCAGAAAATAACCGAGACTCTTTCAATGCTCTGGAATGTGCGAGGCTACAAGTACGAGACGATGCTCGACAGCCAGAAGCAGCTTTGCGCCGAGCATTTCGATATGATTTTCGAGCTTGCCAGAGAGGTTGACGAGAACGAGAAAAGCCTTGCGTGGTTTATTGACGAGCTTGAAGACCTTAAAAACGGCGGATTCGGCTCTGACTCCGATGTTGACGCAAAAGACGTAAAGTATCCGCTCGAGCGCGAGAGCGCGGTTCAGATTATGACAATCCACAAGAGCAAGGGGTTGCAGTTCAAGCACGTTTTTGTGTGGGGCTGCGCGAATTTAAGGCAGAAAGGCGAATCTTCGCTTTTGTTTTTTGACGAGGAGAACGGAATTTCGGTCAAGGCGGACGGAAGCGGCTCGAACTACTTTTTTGAAAAGCAGAAAGAGCTTTCCCGCCAAAAAGAGCGCGCGGAATTCAAGCGGATTTTGTACGTCGCAATCACGCGCGCGGTAAGCGACGTTTACGTCCTCGGAGAATGGAAATCCGGGAAGAACGGCGTTAAGCCGCCTGAGCCGGGCGATTTTAAGCTTTTAGAGTCTATGGTCTTCAAGAATTATCCTGATTTTCAGGAAGACGGATTTGCGTGCGATTCGCCTGTTTTCAGCTCAAACAACGGCGAGTGTGGCTTTGACTATTTTTCAGTTCCTCTCGTGACTTATGGCGACCTGCAAAAAAAAGATGAAAAAACGGCCGACGAGCTTCGCGAAAAAGTCATCTCGAATCTTAAAAACGCGGAAATTTCAGAAAATCTCGTGAAAACTGAAATCCACGGAATAAAAAAAGCGTCTCCAAGCCGAATTTCAGAGGAAAGCGAAATAAAAGACGACGGATTTTATCATTCCGAAAAGAAAGACCTGTATGCTGACTTGACGGAAATCCTGAAAAAATATTCAAAAGAAGATGGTTCGAACGCAAAATCTTCTGAATCTTTCGATGAATCTGAATCAGATGAAATGTTTCCGCAAGAAAACGGAACTGACGCTTCGCCTCAAATTCTTCTGCCAGAGAAATTTTCCGCCGCTGACTTTGGAACGCTTGTCCACGATTATCTCAATAAAATGTGCCTCGGAATCGACATTGAGACTTACGAGCCAGCCGCGCAGCTTCTGAAAAATCTCAGCGACAAGGATTCTCAAAAAATCCGCGGAATCTGCATAAGAATGTGCCGGAGTTTTGCGCAAACGGATTTTTACAAGAACTTTTTTGACGCGAAAAAAAACGGACGCTTTGCGGAAAGCGAGCTTGAGTTCAAATTTTTCGATGACGAAAGCCAGACGCTTTTCCACGGATTTATCGACCTGATTTTCGAGGCCTCAGACGGAAGCTACGTGATTTTGGACTACAAGACCGACCAGACGATTTTGCCTTATCTTCATTATCTCCAGCAGAAATGCTACAGAAACGCCGCAAAAGACCTTGTTCCTGACTCTAATCCAGAGACAAATTCAGACGCAGGCGGTTTCAAGTGCTTTTTGTATTATCTCCGCTTTGATGAATTCGTGGATATTACAGAAAAGCTGTGATTTTTGAAGGAAAATGTGCCATAAATGAAAGCCCGTCATTCCGAACTTTGATTCGGAATCCACAAAAAGATGCTGAAACGAAGCGAACACGAACGTGTTTGAGTTCAGCATGACTCGTTTTGTTTTTAGTCTCTCTGGCTTGCCGCTCAATAATTGATAACCAGCCATTTTTTTGATAAGATTATATTCATTCGGTTAAACCGTAAAAATATTTTTAGGAGACACACAAAAATGGCAAAAGTAGTAACTTTTGGTGAATTGATGCTTCGCATCCAGCCTGCTGACTA
>CAKUTI010000004.1 GCA_934691925.1 uncultured Treponema sp. | reverse complement strand
TTCCCCAAGGAGGATTCGAACCCCCACAGTCAGAACCAGAATCTGAAGTGCTACCATTACACAATCGGGGAATGTGTTGCGTTGATGTTTAAGATAATATATTAACCGCAAAAAAGTGTCAACAGGTCAAAATAAAATTTTTGCATTTTTTTTAATTTTTTTCACTGCTGTCAAAAATAAATCAAGCGCTTTTTAAGTCTGTAGCCCGTGATAGATTTTATTTTCACACAAAAATTTATCACATAAGGAATCACAGACATGACATCGCCATGAAATTAGCGTTTTTCGCTCTTTGGCTATCAAGTATAATCTTTATCCACGCTCAGCAAAATATTTATCTACGCTCAGCATTTTGCTATTGGACGCTCAGCAAAATATTTATCTACGCTCAATATTTTGCTATTGGACGCTCAGCAAAATCTTTTTGCACGCTCAATATTTTGCTGTTGTACGGTCAGCACAATCTTTTTGCACGCAGAATATTTTGCTGTTGTACGGTCAGCATAATCTTTTTGCACGAAAGGGAAAATCAACAAAAGAAGCTTGTTTTACGGACTCAAACTGCAGTCAGGCTATTAAAAAAAACTTCAAAAACTTTCCGGGATTTTCCGCACTTGAAAAACCGCCGTTACTCATTTAAAATATAGCATTATGGCAACGATTACAGGCACCGTTTTAAGCGGGAGCAATAATGTTTTTGATATTGAATGTGAGGAAAAAGATTCAGACGGCAACAGTTTTAAGACAGTCCGGTCGTGCGCTTTTAAGAGCAAGCGTCTAAAAGTCGATGCGAAATATTACAATCCGCTTGCGCCTGGCGACAAGGTTGAAATCGAATTTGAAGATGACGACGATGAAAAAGGCCTGATTACTTCGCTTTATCCTAGAAAAAATTCCTTTGTGCGCTGGAACGTAAAAGGGCGCGCGCCGCAGCTTCTTGCGGCAAATCTTGACTATATAATTCTTGTTACAACTCCGGGCGAGCCTGAATTCCGCCCGAGATTCATCGACAGGGAACTTGCCCAGGCTGAGTTTGAAAATCTTACGCCGGTTATTCTTGTAAACAAATACGACTTGATTGAAGCCCAAGACCCGGACTTTCAAAACCGTCTTTCAATTTGGGAGGAGCTTGGCTACAAAGTTCTGCGCGTTTCTGCAAAAACAGGAGAAGGCCTGCCGGAGCTTGCGGGGCTTCTTTCAGGCAAGCTGAGCGCGTTTGTCGGCCAGTCTGGAATCGGAAAATCATCGCTTATAAATGTCTTGGACAGCACAGTTGTCTTGAAGACTGGCTCTCTAAGCAAAAAATACGGAAAAGGCTGCCACACGACAACGAAAGGCACGCTTATGCACATTCACTTGAACGAGTCGCTTGTGAACGGAATTCCGAACGCTTATGCTTCGATAATCGACACTCCGGGAGTCAGAAGATTTGTTTTGAACGCGATTCCGGCAGAGGAGCTTTCACTTTATTTCCGCGAAATCAAGCCGCTTGTCGGAAAATGCAAATTCGGCGCGAGCTGCCGCCACGAGACCGAGCCGGGCTGCAAAATTCTTGAGGCGGTTTATTCAGGCGCAATCAGCGAGGAGCGTTTCAAAAGCTACCAGACAATCAGAAATGAGATTGAGACAGGAAGCTGGGCCGACTAAAATCTCCTAGTCAAAAATCAAAATTTTGCGGAAAAAATGCTTAAAAAAAAGACAGAAATCAAAAAATCGGAAAAATCAAAAATCTTGAAAACTGGAAAATCAAAATCATAAAGATTTCAAAAAACTATGCACAGAAGAACTCTCGAAGAACTCGACTATTATAGAATCAGAGACCAAATCGCAGGCTTTTGCGTTTCAGACGAAGGCAAAAACGAGCTTTTGCGGCGCGAGCCTTTCACGTCCGAAAAAATCGCGGAAATCACAAAATACAAGACTTTAAGCTCGCAGTGGCAAAAAGCGCTCACATCAAAAAATCCTGTAAGACTGAACGGCTGGACTGAAATAAAGTCATTTTTAAAGCTTTTGCGGGCGGAAGGAACAACGCTCGAACAGAGTCAGCACTACGCGCTTTCCGGCTTCTGTGAAAGCGCGCTGAATCTTTACGCTTCGCTAAAAACCGCATCAAATGAAGTCTCGGTAAAGTCGCTTTTGGATTTGAGCGAGAATCTCCCGTACAGCTCGCTTGTCTCGGTTCAGAACGCAATTTCAAGAGTGATTGACAAGGACGGAAATCTAAAAGACTTGCCTGAAATCAGGGAGATAAAGGCAAAAATCGCATCGATAAAGGCCGGAATCAATTCCGCGCTAAAAAAATTCACTTCAGACTCGTCTCTTTCAAACGTCCTTGAAAGCAATGTTCCGGCGTTCAGGGCAGACAGGCAGGTTCTTGCGGTAAAAGCTGGAATGAAAAACCGGATTTCAGGAATCGTGCATGAAGTTTCAGGCTCTGGGCAGACGCTTTACATCGAGCCTGAGGAAATCGTCCGAAAAAACAACGAGCTTATTCAAGAGGAATTTCATCTCCAGCAGGAAACGAGAAAAATCTTCACAGAGCTTACTTTTCAGATTCACGGATATTATGAGGATTTGAAAAACGCGCTTTGTACAATGGTTCTCTTTGACCAGACTTACGCGGCGGCGGCTTGGGGAAACGAAAATCTCTGCAGTTACGCGCTTAATCTTGCTGAAAGCGCAGCAGAGCCGCCTCTTCTCTTGCAGGCGCGGCATCCTCTTCTGGGCGAAAAAGCCGTTCCAATCGACATAAAATTTCTTTCAGGAAAAAACATCCTGATTATAACAGGCCCGAACACAGGCGGAAAAACCGTCACGCTAAAAACTTTCGCCTTGTTCTCGCTTTTGAACCAGTCAGGATTTCCAGTTCCGGCGGCGGAAGGAACTCGGCTTCCGATTTTTGACGCAGTTTTTGCCGACATCGGAGACGAGCAGTCGATAGACCAGTCGCTTTCGACTTTCAGCGCGCACATGAAAAATCTTGCGGCGGCGGTAAAGCACGCAGACAGCCGATCTCTCGTTCTTCTTGACGAGCTTGGAAGCGGAACCGACCCGCAGGAAGGCGGAGCCGTTGCAATGGCGGTTCTCGACGCGCTGATTGAAAAGCACGCTTTTGTCCTTGCCACAACCCACCACGGAATCTTGAAAAACTATGGCTACACAAACGAGTTCTGCGTGAACGCAAGCGCGGAATTCAACGCGGAAACTCTAAGCCCCACATACAGAATTGTGATGGGCGTTCCGGGCGAAAGCCACGCGCTCGACATTGCAAGGCGTTCAGGTCTCCCTGAAAAAACCGTAAAAAAGGCGAAATCCTACATCTCAAACCAGCAGACAGATGTCTCAACTTTGATAAAAGGACTCACGCAAAAGCACGCAGAGCTTGACGAGCGAGTCAAGGAATTTGAGCGGCAGGAATCAGACCAGAAATCAAAAATCATAAAACTCGAACAAAAAGAGCTGAAACTTAAAATCAAGGAAAACGAGCTTAAAGAGCGCGAGTCAAGAAGCGAAAGCAGATTCTTGCGCGAGACAAGAAAAACGCTCGAAAACCTTGTGCGCGAGCTTCGCGAGGGCGAAATCACACGCGAGAAAACTCTCAAAATGCGGAAATTCATCAACGACCTTACGGAAGATGTCGATGAGCAGGAACTCACGATTGAAGCCGAAAAGGAAAATCTTGAAAAACAGCAAAAAGAGCTTGAAGAAAAAATCAAGAACGAGACTTTAATCGCTGAAAACGGAATGAAAATCTCGTCTCTCTCGCAAAACCGGGCATCTTCATCAAAATCAAAAAAATCTAAACGGAAACTCAGCAACAAGGAAGCTTTGGCGGCGGCAAAACAGACTTACACCGACGAGGAAATTTTCAATCTTGCGCGCCCTGAAAAAAAATCAAAGCCTGTCAAAATGGAATTCGCAGAAGGAGTCGAAGTTCTCGCGGGAGCCGGAAGAATAAGAGGAACGCTTCTCCACGAGGAAAAGCCTGGCGTCTGGACAGTCCAGCTCGGCTCAATTCGCATGAGCATAAAAGAAAAGGATATGCAGCTCATAAAGCCGGCAGGATTTTCAGGCACGGCGGACTATTCCGTTGAGCTTAACAAAAGCGACGCAAACGGCTCGCCTCTCTTTGAGCTTCGCCTGCTCGGAATGAGGGAGGAAGAAGCGATGAAAGCGCTGCAGCGGCAGCTCGACCTTTGCGCAATGACAAATTTCCGCTCGTTCAGCATAATCCATGGAAAAGGAAACGGAATTTTGCAGCAGGCAGTCCACGACTATCTTTCAAATTATCCTGGCGTAAAAGATTTTCACTACGCGCGTCCCGAAGACGGCGGATTTGGAAAAACCTACGTTGAAATGCTGTAATTTTTCAATTTTTTAACGCACGGATGTGCGGCAATTTTTCTGACACGAAAAACTTTTGACGCAGCCCAAAAGCAAGCAATTTTCGGGCGTGCCGACACTTGTGCAGCCCAAAGCAAGCAAATTCATGGCGTGCCGGCGCAAAAACGCAGCAAAAGCAAGAAGCCAAGTGATTTTGTGCCGCCGGGTGTTTCATGGCTCCGCCATTCGGCTACATTATCAGACATAAATTTCCGCGCAAAATCTCCACGGACGGAGATTTTCAAGCAGATAAATCTGCGGAAAATCTTTTTCCGCTCGGACACGATGTCCGGCAACGGCTCCGCCGCCATTTCTCCCCCTCACGCGTTCGCAGTTTCAATTAAATCTAAACAATTCCAAATGTACGATTTTGTCCGTTTTTTCATCAGTTTGCAGTCAAGATTCCAAAACAAACTTAAAACACCTAAAGTTCGGAATCTCAAAAAAATTTCATCCTTAGAAAAAATTTTCACGCTGCTCGAAATATTCTCAAATCTTTTAAAAACAAAAAATCCTGGCAGCCTCAACCGTCAGGATAAAAAAATCAGTATTTGAACGAGCTTCCGCCGATAAATTCCCTTATAATAGACTGCTTCGGAACGTAGTCCGCCGGAATCGGCTCAAAATTTTCAAGGAATCCCAAAAGGCGCGTCGCCTCGGTAAATTCGCTTTCGGTCGGCTTTACAGCGCGAAGCATCGGCTCTGCGTAGACTTTCAAAACTGGAATCTCGTAGTCAAGCGCAGTGTTCAAGACCGCGTCGGCATTATTCTGGAACGGGAAAATGTGGAGCTGCTCGCCGCGCTGAACGCTGTCCCACATTGCAATTGTGCGCTCGGCAGGCATTCCGCGGAAATTCGAGTCGCGCACAATCCGCCTAATCAAGCGGTTGTCGCTCGTCGGAACGCGGTTGTGGTCATCAAGGTTGAGCTGAGTCAGAGCAGAAAGATAAATTTTGAACTTGTATTCAGGATTCACAAGCGGCGTGAGCTTGTCATTCAGACCGTGAATTCCTTCCATTATCAGAATGTCGTTTTTTTCAAGGCGCATATGCTTTCCGCTCAAATAGCTCTGTCCAAAGTCAAAATTGTAGGCCGGAAGCTCAATCTCTTTTCCGTCGAACAAGTCAACAAGATTCCGGTTCAGCATTTCAATGTTCAAAGCCTCAAGGCACTCAAAGTCAAGCTTGCCGTTCTCGTCCCGCGGAGTCTTGTCGTGGCCGACATAATAATTGTCAAGGCTGATTACCTTAGGATTGTAGCCAAGCGCGCGGAGCTGAAGCGACATCTTGTAAGCAGAAGTTGTTTTTCCAGAAGACGAAGGACCTGCAATCAAAACGACTTTCACGTTTTTCCGCTCGCGAATCATTTGGGCAACGCGCGCGAAATTCTGCGCCTGATAAGTCTCGCAAATGTCGATAAATTCGTTTGTGCGCTTTTTCGCGGTCAGAGCGTTCAGCGAAGCCACCGAAGTGACTCCGACCATTTTTCCCCATTTTTTATAATTCTGATAAATCTCAAAGATTTTCGGATTGTCCTTGAATTCAGTGAGACGCTCAGGCTCTGTGTGTTTCGGAAATCTGAGCAAAAATCCGTCGCCATAAGGTTTAAGCTCAAAAATTTTCAGAATTCCAGTCGAAGAGACAAGCGGGCCGAAATACAAATCCAAGAAATTTCTGTCGCCTGCAAATTTGTTCACCAAAACTTCGCGCCTGGCAACAACTTCAAGCTGCTTTTTAGATTCCGTGAGTTTAAGATTTTCAAGCGCGGCTTCCGCCTCATCATAGGAAATGTGCTGCGTTGTGATTGGAATGTCAGAATCGACAATCTTTTTCATCTCGTCTTCAAGATTTTTTATCTGCTCAGCAGTCAGAGCCGCTCCGCTTTCAAGCGTATAATAATATCCGTAGCCCAAGCTGTGCCCAACAAGAAGACGCGCATCCGGGAAAAGCTTATGGCTTGCGGCCGCAAGAATAAAGCAAAGCGAGCGGCGGTAAATTGCGGCTCCCTGCTTTGACTTTAAAAACACCGGCTCAACCTTGCTTGAAACGCGAATCGGGCGGCAAAGCGAAATTATCTCGTTGTCAACCTTTATTGCTACAATTGCGTCCTTGCCTTTCGAAACGACAGTTTCAGACAATTTGTCTAAAATTTCGCTTCCTTTTATCCGCTGGGCGGCTTCGATTTTATTTCCGTTTGTAAAAGTCAGTGTGATTTTGCCCATAAAAAAATTCCTTTCTGCAAATATTTCTAGTCTTCCAAGTCTGGAATGTGCTTTTTCAAGGCGCGCATAAAGTCCTCGCCAGAGCATCCGTCTTTCAATGCCGCAAAAACACAGCTGTCTCCGGCGACCGTTCCTAAAATCTCGTCCATATTAAAATAATCGATTGCGTTTGAAACCGGGTCGGCATAGCCCGCAAAAGTCTTGATTACGACTGTCGTTGAATTCCAGTCGATGCTAACGTAGCCACGCAAAAAATCCTGCACGTAGATTGACTCGCTTTCTCCCCTGTCCTCGTCGCTTTGAAGCGAATAAACGTAGCCTGAATGTCCGTCGCTGATTTTTCCGACTTTCAAAAGCTTCAAGTCGCGGCTCAAAGTGGCCTGAGTAACGTCGAATCCTTCTTTTTGAAGCTCTTTTAGAAGAACGTCCTGGCTTTCGATTCTGTTGTTCCGTATCAATTTTCTGATGATTTTTAATCTGGCTGAACGTTCTTTCATCGCATTTTCCTTTTTTCAGATTCTAATCTTTGATATTGTATTTTGATGTGACGATTTCGTCTATCGTGTTTTCTTCTTCTTGAAGAATCTGTTTTTTCCACTCGGATTTTTTGATTTCCTTGAAATTTTCAATCGCCTTGACCTCGCGCATGCACTTTTCCATCTCGGCGCGCTTCTCGTCCGTCACGACTTTAGCGCGCGTCAAGTCTTCAATCGCGATTTCTTTTTGCTGGTCCAAAAGCGCGAAATAATGCTGAACGCAGTAAAGCGAGCGGATATCTTTCGTCTCGTTTGCTGATTTTATCGCGTTGACTTTTGACAAGGCGATTTGGTCCAGCGTGCTTTGGATTTTCGCCTCTTCCTGAACCGCCTTTCCAAGCTCGATTTCCGCCTGCTTTTTCTTGAATTCCTTTAGGCTCTGAACTTTTTCGAGTGAAAAATTAAAACGCTTCATTTATTTCCCAGTTTGCTGCTGATTTCAGACATTTTCTCCGCGATTTTCGCTCCAGAAAAATTTTCTCCAGCTTTCGCGTTCTCAACCTCAACTTTTTCCTCTTTGTGCTTGTGGACAAGCTCCGCAACGGTTTTTCTGCTCGCCGCCGGATTTTCGTCGTATTCGCTTTCAGGAATTTCTATTTCAGCCAAAGCGGAAAGTTTTTGAAGAGTGTCTTCAATCGTGCAGTGCTCGTCCTCTTCCTGGCACAGGAATTTTTCAATCTCATCGTGCTTGTCAATTGCAGAATCAACTTCGGCGTTCGCACCTTTCTGATAAACGCCCGCCATAATCATATCGCGGTTGTCCTCGTAAATTGCGATAAGGCGGCTCACTTTTGTTACAGCTTTCAAAGTCTGAGTTCCAGAGACGCGCCGCGCCAAACGAGAAATCGACTTTAAAGGGTCAATTGCAGGAAAATGACGCTGTTCCGCGAGCTTTCTCGTAAGAAAAATGTGTCCGTCAATCGTTCCGCGCACTTTATCGGTAATCGGCTCGTCAACATCATCTCCGTCAACAAGAACATTGTAAAAAGCGGTTATCGAGCCTTTGTCGTTTGTTCCAGTCCGTTCAAGCAGTTTCGGAATCATATCAAAAACGCTCGGAGGATACCCGCGCTGCGCTGGAGCTTCGCCGGTTGAAAGCCCGATTTCACGCTGGGCATGGGCAAAACGCGTAAGGTTGTCCATCATCAGCATAACGTCCTTTCCCTGGTCGCGGAAATATTCCGCCACGGCTGTCGTTGTGTAAGCCGCGCGAAGCCTTGAAATCGAAGTCGCGTCGCTTGTCGCCACAACAACAACTGAACGCTTCATTCCTTCCTCGCCCAAGTCGCGCTGGATAAAGTCGTTCACTTCGCGTCCGCGCTCTCCAATCAAACCGATTATGTTGATGTCGGCGTTTGTGTTCCGCGCAATCATCGAAAGAAGAGTTGACTTTCCGACTCCAGAACCCGCGAAAATTCCAAGACGCTGGCCTTTTCCGCAAGTAAAAAGCGAGTCAATCGCGCGCACTCCAGTTATGATTCTTCTGTCAATCGGCTTTCTTGTGATTGGATTCGGAGCGTTCGCCAGAACAGGATAAAAAAACTTCGCCTCAAGAGGACCTTTTCCGTCAATCGGATTTCCACACGCGTCGATTACGCGCCCCAAAAGCTCTTTTCCGACTGGAACTTGAAGAACGTGACCGGAAGCGATTATCTCGTTTCCAATTTCGATTCCTTCGGTCGAGTCATAAGCCATCAACTTTACAGTTTTTCCCTCAAATCCCATGACTTCCGCCAAGATTTGAGTGTTGTTGTAAGGCATTTTTATCGTGCAGATTTCGCCGATTACAGAACGCGGGCCGTTGCTTTCAATCATCATTCCCTTGACTGCCGTAACGTGTCCCGTGTAAAGAATCGTCTCCGTATTTTTTACCGCTGAAAGATATTTATTAAAAATCGATTCCATAATTTCTCCCACCCAAACTGAAATTATGTCTTTTGAAAATTTATTTTTCGGGCGTTTCGGCTTGAAACGCAAGCGTCTCCGCGCCGCCGGGTGTTACAGGGTTCCGCCATTCGGCTTCATTTGCTCCGCAAACGGCTTCGCCGCCCTTACACCCCCTAACGCTTCGCTTTTTTTTATGATTCAGAAACTGTCAAGTCTGATTTTGCCAGAGTTTTTACCGGAGAAATTTCAAGGATTTTGTTTTCAAGCTCGCTGAGCTGGCTTTGAATTCTCGCGTCAATCGCGCCAAAGTCGGTTTCAACAATGCAGCCGCCCTTTTCAACCGTCGAGTCTTCAAGGACTGTGATCCCCTGAACGTTCTCAACCTGCTTTATAAAATCCTGAACGTGCTCCGAAGTAAGCTTCACATCCGCAAGATTCACGCGCAAAGTCACGCTTCCTCTGCCCTTCACTTTCTTCAAAGCCTGAAGAACATTCGCCATGACAACGGATTTTTGGCTTTCAGACAAGACTTTTACAACTTTTCTTGCCATCAAAATAACAAGCTCCACAATCTGCTGCTCGGTCTCGCTTAAAATCTCCTCGCGGCGAGCCATCACAGATTCCAAGATTTTGTGGGTGCGCTCAACAAGGCGCGTAACCTCGTCTTTTCCAGTGTTGAATCCGTCCTCGTGGCCTTTGTCGTAGCCTTCTTTGTATGATTTTTTTGATATTTCGGACTTGTCGCTGTTCGCCTGCGCCAAGATTTTTGCCGCTTCAGCCTTTGCGTCCTGAATTATTTTCTGCGCGGACTGTTCGGCTTCAGTTTTCACAATCTGAGCCTGATCCGACTGCCGCTTGACTTCCGCAAATGCGGCTTCCTCGGCTTTTTTCACGATTTCATCGGCTTTCGCCTGCGCGTCAGAAAACATCTGCTGCTTTTCAATTTCCCAGCTCGCCTTGAAATCGTCCGCCTCGCGCTTTAAGTCTTCGGCTGTCGGGCCTGAATATTCAGGAACTTCCTCGACTTTCTCCTCAACTTCCGGCGTAGAAAAATCATGGACAAGCTTCAGCTGAAATTCGCCGCCCTTATTTTTGATTTCATTAGGTTCAAATAAATTTTTTGCCATAAACTTTTCCTAAAAAGCTAAACCGCGGAATTAAACAACAAGCTCGTCCTCGCCGCTTCTTGCAATGACGATTTCACCGGCATCTTCAAGCCGCCTGATTGTGGATACAATTTTCTGCTGCGCCTCTTCAACGTCTTTCAAGCGGACAGGTCCCATGTATTCCATATCCTCTTTAAGCATAGACGCTGCGCGCTTTGACATATTCCGGAAAATTTTGTCCTGAACTTCGGTATCGACAGATTTGAGAGCCTTTGAAAGCTCCTGAGTATCCACCTCGCGGAGAACTTTCTGAATCGCACGGTCGTCGAGCATGACAATATCCTCGAAGACGAACATTCGCTTCTTGATTTCCTCTGCCAAATCCGGGTCTTCCTCTTCCAAAGACTCGATAATCGCCTTTTCGCTCGAACGGTCAACAAGGTTAAGAATCTCAACGATAGACTCTACACCGCCGGCTGCCGTGTAGTCTTCGCTTGACAATGTAGAAAGCTTCTTTTCAAGAACTCGCTCAACTTCGCGCAAGACATCAGGAGATGTGCGGTCCATTGTGGCAAGACGCTTTGAAACTTCAGGCTGGATTTCAGGCGGAAGATTCTGGAGAATAACAGCCGCCTTTGCAGGCTCCAAGTAAGCCAAAATCAAAGCGATTGTCTGCGGATATTCCTGCTGGATAAAGTTCAGCAAGTGAGCCGGGTCTGTGCGCCGGATAAAATCGAACGGACGAACCTGAAGGCTCGAAGTAAGGCGGTTGATAATGTCGATTGCTTTCTGCGAGCCGAGAGATTTTTCCAAAAGCTCGCGCGCGTAGTCGATACCGCCGGTCGTAATAAAGTTCTGCGCATTCATCAAGTCCTGAAATTCTTCAAGAACCTGATCCTTAAAATCAGAATCTACAGTTTCAAGACGCGCGATTTCAAAAGTGAGGGTTTCAACTTCATCTTCGCGCAAATGCTTCATAATCTCAGAAGAGACATCTGACCCCAGAGAAACAAGGAAGATAGCGGCTTTCTGCCGGCCAGTAAGATTTTTGTAGTCTTTCGCGCCACCTTTTTTTCCTGCCGGTTTTACAGCAGGCTTGCTGGCAGCTTTTGTATCAGCCATATGCTACTCCTCCATCAGCCAAGTTCTGATAAGCAAAGCGACATCTTCCGGATGCTCTTTTGCCATTGCAATCGCATTTTCTTGAAGCTCGGCACGCTTGCGCTCTTCGACAGACATCTGGACTTCCATTCCTTCCTGCTTTGCGTCCCAAAGCGCTTTTTCGCGTTCCGCCTGCTGTCTGCGCAAGATTTCTTCCTCGCGTAGCCGTCTTCTTCTTTCGATTTCGCGGCTTATCATTCTGAACACGATAAATGCAATCAAAACCACAACCACGCCAATCAAAATCAGCATGATTGTCTTCTTTGTGTTTTCGCGAGCGAGAATCTGGGAATCTTCCTCGTTCTGCTGCGCGCTTCTGTCAAATTTGATGTTTGTCACGACAACTCTGTAGTTACGGCTTTCATCATAGCCAATCGCGCCTTCAAGCAAAGTTGCAGTCTGCTCAAGCTCTTCTGTTGTAAGCGGAGTGTAGACGCGAAGAATATGTCCTATTTCAAAACGGTAACGGACAGGGTCTTCCCAGTCAGGATAGCGGTTCTTAAGCTCGTCGATGTTGCTTTCTTTTACAAAAATCGCTTTTCCGCTTCCATCAGTAACTTTTCCCCATTTTCCGTCGATGTTCACAGAAACCGTAACGCGGTCAACAGCCGGCATTCGCTCTTCAATGCGGTGCTCCGTGTTCACAACGTTGTTCTGAGTAACTCCGGTCTCGGTAGATTTTCCAATCAAGTTCGACATATCAGAATAAACCGGCGGATTCTGGCCTTCAACTCCGGCAGGTCCTTCAGGATTGTATCCTGTTCCTGTCCATTCCTTTGTTACAGTCTGAGAAGAAATCGGAAGATAATCGCGCTTTTCTGTTGTGTCGTAAGGCTTTGACGGATCCTGCTCCGTAATCATCACAGGAGAATAAATCGTCTTGTCGCTGCTGACTTTTGAAGTGTCCATATCAACGTTCACGTCAAGGTCGCGGACACGGTCTTCTGAATAAATGCTCTGCAATGACTTGATGACTTTCGCGCGCTTTTCTGCCGCAAGCTTGAGCTTGAATTTCTCAGTGCGCTCGATAAGGGAAAGCCTGTCCATTTCAGCCATTCCCGCAAAATCATTAAGAATATTTCCGTCTGTGTCTGTGATTACGATATTGTCATCTGTAAGACCTGAAACTGAACGCAAGACGAGACGCTGAATTCCCTGAATTTTCCGCCGGTCAGAAGCCATGCTGCTTCCGCCCTTAAAACGGAGCGTGATAGACGCATTCGCAGGAACACGCTGCGCCTCAAAAAGTGAATTCTGCCCCGGTGTAATCACGACATCGGCATTTGCAATGTCGTCAAGAGTCTCAATATGCTGTTTTACTTGGTTTGTAACGCGCCGAAGGTCGTTTTTCTCGCGCTCAAAATCTGTTGTTGACCAGTTTGTGACATCAAGCATCTGACTGAAAACATCGACTTTTGAAGGAACAATATCTTCCGCAATCAGAAGCGCCCTCATCCGCCTTGCAGTCGCCTCGTCAGGAACGGAAATCACGCCTGTTGTGCTGACGGTGTATTTTACATTTTCCTCATCAAGCCTGAATGTAACATTGCCCCTTACGGACTGGTCTGTAATCGGCTGGCTAAAAAGCGGAACTGTCGTAGGTTTTGAAGAGCCTTTAAAAAGAATTACCAAAACAACAATGACCGCAAGAATTATTCCAGCGGCAATCGCCTTTTGGACAGGTTTCCATGAACTCCACAGTTTTTTAATTTTATCGATAACTTTTTGAATCGATTCGTTCATCTTGCCCTCCCGTGAACGAACATAATCAACACACTATTTTAACATAATTTTTCCACGCTGAAAAGGTGAGATTATGGCTATCTTGTCGTTGAAATTTCGCTCCAGCCGCTCACAAGCCGGTCGATTACCGTCTGAGCAAGATTCAATGACATCTGAGCTTTTGCCATCGCGGTTGTAACATCGTGAATGTCAACCGAGTCAGGGTCTGTGATAAGTTTTTCCTGAACGCGGTTCACGTCAAGCTGCTGGCTGTTCATCTCTGAAACTGCGTTCACAAGATAGCTCTCAAACGAGCCGAAAGATTTTTCACTTTTCACAGATGATGAATTTTCCTGCCCGGGAACAAGCGAAGTAAGATCCGCGCTTCCGACATGAGCCGGATTTGTGCGTGTCATCTCCGGAGCCTGCATAATATTCATAACGTTCATATTTTCACCTCAAATCTAAATTAAATTCACGATTCGCAATTCAAAATTCGGAAACGAAAATTATTTTAGCACAATTTTCATTTTTTAAGATGTCTCAAAACGCCGAATTGATGAACTCGAATGTTTTTCTTGCCATGCCGAAATGCCATTTTCAAGCATTTTCGTCGCCGTTCACTTTTCTTGTCATTCTGAATTCATTTCAGAATCTACATTAAATTCAGCCTAAAGATTCAGAAACAGTTCGAAATGACATCAACGTTCAAACTTTTTCAGCGTATGCCGGCTAATTTTAGCCTCTTCCAATCTCGAGCGCGCTTGAAAACATATCTTTCGCGCCCTGAACAACGGTTGAGTTTGCCTCGTAAGCGCGGCTTGCCGAAATCAGGTCAACCATCTCGTTCACGATATTAACGTTCGGATATTCAACATACCCTTTGTTCGGGCCTGACTGAATCGCGTCAGGATTTGAAGGATCGTAAACCATGCGTCCCTGAGTTGTGTCCTTAACGATTTTCTTAACGCGAACGCCTTTTCCAGGGCCGTTGTCCTGATCTGCAGAAACGAAAGGGGAACGCCAAGTCGGGTGGCTAGAAGCGACAGGCTCAAGAATCACAGAAGATTTCTTGAATGCGCCGCCCTCTGGAGTGCGTGTTGTGGAAGCGTTCGCGATATTGTTTGAAATAACGTCAGTTCTAAGACGCTCAACACTCATTCCAGTTGCCGCGATATTTATAGAAGTAAACATTCCCATTTTATTTTCCTCCGTTCCAAACTTTCAAATGCAAAGCATATTGAATTTTAATTTCGAGCCTCGCCAGACCCCAAACGCATTTTTCATCACACGGCACGACGCTAGATAACGTTGCGTCGCGCAGTAAAGCACAAGAGAAAATTCTGTTTGCCTTCAGGTGAACAGAATTTTCTCGTTAATAACAAAAATTACAGGATGTAATTTTTGTTATTTTTTCATCGCAGTCTTCATCTGGCTGAACTCAAAATTCTCAAGCTGTGCCAAAAGCCTGTAGTTAAGCTGGATTTTCATAATGTTCATAGCCTCGCTCTCCGGGTCAACATTGTTTCCGTTAGCGTTCGCCGTAGTAGTCCAGTCAGTCACGCGCCTCGGCTCAACTTCCCTGTAGTCGTAAGGCTCGTTCAGCTGAATATGCCGGTCGTCTGTCACCGTGAGCTTCATTCTGTGAGCAGAGTCCGCCTCGCTTTCAAAAGCTCTTTTTAGCTCGCTCTCAAAATTCACTTCCTGACGCTTATAGTTCGGAACTTCCGCATTCGCAATATTGTTCGCAGAAACCTGATAGCGAAGCGAGTTCACGTCCATCGCGCGGGACAACAAATCAACTGACCGTGTAAAACTATTCATATTCTCATTATCGGAAACTCAAAAAAAATATTTAGAAAATTGCAAACCGCTAAAAAAAACAAACACGGACTTTTCGAACAGCACGGATTTTCGCGGATTATTTTCCTTGTCCGCGTCTATCATTTCAATCCGTGGCAATCGTGTTAAAAAATCATTTTCCTGAAAGCTGCTTTTTCCAGCGCGCAACCAAATCCAGAGCCTCGCGCGGTGTCATGCCGTCGGGGTCTGCGCTTAAAATCTCGTCGAGAATCATCTCCTCGTCGCTGAAAAGTCCCGGCATCGTTAGCGATTTTGCAGGAATTTCCGCGCTCGACTGCACTGTTTCAAAAATCGCATCGCTTTTATTTAGTGTCTCGTTTTTTTTATGTTCATCGGAAGAATGGAGCTTTGAAAGAATCTCGTTCGCGCGTTTTATAACGCTTTCAGGAATTCCCGCCAGAGACGCAACGTGGATTCCGTACGAATTCTCGCTCGCGCCGTCTTTTATCTTCCTTAAAAAAACAACTTTGTCGTCTTCCTCGCGAACGTCCATGCACAAAAGTTTAAGCCTCGGATGGCAAAGCCGCGTAAGCTCGTGATAGTGAGTCGCAAAAAGAGTCTTGCATTTTATCGTGTTCAAAAGATACTCGGAGACAGCCCACGCGATTGAAAGTCCGTCCTCGGTGGAAGTTCCGCGTCCGACCTCGTCCATAATCACAAGAGACTTGTCCGTTGCACCGCGCAAAATGTAGGCAGTTTCAGACATCTCAACCAAGAAAGTCGATTCTCCGCGCGCAAGATTGTCGCTCGCGCCGACACGGCAGAAAATTCTGTCAACAATTCCGATGTGAGCTTCTTTCGCAGGCACAAAAGAGCCGGTCTGGGCAAGCAGCGCAATCAAAGCGTTCTGCCTTAGATAAGTCGATTTTCCTGCCATGTTCGGACCGGTTATAAGCGCGAACGAAGCAAGATTTTTCCCGTTGTTCTCAGAATTTTCAGAAGAAATCTCCAAGTCGTTCGGAACAAATTCCCCCACAGGAAGATGCATTTCAACAACAGGATGCCGTCCGCCCTTTATCTCAAAGTTCTTCGAGTTGTCCACAACCGGGCGGATCCAGCTGTACAGAACGGCAGTGTGCGCAAGCGCGGAAGTAACGTCGGCATAAGCAATCTCGTGCGCAGTCTGCAAAAGATAATTTGTCTGCGTGGCAAGCCGCGAGCGGATTTCAAGGAACAAGTCGCGCTCCGTCTCAATTATTTTAAGGCTCGCCTCGTTTATCTGCTTTTCAATTTCTTGCAGGCGGACTGTCGTGTAGCGGTCAGCGTTTGTAAGCGCGCGACGCAAAATAAAATGCGGCGGAATTTTGTCGGCTTTTCCGCGCGTGATTTCAATATAATAGCCAGTAAGATTATTGTTTCTGATTCTAAGATTCGCGATTCCAGTCTTTTCTTTTTCCTCGTCGGCGTAGTCAGAAAGAATTTTGTTCACGTTGTCGTGGATATTTCTGTATTCGTCAAGCTCTTTTGACCAGCCGCTTTGAATAATTCTTCCTTCCGTAAGGCTTGTGGCAGGGTCTTCGAGAATCGATTTTTTGATAAGCTCCACAATCTGGATTGCAGCCGCCGGGTCAGTTTTCGCAAAATCGTAATTTTCAAGATGGCTTCTCACCTCAAGCCAAGACTCGAGCGATGTGCGCAAAGCCTGCAAATCCTTTGCGTGAGCACGCTCCATCGCGATTCTTCCTGCCAGACGCTCAATATCGAGAATATTCCCAAGCTTTTCATGCACATATTCAAGGAGATTCCGATTTTTTACGAAAAGCTCAACGTGATTTTGCCGCGAGTTGATTTCATCGGAATTTTTCAGAGGATACAAAAGCCAGTTGCAAAGAGCGCGCTTTCCCATCGCGGTCTGAGTGTGCGATACACATTCCAAAAGCGAAAAATGCGCGCTTCCGTCTCTTAAATTCTGCACGATTTCAAGATTCCGCCTTGAAGAGTCATCCATAATCACAAACTGGCTGTCTTTATAGACTTTTATTCCTGTAACGTGCGGAGAATTTGTGATTGTCGTCTTTTGAATGTAGTCAAGCAAAAATCCGGCAGGCGCGACTTCCGCAGAACGCTCGTCAAGCGAGAACGGCTGAAGACTTGCTGTCTTGAACTGCGACAAAAGCCGCTTGAAGCTTAAATTCTGGTCAAAATTCCAGTCAGGATAATATGAGATTGAAAGATTTTCGTTTTGGGAAAGGAATTCCTGCACCGTCTGATTTGAACGGAGACTTTCAGGCAGCAAAAGCTCGCGCGGATTGCATCTTCCAAGCTCTTTCGGAAAATTTTCCGCCATGTCTGCTGTGTTCCAGCTTGTCGCAAAAAAATCAGCAGTCGTAACATCGATATAGGCAAAGCCCGCCTTGCTTTTCTGAACGCAAAGACACGCAAGAAAATTGTTTGTTCCGCCTTCAAGATACTCGCTTTCAACCGCCGTTCCAGGAGTGATTACTTCAATCACTTTCCGCTCGGTAAGGCCTTTCGCGTGAACATCGCCAATCTGCTCGCAAATCGCGATTTTTTTTCCGCAGCGCAAAAGACGCGCAATGTAGACTTTCGCCGCATGGTAAGGAATTCCGCACATCGGCTGGCTTGCCCTGTGCGTGAGCGTAAGATTTAAAAGGCGCGAAACTTCAATTGCGTCATCGTTGAACATTTCATAAAAGTCCCCAAGACGGAAAAACAGCACCTCGCCCTTGTGCTGCTCTTTTATGGAAAGATACTGAATCATTAACGGCGTAAGCTCGGAAGATTCCGAGCGGTTTTGAAGCGAGCCTGCGACAACTGAATCTTTAGCCATTTTACAAGCCTAGAGACGAAATCACTTTGTCCGTAACATCGACAGAAGAGCTGTACCAGAGAATTCCGTTCGCGTTTTGAAGGCTTAAAATCACGGAATATCCGCCGTCCTCCGCCACGCGCTCAAGAACAGAATAAAGTTTTTTATAGAAAGAATCAGAATTCTGCAAATTGTTTTTGATTGATTCAAGCTCCACGTTTTTTGCGTTTGTGTATTCGGTCAGTGAATCTGTCTTTTTGATGATTTCAGATTCAAGGCGAGAAGCTGTCGCGTCGTTTCCAGAAGATTCAGCCTCAGTTTTCTGCGATTTGAGCTTTTGAATCTCCTCGGAACGCTTTGTGATTTCCGCCTGAAACTGAGATTTTTTGTTCTCATAGTTTCTAACCGGCGCGGAATTTCTAAAATAAGCCTGATAAACGCGCGCAGTGTCAACAACGCCGAATCTTGTAATCTGCTGAGCCGAAAGCCCCGCAAGCGAAAGAAGAGTCAAAGCCAAAATCAATGCAATTTTTTTCATTTTATTTTCCTAATTTCGATTTTGTTATCGATAATTTCACTATTTCGATAATTTCGATTTTATTTGTTTGTGATATTGAATGACAGAACGAATTTCCAGTTTTTGTCCCAGTGCCATTTTCCGTCTCCAACGCCGTAATTGTCGCTAGAATCAGAAGAACCGAATTTTCCAGTGTTCGCAAAAAGCAGACGGAGTGGGAACTGCGGAATTGTAAAGCGAATTCCAGGACCGAAGCTAAAGAAGAAATCCTCTTTTTTTAGCTCGGTAAACATTTCATAAGGGCTGTCTTTAATCGCAGCCGCATCCGCAAACAAGTCAAGCGCGAGAACGCCCGGCACAAGCGGAATACGAAGCTCTAAGATATTGCTCCAAAGCGCGCGGCCACGGTTCGTGTTGTAGATTGAAGTCCAGCCGCGTCCATTGAACATTCCGTCGATGTAAAGGCGGCTTGAGTCTCCAACCTGAGAATTAACAGCAGGAACTTGGAGCGAAAGCCCCGAATATCCCATCAGGACAACTTTGAAAAGCCAGCTTTCAGTCGCCTGCCATTTAAGCAAAGTGAAATATTTTTCAAGCTTTGTGTCTGTTCGAAGGAAATATTCATCTTCCCACGGCGTAATTCCGTACCAAGTAAGACGCTGGCTTGCAAACCAGCCTGCGGAAGGGTCGTAGTTCACATCACGGTCGTCAATCGAGAATGAAGACCAGATTGAGTTCTGCCAGCCCCATTTGTTCGCGTAGTCGCTTATCGAGGAGTCAACAGGAGTCCACAAGTCTGTGTCGTACATATTGTTCTTCAAACTAAACGAAATTCCAGACGCAAAAGAAAGAATCGCAAAGTCAGGAGTCCATCTTCGTCCGAGAGAAAATCCCGAAGTCCATTTCAGCTGCTCATAGTCCATATAATAGCTGTCGTCGTCGATTGTGCCGTCATATTGAATCTTGTTTCTCAAAGCGTTAAGGCTTGAATGTGCGAATTCCGTGCTGATTGAGGCAGAAATCGGCTTTCCGAAAAGCCAGCCTGTTCCCCAGCTCAAGCCGACAGACTGAGTGTCGGTCGCGATTGAAGAGCTTGCGCTGATTGAATTTCCGCTTCCTTTTACGTTTGAGTCCTGCCATTTCACGAACAAGGCAAAAGGCAAATCGTCAGGGTCTGAAACACCTGAAAATGTTACGCCGAATTCAATGGAAGTTGTTGACTGCTCCTCAACAGAGATAATCAAGTCAACGAGATTTTCCTCCGAGCCAGGAACAATGTCTGGAACAACCGCGCTGAAATACTGCAAGTTGTAAAGATTTCGAAGTCCGGTCGTAACTTTCGCCTTTGAGAAAATGTCTCCGCTTTCAATCGGAAGCTCGCGCAAAATTACAGCGTCTTTTGTCTTTGTATTTCCTTTTAAAGTGATATTTTCAACGTGGCTCCGCACATTTTCAACAATCATAAACTGATATGCGATTGTCTTTGCTTCCTCGTTTTTCTCAGGAATCTGCTGGAAGCGGTTTGACGTGTAGCCGTTCTCATAATAATGGTCGGCAACCGCCATAACGCCCTCGCTGTATTTTGTCTGGTTGAAAACCGCGCCTTTCTGCAGCTTAACAAGCGAACCAAGCTCCTCGTCAGAGAAAATTCTGTTTCCGACAAACGAGACGCCTTCAAAAGTGTACTGCGCGCCTTCCTGAATCGCGAATGTGATTGTAAGCTCATCGCGCTTTTTCTTTTCGTTCACCGCGACATCTTTTGTGATGTCAACAACCTGCGCGTCAATATAGCCGTTGTTCGCATAATAAGCCATGATTGCCTGGCGGTCAGATTCAAGCATTGACTCCTGAAAAGCTCCCTTGCTTATTATTCCGACTTCTTTCAGCGAAATTTTCTTTTTTAGCGTTTTTGACGAGACAACTTTGTTTCCGATAAATTTGATGTTCGAGACGACAGTCGAGCGTCCCTCGTCAATGTTGAAAGTGATTTCAACGCCCTTGTCCGTTGTTTTTGTCTCCGAGCTGATTCTCGCGTTTGTAAAACCTTTTTCAAGATAAAGTTTTCTGATTGCACGCTCGTCGGCAGGCAGCTTTGAAGAGATAAAAATCTCCTTTTCCTTTACGCTTGCCGCATCCTTGATTTCAGTTGTTCTGATTTGAGAATTTCCTTTCACAAAAATTCTGTAGACAGCAGGCCGCTCAACAACATTTATTGTGATTATGATTGTCTTTAGCTTCGCGTCCGCAGAAGTAACTTCAGGATTTATCTCGTCGAAATAGTCAAGATTGTCAATCCGCGAGTAAAGCTCCTCGTAAAGCTCGTCAGTGAATTTTTTTCCGTAAAAGCTAGAAACAAGCCCGTCAACGTCTTTTGAATCGACATTCTTCAAACCTTTGAACACGACCGACTTGATTATTTTATTGTAGTACCATCCATCTTCCAAAACTGTGCTTTCTGATGAAGTTCCGCTTTCAGCATCCTGAGCAAAAACAGGAGCTGAGCAGAAAATAAAGGCAGCCACAACAAAGGCCAAAACAGAAATCCTACGACGGACAGACATATAATCTCCTTTTTTATTCGCCGGAAAAGACGAAATCCGCGCGGAAAATATTCTCACGCAGCGATTTTTTACATTTTCAATTTTTAAAACGAATGTTTCCACGACAGAGTCATTGATGTTGAAGGAACCCAAGTTCCAGTTATTCCTCTTCTGATTTCATCAATATCTGGAGCAACGCCGATTCGGATATTCACAAAAGGCGAAGTCATCTCAAAACCGAATTCCGGCTGGAAGACAATATCTCCTGAATATGTTCCGTTCACAGCTTTGTCCTCGTCATAAGTCCAATGAAGAAGAGAGTCAACGTAAATCGAACTGCCGAAGTACTTACCTACATAAACAGTCGAGTTGTCAATAAAGTTACCGAACGAAAGATGATTTGAACTATCCCTGCTCGTCGCAAACTTAACCGAATTTTGCAAGACATTTGTACGAATGGAAAATATATCAAAATTGAGGGTTTCACGCAATGTATTTTCAATCTTGCGCATAAGAGTCGCCTGCATAAAGTAGTCGCCGCCGGCAACCGCAAGCGAAGCCACGTTTTCAGAATCTGCGGAGACGACGTTTCCGAGAAGCTCCATAATCTCCTTTTCAGATTTTGCAGGAATAGAAGAAAAATGCGGAGTGAATGTGCTTAAAGGCTCGTTGTTCGCGGACATAACGATTGTGACCATATTTCCGCTCTCGTCGCGCTCGCGGGTTTCAGCACGGACAGTGATTTTCGGGTCCATTCTGTCCTGAGTCTCGTTGAGCGCGATTCTTCCTTCTTTCATATAGAAGTTTCTGTTAAGCCAAACGATTTCTCCGCCGCGCAAACTGATGTCGCTTTTAAGCTCAAATTCGCCTGTGGCAGAATCGATAAAAAGGCTAAGCGCGGTTCCCGGAGTCACAACGCCGCGCATAAGAGGATTGAAGAGAACCTGAACTTTCTGGCCGACTGTAATATCCAAGTCCGTAAAGACATTTATCGATGAAGGCTCGGCCACCTTTACCGGCACTGACTGCGAGATGTTTTCAAGCGAGAACTGTTTTTGAAGCGATGTCGTTACAATTTCAACATCGGTGTTGTCTCCTGTAATCCAGCCCGAAATGCTGATTTCGTTTGGAACTGTATACAAAATATCAAGCTGGCAGCTTCCGTCGCCTTTCACAAAGACAAACGGAAAAGACATCTCAACAGGAACTTTGTGCGCGTCGTCAACATCAACGCTCACATCAATGCTTTCAATTCCCCAGCGGTCAAATTCCATGACCATTCCGACAAGCCCGTATCCGTTTCCGACAAAAACAGGTGTAGGCTCAACGTGCGCCTCGCCCTGCCCCGCCGTCAAAAAAAGTCTCGGAGCGGAAAAAGCATAGCGCGAAATATAAGGAATATTGAGATTCGGCTTTTCAATGCTGAACGCGCCTGTAAATTCCGGGTCAGTCGTGATTCCAGAAATTTTCAGTGCGCCGGTTACAATTCCGCTGTTGAAATGAACCGCAGGAATTTCAATCTCGGAAGAAATCCGCTTCATGTCCGCGTAAATTCCTTTTATCGCAAGGTCAAGCTCGTTTTTTATGATTGTTCCGTCAAGATTGAATTTTACGGTTTTTGAATTCACATTCGCAGAAATTCCGTTCTGTTTAGAAAAAGAAGCGTTGAAAGCGTTTCTGTCGTCCGCAAAAACTTCGATATTCTCGCCTGCCCTAACGCCAGTCAGCTTGAAAGGAAATTTGCTCGCAAAGAAATTTCCTCCGACTTCATCTGATTTAAGCTCGACTGTCAAAAATTCTGGAACTGAAAAATCACGAGTCTCTTTCGCGCCCGAAACGTTAAGGCTCAAAGGCATTTCTATCAACTTGTTGTTTAGCCGCACATCAAGTTTTGCCTGCGCCTCGCCAGAGAACGAGAACGGATCGAACGAAGCGTTTAATCCGCTCAAATTCAAAAGCGACCATGAACATTCCATTCCGCTAACGTTCAGTCCTGTGTCATCATAAACGACAGACGCGCTCGCATTCAGCGGATAACCGTAAAGAGAAAGTTTCGCCTTCTCCAAATTCACAGAAATCAAAGGATTCTTTATAGTTCCTGTCGCTGTAATCTCGGCTGAAATCGTGTCGTCAGAATTCTGCTCCGATAAAAATCTTCCGCACGGAAAATTCTGCATTGAAGACGAGACCGACATATAAAAGTCATTTTTTAATGCCTCGGCAGAAAAAGGAAGCTGCGAAGGATTCGTGAAATCGGCGGAAAAATTGAATTTCTCTGATGAAACTACGCTCGCCATATCGATATTCGCGTGAATCGAGTCAAAAATTCCGTTGTTCAGATTCCATACAAAAGTTCCGCTTCCATCCAAGGAAGAAACGTTGTCAGAATATGCAAGCGTGTTGAACATAAAGCCGTAACGGTTCGCGCTGCCAGAAAAAACGAGATGCGGGGCAAACGGAAGATTAAGCGAAGGCTCTTCAAGTTCAAAGCTTGCGATTTCAGCGGAAATTCCCTCGTTCAAGTCCCAGCTGAAATCCGTGTCGAAAGAAAGCGCGAAAACGTATTTTCCTGCGGCAACCGGAAAAAGCCTGCTCGAAACGCTTCCTGAAATTTTCTCGCCGAACGAGACAATCGCGTCAAAATCATAATCGCCTGAAATCGAAATCCATTCAGGAGAAACGCTTCCTGAAAATCTGTAAGGAATAGAATTCACGGTCAAATCGCTTGAAAAAGAAAAATCCTTGAAATTGTCCGCAAAATCAACCGACGACTGCGCATGAGCCTCAATGCTTCCAAACTGCAAGTCGAACTGGCTTATGTTGAAAGTCTCTTTTGAGCCGTCGAGAGCGAAGATCAAAAGCTCGCGGTCCTTTTTCGTGTTCGCAAGAAGGCAAAGCGGCGCATTCACGGAAAAATCCTTGAAATCGCTTGAAATATACGCTTCCGTGTTGAAAACGTAAGGAGAGGCGGCAGAAGCGGCTGTGTTAAGCCAAGCGGCAAGGTTCTCATCAAGGAAAAAAGCCGTTTTTTGGATAACGCTGTCAACAAACATATCGGAAATTGAAACCGAAGCCTGCAAAAATTTCTGTCCAGATGTAAGAAAACTTCCGTCAAGAACAAAATGTCCTGCGTTCTCATAGTCCGTGTGCGCATAATCAAAAAATTCAAAAGAAAAATCTACAGAGGACTTTTCTGGATAAACCGTAAACTGCGCGGCTGTGAGCGACATATCATTGAAGAAAATTTGCGGAGAAAAGCACATAAAGCCGCGGGAAAGCGGGTCAACGTAAATTTCAGTCGAGATAATTCCGCCGTTTTTCAGCCTGAAAAAGTTAAGCGAAAGAGTTCCGGACGGCTGCAAGCTTGCAATGTTGAATCCGCCTGAAAATTCAGCGTCGATTGAATCTCCCGAAGCCGAAATTTTCGAGACCGAAACGTAATTTTTGTCGCCTTTCGCCGAAACCTTAAAATCAATTTTCTCGCCAAAAATATTCTGGCTTAAAGCAAGCCGCAAATTTGAGTCGTAACTTATATTTTTTGATGAAAAAGACGCGGAAAGATTTCCAGAAATCGTCGAGCCGTTGATTTTCTGCATAATTTCCGTTTTTTTTCGGACTGAAACGAGCGAAAAAGGATTAAAGCGGTCAAACTCGCCCTGAAAACCGAATTCCATTTTCTCAAAATCGCCTTTCGCGTAGACAGAAAACGGCAGAACCGTCCTCATCGTGCGAACTTCAAGAATATTTTGATTGTAGTTTAAAAGCAAATCGAGATTTGAAAGTGAATAATCCGCACCGCGCGAGTTTGAAAGGCTTAAAAGGGCCGAGCTTCCGTCAAGGCTTGGAAAAATATTTCCTGAAAGCGAGAATCCGCAGGCGATTTTCTGCCGCCGTCCGCCGCTTTTTAGAGCGTCTGTCAAAAAAGAAGCCGCGCCGGAAGATTTCACAGAATAGCTGTCGGAACGCTCAAAATCCTTTAGATTAAGATTTTTAAGCGTCAAGAAAAGCTCGTTTTTTTCGTCAGAATAATGAACTGAAACATTTTTTACTATTATATCGAACGGAAAACTGATTTTTTTCGCAGATTCCACAATTTCGCTTGCCGCGCCTGTTTTTCCGCCAAGTTTAGTTTCGCCGTTTCCAATTTTTCCATTTTTTATTTCGCCGGTTTCAAAAGAAAAATCCGCATTCTCAGTGTTTTTTTTATCATCAGATTTCAAATCATTTTCAGAACCGATTTTGTTTTCGTCATTTTTGGAATTTTCTTTTTTTGATTTTTTCCCGTTACCATTTTTTCTCAGGAGATTCTGGATTTTTTCAACAAACGCGGAATCCTTCACAGCGTCAAATTCGACTTCAACGCCGTTCAAAGAAAGCGACTCGAGCGCGAGAACCGGATTCTTCGAGAAAAATTTTGTGATTGTATACGAAAGCCGCGCTTTTTTTATTGTCAGAACAGTTTTTTTTGACGCGACATCTGAAATTGCGATTTTTTTCATATTCGCGCCAGCCAAAACCGAAGGCGAAATCGACTTGTAGGAAAGCGAAAGACCGGTCTCTTCCTCAAGTTTCTTGCACGCGATTTTCTCGATTCTTGAAAGCTCGCCGTAAAGTCTCACGTAAACTGGCCTGATTAAAGCCAAAACTGCAATTGCGAGAAAAATAAATATTGTGCTTCCGAGGCCAACGCCCAAAACCTTAGACTTCATCGATTTTTTTAGGATTTCCTGCAAGAGCCTTATTCTATCAGAAAGTGCGGACTTCTTCACTTCCACTATCGGCATAATCAAAACTTTCTAATATAATGCTAAAAATCGTTCAGAAATTAAAAAGTTAAAAATTGCGGAAACTCAACGCCAAAAGAGTCAAAAGGACTTAGAAAAATATGATTTTAAAAAATTTTGTTGTTTTTGAAGGAATCGACGGAGCGGGAACAAGCACGCAAATCAAAATGCTTCAAAATCGGAGTGACGCGGAAAGATTTTTTTTCACAGCCGAGCCGACAAAAAGCGAAACCGGAAAATTCTTAAGAAAAATGCTCAAAGGCGATGTTAAACTTGACGCGCAGACTTCCGCATTTTTGTTTGCGGCGGACAGAAGCGAGCATCTTTACGGAAAAGGCGAAGATTCAGCTCTCGTGGAAAAGGCAGAAAGCGGCAAAATCGTTGTTTCAGACCGCTATCTTTTTTCAAATATCGCGTATCAGAGCGTAACTTGCGGCGAAGAGCTTCCAAAACTTTTGAATTCGGTGTTTCCTCTTCCAGAAATTCTTTTTTTCTTTGAGATAAATCCTGAAATTTCGCTAAAGCGCGTTGACAGCCGGGGCGAACGTGAAATCTACGAGCAGATTGACTATCTTAAAAAAACCGAAAGCCAGTACGAAAAAGTCATTTCCGAGTACGAGTCAAAAAACACAGAAATGAAAATCGTCCGGCTTGACGCAAGCAAAAGCATTGAAGAAGTTTACGGGCAAATCTGCGTTAATCTAAAAGAAAAATACGGTCGATAATCAAAGAGATGAAAAAGATTTCCCGCGCGATTTTTGCCGCGATTGCCCTGATTTTTACGGTTTCTCCTACGTTTTCGTACATGGTCAAATATAAAGAAGACTATTACAAGCTTTTTCACGTGCATTACCAGCAATATCCAGACGATGTGATGGAAAACATTTACTGGCTTGAAAAAGCTGTTCAGGCGGATTTTTGCAATCCGCTTTACGCCGGAGTCAAAATCGACAACGAGGATGACTGGGAAAAATACCGCTATCTCTTTATGATGCATATAAATCTGAAGCTAATCGAGCAGCATTTAAGGCTCGGGCGGACTTATGACAAAAAGACCGCGAAATTTTACGACGCTCCGTGGAAAGATTTGTATATCGAAAACCTGAAAAAAGCGAAAAGCTGCTACGAGGCAGGACTTCACTACTGGCAGGAAGCGAAACTTTGGGCAGAAAAGGCGAATGTCGGAAAGTTCAAATTTCTTTTTCTGACGGACATTCAAAACTGGGAAGACGAGCGCGAGCGTGTCGGAAACGGAAATCTTGACTATGACAAAATCCTAAACCGAGAGATTTCAAGAGTCCAAAAAGTTATTGACGACTTTGAAAAAATGGGAGACGGATATTAAACGCAATTCGTAATTTCCAATTCAAAATGAAAAATGATGAATCAGAAATTGCGGATTATGAATCGAAAAAAGAATTTGAAATTAAAATTTCAGAACAAGCACGATTTTAGATTTCAAAAACGAAAATAAAAAGATAATAGAAGGTGTCTATGACTTTTGATGAAAAAGATATAATTTATCCGCCGGTGCATCCGGGAACAGACCGCACTTTTATAAGATTTTACAAAGGCGAGCCGGACTTGAACGCGATTTTTTTTCCAGAGCTTGAAGATGAAAGCCAGAAAAACGATTCGCGGCCGCAACGAGTTTTTGTAACGGACACAAATGTTGCCTCGCTTGAATTTGCAAAGCCTTTCATAAATCTTTTCCGCGGAGAGAATTTTTCCCATCTTAAAATTGAGCCGAACGAGACTGGAAATCACGGAAAAGACGTTCTCTTGATTTTGGGAAGCGGCGAACCTTACAAGACAATCGAGTCGGTTCTTGAAATCGTAAAAGCAGCTTTGGACAACAACGGCCAGCGCACAACAGTTTTCGTCGGAATCGGCGGCGGCGTAATCACCGACATGACGGCGTTTGCCTCATCAATCTTTAAGCGCGGCGCGCACTGCGAGCTTGTTCCGACAACTCTTTTGAGCATGGTTGACGCGGCAATCGGCGGAAAAACCGGCTGCGATTTTGAAAGCTACAAAAATATGATTGGCTCGTTTTTTCCAGCGCAGAAAATCCACATAATTCCGTCATTTATCCAGACCCTTCCTCAAAATGAATACAAATCTGGAATGGCAGAAGTCGTAAAAACCGCGCTGCTTTACTCTCCTGAGCTTTTTGAAAAATTCGAGAAATCTCCTGAAATTTTGACAGAACGAAAAAATCCGCTTGTTGAAGAGGCAATCAGAATCTGCGTGAACGCAAAGGCGAAAGTCGTCGAAGAAGATTTGACAGAAAAAAACATAAGAATGCAGCTTAATCTCGGACACACTTTCGGGCACGCTCTTGAAAGCATGGCGGGGCTTGGAGTCGTTACGCACGGAGACGGAGTCGCATGGGGAATCGGTCGGGCTGCGGAGCTTTCGCGGAATCTCGGTCTTGCAAGCAACAATTTTGCGGAGCGAGTAAAAAAATGCCTTGCAAGTTTCGGATGGGAGACAGAAGCAGTTCATCCTGCGATGAAAGAAAAATATCCTGAAAAGTCAGATTCAGAAATCGCTGAGATTTTATTCAACGCGATGAAAAAAGACAAGAAAAACAGCTCAAGCCAAGTGCGTTTTGTTCTGCAGGAAGATGTGGGCAGAACCGTAATCACAGAAGTTCCAAAAGAAAAAGTTATCGAAGTTTTAAAATGACACACGAACATTATTTTGACTGGGCTGCGACAAGCCCTGAAGACAAGGAGATTTTGCGTGAATCTCTTGAAATTGCGCTGGAAAGTTTCGGGAATCCGTCATCAACTCACGCGGCAGGAAAAGAAGCTAGAAAAATTTTTGAGGAAGCGCGAGAACGCTCGGCAAAGGCAATCGGCGTAAAGCCAAGCCAGATTTTTTTCACTTCCGGCGGAACTGAAAGCGACCATATTCCGCTTCTTTCGGTCTTGAATTCTCCAATGATTTCAGAAGGAAAACGCGGCAGAATAATTTTGAGCGCAATCGAGCATCCTGCGTTAAGAGAACAATGCAGCGAGCTAAAGCATCTCGGATTTGAAGTTGTGAGCGTAAATCCAGACAAAAACGGATTCATCTCAGCCGAAGCGATTTCAGAAAAAATCACGCCGGACACGCTTTTTATAACCGTAATGGCAGTAAACAACGAGACAGGATGCATTCAGCCGATTTATGAAATCGCGGACGCAATCACAAAAGCGGCGGCAGGAAAACGAAAGCCGCATTTCCACGTTGACTGCGTTCAGGCGGCAGGAAAAATTCCATTGGATTTAAGCTACAAGGGAATTGACAGTGCGGCTTTAAGCTCGCATAAAATCTGCGGTCCTCGCGGAATCGGAATTTTGTATCTTGCGCGTGAAATCAGGCCGTTTTTAACTGGCGGCGGACAGGAAAACGGAATCCGCTCAGGAACAGAAAATCTTTTTGGAGCAGTCGCATTTTCAAAATGCCTAGAAAAATATTATATTTCCGGCAAATTTAACGCGGAGAAACTCAACTGCGAAAAATCCGAACGAACTGAAAGCGAAAAAAGTGCAAGGCAAACCGGATCAGAAAATAACTCTGACAAAACCGCATCTTATGAAAGATTTTTGACTCAAAAAAAATGGACAGGAGATTTCATCTCCAAACTTTCAGAGTTAAAAAATTGTGTGCTTGTTCCTGAAATCCGCGCGGATCTTGACGGCGAAGTTCAAGACAAGTTTTCGCCGTGGGTTTTGCAGGCTGCTTTCAAGGGAATTCCTGGAAACGTCATGGTGCGCGCGCTCGATGCAAAGGGATTTTTTATCTCGACCGGCTCGGCTTGCTCGTCAAAAAAACAAAGCCGTCCGATTCTCGCCGCAATGAACGCAAGCCGTGAAGTTCAGGACAGCGCGGTCCGTTTCAGCTTCGGGCCGCTCACAACAGAAAAAGCTACAACTGAGCTTTTCGAGGCTGTAAAAGAGATTTATCAGACTTTCAATGCTGAGTGAATCTTGAATCAAAACTTGCGATACGATAGAATTATCAAATAATTTTTATTCGCATTTTCTAAGGAAGGATGACTATGGGCATTCGTGGAGAACTCTTTACGACTCAGGTTCTGCTGGACAACCGCACTTATTTTTTTAACGTCAAGGAAAACAGAGTTGGCGATGTATTTTTGCAGATTGTAGAAAGCAAAAAAGGCGATGGCGCGGATTTTGACCGCCATCAGATTTCAATCTTTGCGGAAGATATGCAGAAAGTTCTTGCCGGTCTTGATGACTCGCTCAAATTCATTGAAAAAGACCGCAAGGAAAAAGCAAAGCTCCGCGCTGAAAAGAAAGCCGCAAAAGAAGCAAAATACGGCTTTGGCGGAGACAAGAAAATCATCAGAAAGATTGGAAGAGAGCCGGACGGAATCAAGCGCACTGGAAAAGTAATTCACATCAAGTCAAAGAAATCAGACGATACAGGCTCAACTTCATCATCTTCTAAAGAAGAGTAAAGATTTTCTAGCAACTTTTATTTGAATCTAAAGAGACAGCGCACCGATTTTTCGGTGCGTTTTTTTTCGATTGCATACAAATGACGCGAGGCCGAAAAAACATTGTTTGTTTTCAATTTTATTGAAATAGCAATGGCAGAAACCGGAAAGAATGAGCGCAGTTTTTCACAACCTAAAAAATCCCGCAAAAATTTCAATACTTAAAAGAAAGACGCTGAATTGGACTTGGTCCAAATTTTCGGCAGGCTTCCTTGTGGGCTTTTGTCGGGTAGCCCTTGTGCTTTGCGTAGCCATATTCAGGATAAATTTTGTCATATTCGAGCATCATTTTGTCGCGCTCAACTTTAGCGATAATGCTCGCCGCCATAACTTCAGGATATTTTCCGTCGGCTTTCGGCTCGCACCTTACTTTGCACGGAACTTTCGGGCAGCTCGTTCCGTCGGTTATAGCTGAAATAAATCCGTCAAGATTTTCATTTTCCGCGATTTCCGCAAATTCTCCGCCCTGCAATTTCAGCCATTCAGGAAGTTTTGATTTCATCATCTCATAGGCGATTTTCATTGCGTACATTGAAGCCTGAAGGATATTGATTTTGTCGATTGTCTCGTGGTCAACAATTCCGATTCCCCAGCACGATTTTTCCATTATGATTTTTTCCGCTGAATCGCGTTTTTTCTCGGAAAGTTTTTTTGAGTCATTTAAAATCTCAACAGGAAAATCTTTTGGAAGAATCACAGCTCCTGCAGTAACAGGACCTGCGAGAGGACCTCTTCCAGCCTCGTCAAATCCGCAAACAAGTGAAATTCCCATCTTAAAAACCTTCCTCAATATTTTCAGAATCTTCTATTATTAAAGTTATTTTATCTTTGTAAATCGCCTTAACTCCGCGCTTTTTCTCGTCAAAATCGGCAGAAAATTTATTTTTGCTCATTTTCAGGTTTGAAGATTCCGCCTCGACGATTCTTCCGATATGCCCCGAAACTGAGCAAACGGAATTTTCTAAGTCAAGACGCGATTTTGAAACGCTCGCCGCAACGGAAGTTTCCGCGTTTGCCGCAAAAGCTGATTTTTCAGACGAAATTTCAGAAGAGACTGCGGAAACCACGCAGGCGTAAGACAAAGCCTTGCACGCCAAATTTGACGACATAAAATTCATCATTGATTTTTCGGCACTTATCAGGACACCGCTTCCGCTGAAATTCCCGAAAATCTGGCAGCCGTTGAATTCCGCAGCGGAATTTTCAAGCACAATCATTCTTGAATCCGAATTTTCCGTCTCAAAAAATGATTTTTGAATGTAGCAGTTTGCAAATGAAATGCTCGAATTCTTAACTATCAAGCAAGATTCAGGCGAAAAAGTTATTCTCGAGCGCGACTCGCTAGTTCCTGTAAACGCGCAGTTCGACAAAATCTCAGTGTTTTTTCCGATTTCAAAATTCCCAGACACGAAAAAATGCGAGAAATCAGAGCTGTTTATAACTTTCAAAATTTGCTGGAGATTATTGAACGGACGGCTCTTGCTTCCGTCAGAATTTTCCCCGGCAAATCCAAAATCGATAAAATAATTGAACTCGTCGATTATGAGCTTGTATTCAGAAAACGAGCTTTTGTTTCCAGCCTTGTCAACCGCAAACGCCGCAATTTTATAGAAAACTGCGGATTTTTTCCCGGAGCGGAGCTTTATTTTCTTGAAATTGTAAGGCTTGAAATTTGAAAGCTGCACATCAAGCTCAGGAGAATTTTCGCTGTAAGTTCCTGCGGAAAGCTCGTTCGGGACTGAAATCGCGTAATAAATTTTTGCCTCGTTCTCTGCCTCGATTTTCAGCTCGACATCAGAGCGCACATAAAATCCTTTTTCGCTCGCGTTGAAAACCGGCGCAAGCGGAGGCTGCTTGTCAATTTCGTATTCAGAAAGCAATTTTCCCTGAAAAACGCCGTCATAATAAATTCCGAACTCGGCTTTTCCAGAAATCGAGTCGCCCTCAAAAGTGTCAAAAATCACTTGACTATAAAGAAAATCGCTTTCGTCATTTTCGCTTTTTTCTCCGAGACCGTCGGAAATTATCCGCATTTTGTAATTGTCGTCGCCTTTTAGCGCAAAATACGCGGCTCTGTTCTCGTAGAATTTTTCAAGCTCAGGCTTCGGCGGCAAGACGAAAGTTTTCACAGGATTTCCTCTTTCGTAAGCCACGCTTTGCCAGCGGATTGTGTGAGGCTTGTTCCGGTTCAAAAAAACAGGCTCTTTTGACGCAGACCAAATTCCGCCGTCAATGCTCCAAATAAGATTTTTCCCATTGAACTGAAAAGTGAGCCAGTCCTTGATTTCAAACGGAACATTTTCATCAGAATTTATTTGCGGATGGATTCTCCCGGAAGTTTTTCCGCGCAAATTGATTATAAAACGCCATTTTTGATTTCCGTCCGTGACAGTGCAAGGAATCAGGCGGGAAAGGCAGCTTTCAGGCGACACAGAAAGCTCCGTTCCGTTGATGAAAGGTTTTTCTCCGTTTCCGAGGCAAAATTTCATTTCGGAAGGAATTTTCAGCGAAACCGAGCCGGAACATAAAATCATCTCGTTTTTCAGGATTTTTTTTACAAACGCGTTTTTTTCAGAATTTTCATCAAAAACTTCTGGATTTTCCTGAACGCTGTACTTTATCTCGTAGCGTTCGATATTTTTTGAATTCTGATTTTTTGAATCATAATTTTCCGAAAAAGAATTTGGCTGAAAAGACGAATCCGAAAAGTCAAAAGAAGAAAAATCAAAATAATCGGGATTTTTATCAAAATTGCGTTCTGAATCTCCATATGAAAAAGAACCATTAAAATCTTCAGAATTATTTTCGGCAGAATAAAAAGAATCAGCGGGCTTTTTCAAGATTGCGATTTTCAAGTCAATCTTGCCGCTTAAATCAACCAAGACAGGGCTGTCGTAGGCAAATCCGTATTCGAGCGGATCTGAAGCCTCGCCCGACGAAGAAAACGAGTAAAACGCTTCCTCGCCGGAACTTAATTCAATCGCCAAAAACTGCTTGTTCGCAAAATCTCCTTCAACAGGCGAAATTATCCGCTGTTGATTTTGGCAAAACAAAGAGAAACTCAGCAGAAAAAAAAGCAGAAAGGCGAAAAAGTTTTTCAAATTACTTCATCAAGAACGGCGCGCAGTTCTGGATCTTCCTTATAATAATGTTCTTCAAGCTCTTCTTTTGAAAGTCCGACAAGCTCGTGGCTGCAATAATGAATCCAGCGGTCTTCCCCCGGCTTTGAAATGTCGAATTTACGGCACCAGTAGTCAGGCTTAATAGGAAGAGTTTCCTTGTTCGTAAAATTTTTGTAGTCGTGAACAACAACTTTTATATCTTTTCTTGGAACGCCCTTGCTCAAAAGATAATTCACGAGATAATTCAGCGTGCGGCCAGTGTCAAAAATATCGTCAATCAAAAGGATTTTGTCTCCCTGGCGAAGATAATCCGGCGAATATGTCCATCCGTCAATTCTGATTTCATCGTGAGCACGAATATCTGTGTAAGAACGAGCCACAACCGCAGCGTAAAGAACAGGCTTTTTGCCTTTCAGCGCGAGCTTAAAATATTCGCTGATGACATTTCCCATGTACGCGCCGCCACGAAGCGGAACATAAATAATATCCGGAATAAATCCGTCGTGATAAATTTTGCTTGCAAGCTTTAATGCATCATTTCTAACTGTTTCGTATGGCAAAAATTCTTTCATATGATTTCCTCAAAGTTGATTATCTTTATATAATAAACAGAATTCAACTTCATAGCAAATGCACGGCGAGGAAAATTATGCGAATTATAGAAATCAAAGACGGAAAAATCTGGCTGAATTCCGGCTTGAACCAAGAATCTTTTGGACGGACAAAACTTTCTCTTTCGATTGAAGAAAAAGGAAAAATCGCAGAATTTGATGGAAATGAAATCCGTTTTTCTGATTTTGAATTTGCGGACATTGAAAATAAAAGCGGCTCGGTGTTTTTTACGGCGGAACTTTCAGAAGGAAAATCTTTTCTTGAAATTCTAAGCGAAAATGACAAAAAAATTCAAAAAAACGCAGTTGAAAAATTGATTCTCGCGCTTACAAAAGCATATGAAAAAAATGAAAACCTGAATGTTTCTGGCGGCGCACAAGGAATTGTCTTTGCAAACGAAAAAATTATTTTTCTGCCGCCTGAGCTTTTCGAGCAGTGCGCGCAAAATTGCGCGCAAAACTGCACAGAAGATTCTGACAAGAACAGCGGAAATTTCAAGTTTGTCTATAAAGGCTTGTCTCCAAAAGAGCAAATTTTGTTTTTCAGAAGCGTTGCAGCCTATAAATCGCTCACGAAAAAATTTCCGTTTGACGAAAACGATTTGACAAAACGCCAAGTTGACATTGGAGACGAAAAATTCATTCCGATAAAGCTTTATCTTCCAAAAATCAGCGAAAAACTCGCCTCTTCAATCGACGCGGGACTAAAAATCAAGCCGGAAGAATTTGAAAAAGCCGGAAAAAGGGAGCTGAAAATCTCGAAAGACGCGAAAAAAAATCAGAAGAATCTGAATCTCGCGGAAAATTTTGATATTGAAGAATTCAACCGCGAATTAGAAATCACGCAAAAAAATCAGAAAAATGAAAACGCCGAAATCTCTTCCGAAAAAAATTCTGAAATTTCTTTTGAAGAAAAAAATCTTGAAAAAAAACGGAACGCGTTCGCAAAAAAAATGAGCGCGAAAATTGCCGTAAAGCGTTTTTTCAGGCGGAACAAAACCGCAATTCTCGCGCTTGCGGCTTTTCTTGCGTTTGCGGCGTGGATGGCAAACGGCTTCATCAAGGAAAACCGCCAGCTTGCAACGTCGAAAGGTCTTGACTCAATACAAACGGCGGCCGCGATGTACACTTTTATCCACAGGGCGGACGTTCCGAATTTGCAGGAAATCGCAAAAGGAAAGCAGACAAGGGATTTAATCTTCAAGGTTGCGGGATTTTATGTGACTTCAAAGCAGCGCGAAGAGCAAAACGCGGCGGACAAAAGCGTAACGCCCGGGCAATGGCTTTTTTACAACAAAAATTCGAGCAACTGGATGTACGGAATCACAAATCTGAAAATCGACGGAAAAAAATTCCCGGCGGAAAACAAGTTTCCAAAAAGAATGGAAAAGCCTGAATCATTAAAAGAAGAAAACGGCAAAATTCTAAAGCGCGGAGACAAAACGGTTCACACGGCGGAATATTATCTCGTTCATCAGGACGCGAACAGAATTTTCGCGGAAAAAACAACCGAGGAAGTCGAGCTTGAATGGAACGGAAACCGCTGGATTGTAAAAGGCGGAAAAGGAAAATCGTCGCCGCTTTCGGTAAAGTCGAAAACTTTTTCAGATGAATATTACGCTCTTCTGGAAAACGGAAATTCTATAAAAGATGCGGTTTCAATTCTTAAAGCAAAATACGAATGGCTTCCGGACGAAAACGACATCAAAAACGATGCAAAATTTCTAGCGGAAAAATACGGAAGCAAAGAAGCAGAAAATTTTCTGAAAAACTGAATTTAATTTTTGAGTCAAAGCCTGAAGATTTCGGCAAAAAGCGATTTGGCAGAATTCGTCATCGTGACGAATCAAGAAAAAGTGCTTTGACGGCAATCGTCACCATGACGAAGCGAGAAAAAACAATAAAACGGTGTTCGTCATCGTGACGAGACAAGAAAAAACGTTTGAACGGCAATCGTCACCGTGACGAAGCGAGAAAAAGTGCTTTGACGGCAATCGTCACCATGACGAATCAAGAAATAACAATAAAACGGTGTTCGTCATCGTGACGAGACAAGAAAAAACGTTTGAACGGCAATCGTCACCGTGACGAAGCGAGAAAAAGTGCTTTGACGGCGTTCGTCATCGTGACGAATCAAGAAATAACGTTTTGACAGCAATCGTCATCATGGCGAGACAAGAAAAAGTGCTTTGACGGCAATCGTCACCATGACGAATCAAGAAAAATCGTTTGGACAGCGTTCGTCATCGTGACGAATCGAGAAATAACGTTTTGACGGCAATCGTCATCGTGACGAAGCAAGAAAAAGTGCTTTGACGGCGTTCGTCATCGTGGCGAATCAAGAAAAAATCCAAGGCCGGATAAAAAAAATCGATTTTCTAAAATCTATTTTGACACTTTTACGTTTTTTGTCATATTGACATATTAAACTTTTGTGAATAGGATTTGTACAGATTTAGGTTACCGGGCTAAAAAAGCCGGGTAATGAAATTCTATTTTTAGAGGTTATTTATGGCTTTTGAGTATAATCTTGAAAAACAGCACGCAAAAGGCAAGCTTCACGCAATTGAAAGAATCAACTTGATTTGCGACAAAGACAGCTTTATGGAAATCTACGCTGGAGCCAGACATCAGTGCACAAACTTCGGAATGGACAAAAAAGATTTGCCATACGACGGAGTAATCACAGGATTCGGAACAATCAACGGACGAAAAGTCGGAATTTACTCGCAGGATTTTACAGTTCAGGGCGGCTCGCTCGGAAAAGTCCACGGAGAAAAAATCGCAGAGCTTATTGAAAAAGCAATCGAATACAAATGCCCGGTAATCGGAGTGAACGACTCTGGCGGAGCGAGAATCCCGGAGGGCGTTGACGCGCTTTGCGGATACGGCGAAATCTTCAAGCAGAACGTGAGAGCGTCGGGCGTTATTCCGCAGATTTCAATAATCGCAGGACCTTGCGCTGGCGGAGCTGTCTACTCTCCTGGACTCACAGATTTTATTTTCACTGTTGATAAAATTTCTGAAATGTTCATCACAGGACCGAAAGTTGTAAAGCAAGTTATGTTCATGGACATTTCGGCAGACGACTTGGGCGGAGCTGCAATCCATTCCCAGAAATCAGGAGTCGCGCATTTCAGATGCGAAGATGAAAAATCTTGCTACGAGAAAGTCCGCGAGCTTTTGGACTACATTCCGCATTTCTATGGAGACAAAACTCCTTTCGAAGCAAAAGAGACAAAAGGAATTTTTGCGAAGCCTGATTTCAAATACACAGAAAAAAAGGCAAAGGAGCTTGAGGAAGTTCTTCCCGACCAGAGCACAAAAGGCTACGATGTTCGCGAAGTAATCAACCGCGTAATCGATGACGGAACATTCTTTGAAGTTATGAGCGAATTTGCGCAGAACGCTGTTGTCGGATTCGGAAAAATCGAAGGAAAAACAGTCGGAATCGTTGCGAACAACCCTGGATATTTGGGCGGAGTTTTGAACTGCGACGCTTCAGACAAAATCGCGCGCCATGTGCGCTACTGCGACTGCTACAATATTCCGCTTTTGAATCTTGTTGACGTTCCGGGCTTTATCCCAGGACCACAGGAAGAGCAGAAAGGAATTATCCGTCACGGAGCAAAAATTCTTTACGCTTACTCGGAAGCGTCAGTTCCGAAAGTTACAGTAATCTTGCGCAAGGCTTACGGCGGAGCTTACATCGCAATGTGTTCAAAGCACCTCGGAGCGGATTTTGTTTACGCTTGGCCGAAAGCGGAAATCGCTGTAATGGGAGCAGAAGGTGCCACAGGAATTCTCTTCGCAAAAGAGATGAAAGACCCGAACAACGCCCAGCTTGTCGAGCAGAAAAAAGCCGAGTACAAAGCGACTTTTATGACTCCGACAATCGCGGCGCAAAGAAATTACATTGCAGCTGTCATAAATCCAGAAGAAACACGAAAACGCGTTGTTCAGAGTTTTGAGATTCTTGAAAACAAAGCATCTTCTGATGTAATCGCAAAAAAACACGGAAATATTCCGCTGTAAAAAAATCTGCTGGCACTTGAAAAAGTGCCAGTTTTTTTTTAGTTTTCTTAATTCCACTCCAGTTTATCTCGCCGCTTCCAGTCAAAAAATTGCTCTTGTTGTCATTTATAAACGAAGAAACAACGTAAACGCCGGTATAAGCCGATAAAATTTCCGCGATGCAAGCTACAACACAGCCTGCCCTACTCGCAAGCTCGCTAGAAGAATTTGCCTCAAAAATTTTTCTTCCAAAAATATCATTCGAATAACTCCACAAGTTTTCCACAGAATCTTCTTTACATATCAACACTCCAAAGCCACTTTTTACCAACTTATCCACAATTTTTCCACCAATTTTGTGGATAACTTTCTGCCAAAATCGCTGTAAATCCAGCTTTCTTCATAAATTACGGCTTTTCGCTGTCATGAATTCGCTTTAAAATGAGTTTTCCACAATCGCCGTATTCAGATTTTGAAATTCTGAGCGGAGAAAATATACGGACAAAAACTCCAAGCCCATTATATTCATATAAACTTACGTTTCCGTCGCATAATTTTTAATTTTTCAACGATTTCTTCTGCAAATGAATTTTGTCCGCGGATAATTCTTGTGTCTAAATTGCTATTCCAAAGCAGGCAAAATGTGCCGTTTTTCCGTTCAAGACGATTTTTCTCCGCCCTGCCCCGAAACTTCCAATCCGCAAGAACGGTCAAGCAGAACAAGCAAGTTTAGCTCATCAGGCAAATCGACATTTTCCATCTCGTTTAAGTCGGAAATCGCCACGCTTTCAAGCTCATTGTCCGCCGCCATATAAACAAGAATCGTCCATCCGCCGAATTTTTCATCAGCTTCAGTTTCCAAATTTTCAGAAGAACCAGCGTTTTCAGAATCTTCTATTTCATCGTTTTCATTTGAGAAAACTGAATAACGTTCTTGATTTGAATCAAGCGAACAAGAAAGGCAAAAAACGAGAAAGAAAAATGCAAAAAGAAGCAATGGGTATTTTTTCAACCGTAATTTTTTTCTCATTCATAGACCTCCTTCACCGCATACATTCCAAACGGATCAGACCAGACCGAACCATCGGAATAAAAAATCTCGCGCAAATAAATAAAATCAATTTCATAAGGCTCGTCGGGAACAGTCGAAAGATATGAGTCCAGACTAATCACAAAATCTTTTGACTCATGCGGAAGCTCCTCAGTGGCGATTTTTTCAACAACACAATTTGAGCCGATAAAAGGATTGTTGCCTTCGTCATCATATAAAAGGAAAGAAACCGTATATTTTGAGATTGTTTTCTCGCTGTCGTTAAAAAGCGTAAAATACGTGCCTGCAAACTCATGCGTCTCGCCAAATTTTCCAAGCTCCACGCGCGGATTTGCAATCACGTAAGGACAAGAAAGCAAGTCTGTCGTGCTGCAGCCAGAAAAAATTCCGCAAAAAACACAGAAAAAGCCTAAGCCCACGCAAAAAAATCTTTTATTTTTCATTTGAAACTCCATTTTTCTCAATTTCATTTGTCACATAAAAACAAAAGAAATTTTTCCGGTCAAAAAAATCAACTTTTGTCTTTAAGCTCGAATATCCTTTTTTCTGTCCGCGAATCGAAATTTTTCCGCTTTTCACATTTTCAAGATAAAAAATTCCGGCAGAGTCGCTAAAAGTTTTCTTTCCGTCTGCCAAAATTTCATAGCCAGCGACTGCGTTTCCATTCTGGTCAAAAATTTTTCCAGCAAACCAGGCTTTTCCGTCAAATTTCAAAGAGGTGCACGAGTTAAAAAACGCTAGAAAAAACGGAAGCAAAGCAAAAAACAGTTTTTTACATCGCATTTACAGCCTCCTTTCGCTCGCAAATGATTTTTCCGTCGGATTTTTTGTAGTAAACATAAGTGAATCCGTCGTTTCTTTTGATTTCGCCAAGTTTTTCGCGTTTTTCTTGTGAATTCCGGTTTTTCGTTTTTTCGCGATTTTCAAATGGAAGATTTTTCGCCACAGTAAAAAGCGGAGCTGATTTTGGAACGACATTCAGGCTTTCAGATTTGAAAAGCCAAGCGTAGCTCGCGGTCAAAAGCATCGGAGAAAAGCAAGCGTTTATATTCTGGTTTTCCTTTTCGCGCAAGAAAACGACTTTCACGTGATTTTGGTTTCCAGACTTTTCCACAGAAAACGAAGTTTCTTTCCAGCCAATTTTTTTCGCTTCCATTCCGCAAATTTTCAAGGCGGAATAAAAAATCTCTTCTGAAACAGAAAATTCAAATTCCGAGCTTTTTTCTGTCAAATGTTCCTGCTGAATACTCGCTCCAAGCCGAAAAAACTCTTCACGGACTTTTTTAATAGAAGACTGGCAGTCAACTTTTTGATTTTCAGGATTTTCATCTTGATTTTGAGATTTTTCTGCATTATTTCGATTTTTTTGATTGAAACTTTCAGGAGTTAAAAGTTCGATTTCACCTGTGCTACGCATTTTTCTAAGCGTTTCAATCAAATCCCGCGCATTTGAAGCATTTTCAAGACTTTTCTTAAACTGAGAATAAGGAGAAATTTCCACATCAGAATTTTCATTATCTTCATCCGCAAAATCAGTTTTTTCAGAAACAGGAACTGACAGCTTAAAACGGGGCTTATTGTCCTTGTAGCTCACAACGCAATATTGAGCCTGCGCAACGTCTTCGCTCGAACAGCCATTGATTGAAAACGTACAAATTCCACGCTCCCAGCTAAAAGACGTAATTCTTCCGCCATTTTTGCTGACCGAACTGAAAACCGCCGCGACCAATTCTGACGGCGCAAGCAAAACTGGAAGAACAGCCTCGGGATTTATTCTTTTATCGCTTGAAAGCGACATTTTTTCATCAGCAAAAATTTTCTTTCTTTGAAAAAAAGTCTCATAAATCGTTTTCCAAGAAAAGATTCCAGCAATCAAAAGAAGAAATATTCCGGCAAAAATTGAATATTTTGAACCTGACAAAACAAAGTTGCCTTTTTCCGGAATATAAAGATTTCCGAGCGAAAACTGCTTTTTGTAGCCTGCAATAAAATTTTTTTCAATTACAGCGACAAATGCCTGAATTTTTCCTTTTTTTAGGCAAAGCCAGCTTTTTATAAAGCATGAAGCCGTCAATTTTGGATGCAGTTTTTCAAGCTCGCGGAGAAGAAAATTTTTCCGTTTCCTTGAAAATGCGATTTTCAGCGGCATTTCAATAGAATAAAAATCATAATCTTCCTTTTTGATATAATTTTTTCTCATAAAATCTCCTTAATTTTTTGGAACGTGAAGCAAAGCAAACGAATCAAATTTCATTTTTCTGTCACAACCGTAAAGCGATAATTTTCCTTGCTGCCGTTTTTCCAGCTGCATTTCAAAAGAATTTTTCCGTCAGCGTATCTAGAAACGGAAATTCTAATTTTCTCGATTCCGAATGATGAACACATTTTTTCAAGCCTAGAAATTTTTTCTTCATAATAAAAATTTTCAGAACTGGCAGAATCAAATGAATCTGAAAAATCCGCGCAGAATTTTTCAAAAGCGGAAACAGCAAAAAAATCTTTGGAAAAGCTCGATTCAAGCACAAGATTTTTCTCGTGAATATTTGAAAACTGAATGTAGCTAGAAGCAAAAATCTTTTAGAAAAGCGGAAAAAGCAAAATCAAAACGGAAATTTCAATCAGATTCATCTTTTTTTCGCCTCAAAATTTTTCCAGTTCTGCTCGATTTCCTTATTTTTTCTTCAAGCTGCGAATAAAACTTCTGACTTTTTCTCTCGAAGTTCTGCATTTTCAGTTTTTCAAAAACACAAAGAACGCAAGGCAAAAGCGAAACCGAAAGCAAAACAACGAGCGCGACAAACAACGCAAAAGCAGAATCTGCACGCTGAAAATTGTTTTTTCCGAGATTTTTTCCCTTTGACTTTTCCTTAAAAACGCTATTTCCATGAAAAAATATCTTTTTCATCTCCGTCGCCTCCTTCTTCGCCGCCCGCTCCAAGACAAATAATCGCAAATGGAAGACCTTCGGGCGCCTCTTGCGGAAATCCGGGACTTTTTGAATAAAAATATTTGTATTCTCCGCCCCAAGGATCTTTTTGAATGTCTTTATCAAGATATGGGCCGTTCCAGTTTTCGCTGCCAGGATAAAGCTCCGGCTTAGAAAACAGCGCGGAAAGCCCCTGCTCCGAAGTCGGAAAACTGCCGCAATCGATATAATACGACTGGAGCGCGACTTTTAACTGTTCAATTTGAGTTTTCGCGGACGAAACACGCGCTTTTTGAACTAGATGATGAACCGCAATTCCAGCCTGCGATGTCAAAATCACGGTTATCGCAAGAACTGCCAAAGATTCAGCGAAAGTAAACGCAGAAGATAAATTTTCTCCACGCATTTTCCGCTTTAACTTCCCGATTTTCCATTTCATAAATCGCCTCCAATTCCCATAAAAACGGGCAAAAAAATATCCTTCAGCAAAAGCCAAAGATAAAAAGCAGTTATAAACATCAAAGACGGCTGCAAAAGTCCTAAAAAACGCTCCGCCCGCTTAGCCGATTTTTCTTCGAGATTTCTTGCGACTTTTGAAAATCCGTCATTTTTTCCAGTCATCTGGCAAAGTGAAAGATTCAGCTTCAAAAGCCGTGTCTCGTTTTTTAAGCCGCTTTCCTCAAAACTTTTTGAAAAACTTTCAGAGATTTTCCAGCCGCTTAAAATCCTCTCTTCCGTCAAAATCAAAGATGATTCTAGTTTTCGAGACTTTTCAGCAAACAAAAAACAGCTTTTCACACACTCCGCAATTGGAACAAAATTTTCAGACAAAAATGCAAGCGACTGAAAAACAATTCCACGAATAGCGGCATTCAAAAGCGAAATTTCCTCGCCTAGCTCTTTTATTCTCAAAACACATTCTTCAATTCCGCCAGCGTGAACCGTCGCAAAAACAAAATGCCCTGTTATCCATGCCAGAATCGCTGTTCTTTCAAACTTCTCGTCTCTTACCTCGCCTATAAAAATCACATCCGGGGCTTGTCTGAAAACAAAACGAAGCGAATCTGAAAATGACATTCCAAAATTTTCATCAGATTTTTTATTCTGACTTTTTTTGTTTCCATAAATTTTCTCCACGCACATATATGTGAAAAAAAAGTTCAGTTCGGGCAAAAAATTTGGAAACAAAATATAAGAAAATTCTCAAAGTGACAAAATGCCTACGCCAGATGCGAAGGCCTTGTTGCAGAACAGAAAAAAACAAGAAAAATAAAAAGCGTTTTCACGGCAAATATCGAATACATAGAAGAAAAATGCGATTTTTTTTAATTTTCGCTGTTCTGCAATGAGCGTGAGCGAAGCCGGAGCAGCTGGGCATTGTTTTTAAGCGTTAAAAAACGCAAAAAAGTGAAAACTGCTCGAGAAAAACTTGCGTTCTATAGAAAAAAAATGGCGGATACGTCCAGCCTTGTGTCATTCAAGCTGAAAATTGTTTTCCAACGTTATCCGGAAGGTTCGGAGCCTTGCGGATGATAATCGCCTTTTGTTGATTTTCCCTTTCGTGCAAAAAGATTATGCTGACTGCCCAATAGCAAAATATTGAGCGTGCAAAAAGATTATGCTGACCGCCCAATAGCAAAATGTTGAGCGTAGATAAAGATTTTGCTGACCGTACAACAGCAAAATATTGAGCGTAGATAAAGATTTTGCTGACCGTCCAGCAACAAAATGCTGAGCGTGGATAAAGATTATGCTTGATAGCCAAAGAGCAAAACTCGCTCATTTCATGGCAATCCTTTAAGCTTTCTTGCAGTCAGGACAAATTTTAAGGCTTTGCGTTTTTTTTTTGTAAATTTTTGCTGGAACTCGAAATTCTGGCTAGATAAAAAAAAATGAAATGTTCAAAACAACGTCTTTTACAGATTCTGAAACGAAGCTAGCAGCAAACTGCTCGAGTTCAGAATGACGCGTTTTTGTTCAGAATGATTTGCTTCATCCAAATAACAGGCTTTTTGGAACGACGCGCATTGCCCGACACAAACGCGTAGCACAAAATCATCAGAAGAATTTTTCTTCATTAGAATTTTACTTCCTAAAAAAATCCAGTTGTGGTAAATTTGACAGGCAGGAAAAACGCATGATTCGCTATTGGATTCAGGAAGACGGTTTGCTAAAACCAATCGAAAAAGACGAAATAAACTCAAAAAGCCGTGTCTGGATTGACGCGCGGGACGTTACGCAGGCGGAAATTTCATTTTTGAAAGACGAATACAATCTTGACGGCGAACTTCTTCTCGACGTGATTGACCCCGACGAGCTTTCCCGGCTTGAGCCGAGCGACGAAGGCTACAATCTCGTGATTATGCGTCTTCCGGTTTTCACGCCGAACAGCGACACAGCCTACACAACAACTCCAATCGGCGCGTTCGTTTTTCCGGACAAAATAATTACAATCTGCTGGACAAACTGCGAAGTTTTAAGGGATTTGAGCGCGAACAGAATCAAGGACTTGTCCTTAAGCGATTTTCCGGCGTTCCTAATCAGAATTCTTTCGAGAAGCGACATAATGTTTTTGCGCTACCTCAAAGAAATCAGCCGAAAGGTGAACTCAATCCAAAACGAGCTTCACGACACGATTGAAAACGACGAGCTTATTCAGCTTTTGAATATGGAAAAGTCGCTCACGTACTTTACAACTTCGCTAAAGTCAAACCAGCTTCTGCTTGAAAAAATCCGCCGCACAAAAATCCTGAAACTCGACAACGACGATCAGGAATGGCTTGATGACGTTGAAATCGACAACAAGCAGGCTATGGAAATGGCAGGCACTTACACAACAATCACGAGCGGCGTAATGGACGCTTTCTCGAACATTCTTTCAAACAATATGAACGTAATAATGAAGAAACTTACCGTAATTTCGCTTGTTCTGATGATTATGAGCTTTATAACGAGCTTCTGGGGAATGAACATAAAACTTCCGTGGAGCTCGAGCGGCACTTGGACCGGCTTTATCTGCCTTTCCGCGCTCTGTTTTGTCTCGGCAATCGTCGCGTACATCGTGATGAATCTTTCGCCGAGAAAAAAGAAAAAGCCGCAGCCACGAAAATAAAACAAAAAATATAAAATATTTATTGAAAATTTTGGAGCAGCATTTTATAAAAAGCAAAGACTTGAAAACATCACCCAATGCGAAAATTGTTCCGCCTGCTATCCGCGGTTTCGCTACGCGCTCCATTGCTTCGTTCGCGATGCCGTTCGGAAAGAAGAATCACTTCGCAACGGCTTCGCCGCCGCTACTATCAGGGCTAGGCTCTGCTCAACTGTGATTTTATGAATTGCCGTTCTGGAGGATTTTATGGCAAAAAAAATTATTCTCGCTTCCGCCGTTTTTGCTTTTTTCTGCGCTGGAATTTCTTCGTCGGCGATGCCGACTTCGTCGCAGGCTTCATCAAAAAACATTCAGCAAAGCTCGCCTTACTTTCCGGGCATAAAAAACAGCGCAAAAAATTCTCCGTCAGAAACAGAATCTCAAAATCAAAATCAGAAAGATTCCGAAGATTCTGAATCTAAAGATTCTAAATCTTTCGATTCAGAACCAAAAGTTTCTTCAGAAGAAAATTCCTCTCTAAATCCTCAAAAATCTCCTGAAAACGACACATACAGCCCGATTTCTCTTGTGCGGCTCGGCCCGGGAATCGGAGAAAAATACGATGTCTACGTTATCGGAGACGGCAGTCAGTCTTATACCGCAAAAAGATGGATTACGCCTTTTTCAATCAACCGCTACGAGACAACCTACGAGCTTTGGTACGAAACGCGCGTTATCGCGGAAGCTCTCGGCTACAAATTCTTAAATCCGGGGCAGGAAGGCTCAAAAGGAAAGCGCGGGGCGGCTCCAACATACGAAAAAGACCAGCCTGTAACAATGATTTCTTGGTACGACGCAGTTGTGTGGTGCAACGCTCTAAGCGAGATTCATTCGCTCACACCTTGCTACACGCTAAACGGCGAAATCTTAAAAGATGCGAACGAGACTTCAAAGCTAGACTTGTGCAGCTGCGATTTTGAAGCCGACGGATTCCGGCTTCCGACCGAAAGCGAATGGGAATACGCGGCAAGAAAAACAAAATCAGGATTTCAAAGCGGAATGTTGGCAAGCGGCCAAGTCGATGAAAACGGAAACGAGGACGAGTCCGTTCCAGAAACCGAAATCGCATGGTTTTCATCAAACACAGACAGAACAATGCGCGTTGGAACAGCAGGAACGCCGTTTTCGCCAAGCGCGCCGCCAATGCCTGGAAGCGGAAACCCGAACGGAGCCGGACTTTTTGACATGAGCGGAAACGTGAACGAGTTTGTCTGGGACTGGAGCTACAGGTATTTGGACACTGAGCCAGGGGGGCGCGCGACAGGAATCAGCACAGGACGCGAAAGAGTAAGCAGAGGCGGAAGCTGGTCACAATACACGCCGTTCATCTGCGCAGGCGACCGCTACAGCTACGATCCAAACGAATGTTACAATTATCTAGGATTCAGATTCGTGCAGACGATAAAATAAAGCAAAACGCCATTCACCACAAAAGCAGATTTCTGCAAATGGCAAAATGCCATTCGATGCCAAATTAAAATTCTGCTTTTGGCAAATTCCTTGCCAAAACAAATTTGCTGGCAACATTCATTTCGCAATGATTTCCAACATTATCCTACAATTATGCTTGTTTTTCTTAATTCAAGCACACACAAAAAAAGCCACGGCGAAATTGCCGTGGCTTTTTTTATTCGCCTAGAGCGCGCGAAGCTCGGCTTTTGTCACTTTCCAGTTGCCGTCTGAATCTTTCTCGGCTTCAGCCCAGGCGTATTTTCCTTCCAAGAGGCTTCCAGGATTTATCACTGTGGAATTTCCAACCGTGTCGATTCCCGCGCTTTCGTGGATATGGCCTGTAACAACGAGAAAAGGCGCGCGCTTTTCAATATATTCGCGCAAGAGCTGGCTTCCAACGTGAACGCCGTTCGGAATCATATCGCATTTTGTGTCTTTCGGAGGATTGTGCATAATCAAAACGAGATTCGGCCAAAATCCGTTTTCGTCCGCGCACTGCTCAGACGAGCTTTCCACAACATTGAAGTCAGAGAGAATCTCGTCCTCTTCGCGCTCGTTTGGAGTGTCTCCTGAAAATTTTGTTCCGCCGCCAGCACCGCAAATCGCAATTCCATCGTGAAAAGTCAAATTTCCTTCCACGCTGATGTCGGCATTCTCAATCTCTCCAAGAAAATCTGGAGAATCGCAGTTTCCAATCACTGAAAAAATGCAGTCATGCTTTTTCAAGAGAGCGTCAAGAACAGGCTTTCCAGTCTCTTCCGCCTTGAATTTCGCGAAATCGCCGCCAAAAAGAACAACGTCCGCAGCCTTGAATTCGCCGGCAAGTTTCTCAATATTCTCAAGATTTCCGTGAATATCGCTCAAAATCAAAAATTTCATAGTTTCTTCCTTATATTATATCGTTTCCATAACTTCGCGGAGCTTTTGCATTTGCTCGTGAGTTCCGACCGTGATTCTCAAAAATTCTTCAATTCCCGGAGTGTCAAAATGGCGCACAAGGATTCCGGCTTCTTTGATTTTCTGATAAGTCTCCTTGCCCGGAACTCCGTCTTTCTTGCAGAAAATAAAATTTGTCTGGCTGTCCAAGACGAACCAGTTTTTAGAACGCAAGAAATCGATAAATTCATCTCGCTCAAAAGCGACCGACTGCGCGCATTTCACATAATATCCTACATCCTCGCAGGCAGCTTTTCCAGCAGTCTGAGCAACAAAATCAAGCGGAAAGTGGTTCAGCGAATTTTTCACAGTCGTTACCGCGTTGACAAGTTCCGGGTTCGCAACGAGATAGCCTATTCTCTGCCCCGCTCCGCAAAGACTCTTTGAAGTCGTCCGAACAATCACAAGATTCTTGAAATCTTTCAAGAGCGGAATCGAGCTTTCGCCGCCAAAATCAACATAAGCCTCGTCAACAACAAAAATTTTGTCTTTCGGAGCTTTTTCAAGCATTTCTCTAACTTCATCGCGCGTAATTCCAAGCGATGTTGGCGCGTTCGGATTCGCAAAGATAATTCCAGAGTCATTTTTGTTCGCGTCAGAAAGCATTTTTTCCTTGTCGAGCGTCCAGTTGAGGTTCAGCGGAACTTTGTCCATCGGAACTGAATAAAATCCGGCATAAACAGGATAAAAAGAATAAGTGTGCTCAGGCAAAACAAGTTCGCGGTCGCTGTCAAAAAAAGCGTAAAAAACAAAGCTCAAAACCTCGTCCGAGCCGTTTCCCGCGTAAATCATTTCAGGAGTAACTTCAAAAGGAATTTTGTCAGCAGCAGACGGAGAAACTTTCGCGCCGCTTCCGTTTTTCTTTCCGCCATCAAGATTCGCGCGGCACAAAACTCCGCCGCAGTCATTAAGCATTTTTGCAATCGCTTTTCTCATCTCGTAAGAATCAGGATCGGGATAAAGCGCCATTTTTTCAGGATTTGACTTTACCGCCGCGCGCACCGCCTCAACAACTTTTGGCGACGGCGGATAAGGATTTTCATTTGCGTTAAGTTTGATATAAACACGGTCTTTCGGCTGCTCACCAGGAACATACGGATGAAGATTCTGCATCCGTTTTGAAAGAAAATTGATTTCAGATGACATTTTTTTCTCCAAATATTTATTTTATCTTAATATTTTTGCTGCTTTTGTTCTATATTTTGCGATTTTTCAAAAAGCCGATTTTCTGAATTATTGTTAATTGTATTTTTTAGTGATAATATTAAAAAATTATGGCGACCACAGCAAACATTAATGTCTTATTGAAATTTTTCGCTTCGCGTCAAAAAAGCGGAATCATTGATTATTTTGAATTTTGTGATTATCTGAAAAAATATTCGCAGCATCATCTTGAGGAACAGCCAGTTTTGGCTTGCTATCTTGAAAACACAGATTCTGCGCTCCAAAAAGAACTCGATAAGCTGATTGAAACGCACCAAATCGTAATGATGACAACTTCGGGCGACAAGCAGGCGATTGTCGTTGCAGGATATTATATTGAAAAATTCGCCGAACGATACGATGAAATCGCCACAAATCCCACGCTTCCTTTTCCTTCTGAAGCCGACTTGCCTAGAAAAACGCCAAAAGAAATCATAACGCGCGAAACTGCGGCAGATTTAATCTCAAAACTGATGGCGCGTCAGGAATTAAACGACAAAACGCTTTACGGCCTTATTCTTCCGCACGACTCGCCGTCGATTTTGCTTCCTTCAACGGTTTCTGTAAAAACTTTAATTGAAGACGCAATCGGAAAAATCCAGAGCATGCTCAAAAAAGAAGAGCATCACGATTATTTCTGCAAAAAAATCACTATTTCAAATCCAGGACGCGAAATGATTGCAAAAAATTTCTTCAATGCGTTTGTGGACAAAAATGACCATTCAATCGAAACTTTAAGCTCAACAACCGACACTTTTTATCTTTGGAACCAGCTTTGCTTTTTCATCAAGCAGGATTACGAGAAAATCAAGGATTACACTCAGGAAGACCTTTCGATTTTGCAGGCTGTTTACATCACGGAAATCGCCGCAAATTATTTTAAGAACAAGGCGCAGGAAAAAGCAAAAAAAGATTCAGCTATAAAGACGCTCGAAAATCTTCTTTTAAAGCCACCGTATTATTTTACTTTCGACCAAATCATAAAATTCACCGACAACAAAGGAATTCCGCTTTTGGGCCAGTATTCAGAAGAGGAACTCAAAAATTATCTTCATTCAAAAACACAGGAAGCAGGCGTTCAGGAGCTTCCAGAGCTTCTCGTTTTCAAGACTTATGACGAGCAGCGTTATTTTATTTTCAAGAGCAAGGTGATTCAGCTTATTTTGCGTCTTTGCACAGATGCGCGGACTTCGGTTCAGGAAGCGATAAAATCTCAATGGACAAAAGTATTGAGGTCTTTTGACTTTTTGCCGGAAATGAAAGAGCAGGCGGCTTTTGAAGACAGGCTCGAGCGCGAAGTTCAGATTCAGTCGCCGATTTTAAGCGCGCTTTTGACAGCTTCGTTCACGCCGCTTTTGAGCTACGAGACGACAGGCAGCGATGACACAGGAAAAATCAGCCTTTTTGTGAACGGACATCTTTTGCCCTACAGCGAAATTCTTCTGATTGACAAGGCGAAACTTCTAGCCGACGCAAAAATCGTGCTTCCGTTCTGGTACACAACTCCGTTCTTTTCTTGGATTGCCCGTCTTTTGCTCAAGCCGCCGAAAAGCAAGCGAAAAGCGAAAGAAAAGACAAAGGCCCAGCAGTACAGAGATGACGAGCATGAAAAAAGCCTTGAAGACGCGGAAACAGCTCTTCTTGCAAAAAATCCAGCCGTCTCAAAAAAAGTCGCATTGAGGGAAGCCGCGCGCGAAGCCGAACAGTCGCTCGTTCCAGAAAGTTCCACTTTGGATCGTGAGCTTGACTCGTACGAGCATTTGTGGAACAAGCTTCTCGGCCGCGAAACCCACAAAAATCTTACCGAAGATGTAAATTCTCTTATTCGCGACTATATGCGAAAAGTTCTCCGAACGATGAAAGCGGAAGGATTCACTGCGGAAAGAATTCAAAGCCTTGCGGACAGCCTTGTGAAAACGCCGTCTCTCCAAAAAATCGGGGAACACGACGCGCTTCAAATGTACATTCAGCTTTACATGATAAAACTCGTGAAAAATATTCCGATGTAAAAAACATCTGATTTTACGCCGCAATTTTATTTTGAATTATCAAAACGGAATTGCGGTGATTTTTTAGTAAAATTTGCTTTTTTTCATCCAATTTGCCGGATTTTTCATGCTTAAAAAGTTCTCGTTGCTTTTTACGATTTCAAACTTTTTTTCGACAATTTTTTATTTTCATTTTCTCGACAATTCCTAGACAATTTTTTATTTTTAACTTGTCTCGTTTCATTCTTCTGATTTTTCCAAAAATTTTTGATTTTTTTTGCTTTTTTTTCAAATTTCTTGCCGGTTTTTAATTTTTGTTTGAAATATATAAGTGTAAAAAGCAGCAACTGCTGTTCCGGCCGGATATTTACATTTTTTCAGCTGTTTTGCGATTTTTTAGCGCAAGACGGTTTCAAGGAGATTTTTATGAACGCAATGAACCAGATTATTATTGAAGGAAATGTTGTCCGAGATTCACAAATCAAGGAGACTCAGCGGGGAACAAGAGTCGCAACAATGCCAATCGCGTCAAACAGAGTTTTCAAGGATTCAAACGGCGACTTTCAGTCGGAAGTCAGTTTTTTTGACGTGCAGGCTTGGGGACAAAAATTCTGCGAAAGCGTCGCAAAAAACGGAATAAAAGGACGCGGAGTCCGAGTCGTCGGAAGACTGAAACAGGACAGATGGAAGAACGACAGCGGAAAATCTCAATCGAGAATCTATATAATCGCAGACCACATCGATTTTAAGCCAGTTCCGAAAGAATCTTTCCAAGAACCTGAAAGCAAGGAAAATTTAGGAAGTCCAAATGAAAATAAAAACGAAAAACCAAGCGATTTTAACTTTGAGCCAGAAACAGACGACGTTTTTGAAAAGGAAGAAATTGCTGAAACAGTATTCTAAAACAATGTTTTAAAACACCGTTTTAAGAATATTGGCGAAAAATAAAAATGGCTGGCAAGAGAAAATCTCAAAACCAGCCATTTCAGCTTTTATTTATTTTTTTAGCGGCGGCGCGGTTTTCCGCCGTTTCTGTTTTCGTTTCTCGGAGATTTCCTATAAGGAACTTTGGATTTTCCAAATCCTGCCGCACGCTCCGCCGCAGCTTTTTCGTTCATCGCCTTGTAAATTTCAATTTTCTCAGGGCTGTAAAAACCGTCTTTCCAGTTGAATCTCGAAGTTTCAGGAATCGGCTGCTTTTTTACTATCGCAGTCGTAACCATTTTTAGTTCCTGCCTTGAAACTTTTGTCCTTGAAAAATCAATCAGGATTCTCGTGAAGCCCGCGCTTTTTATTTTGTCGGTTTTGTCGGCAATAGAAAACGGAGCTTCCGGCATAACGAGAGTTCCGTCAATATTCGAATTGACTTTGAAAACTTTTTCTTCCTTATCCATAAAATAAAGGAAATCATAGCTCTCAGGAAGCCTGAATCTCATTCGGAACAGAGCCGGATAAGCGAAAACCGTCACCATAACTCTTCCGCGGACGTTTTCTTCCCAAGTTTCCTTTAAGTTGTCGAAAGAATTTTCAAGCGGAGATATAAACGCGCCGATATTCTGATTCTCAAACCAAGAAGCAGCCCAGCGGTTAAAAGTGTAAAGGTAAGGACCTGCAATCATATTCGCTTTTTTGCCCCTCAGCATATTGATGTGAGCCATATTGTTCACAACAAAAGTGCTGTAGCCATCTGCAATCAGGCTCTCAAGGTCAGAAGCCAGCTGCTCTTCCTTTGAAGAAGGAAGATAAGGGTCAAGCGAAATTATAATCTGCTTTTTTGAAAGCGGGATTTTCGTTTTTTTCACAAGCAAATCGTTTCGTGTCTCAAAATTAAGCTCCAAAATCACGCGGACAGGACTTTTTGCAAGAATCTGGTAAATATCAGAAATCGTTGAGACTTGAACGTAAACGCCTTCCGGAAAATAAGAAAGCTCATTTTTCGCAATCGGAGTAAGGTCGAGAACTGGAAGAGACTCATTTCCAGGCTGTTTTCTATATCTGCTGATGTCAGACGGAAGAACTCTCGGATAGCGTTTCGACATTGATTTTGTCTGAAGAAGATAGACAGAGTCTCCGCGCTTAAATCCGACAGGAACATCTATCATTCTTACGCCTTTTATATCTGCAACGGTGCGGACTTTATGGCTTGTTCTGCCTGTATCGTCCTGCCTGTGCAAACGGATTGAATCCCCTATGTCCGGGTCGTAGCTTCCGCCGCTCAAATGAACCATCATAATCTGATAATCTTTAGGGTCGGCATTAGGACCGGCAGCTTCACGCGCCTTGTTTTTAGCCTCATCGCTTGCTGGCTCAATCTTGTCGATTTTTCCAAGATAAATTCCTGTTCCGCCAGCCTGATTTGGATTCAAAATAAGAGCACCTGCTTTTTCAACGCCTTCTTCATTCGTCTTAAAATTATACCAATAAGAAGTTTTTGCACGCGCAAAGTCCGTTGAAAGGAGACGCTTTGCAGTTGCAAGCGCGCCGCGTCTGTCCTTTTCCCAATTGTCCATCAGATAACGGTAAGCCGCAACAACAGAGCCAACGTATTCCGCGCTTTTCATTCTGCCTTCGATTTTAAAGCTTTCAACACCAATCTGCATCAAATCAGGAATCTGCTCGATAAGCTGCAAATCGCAAGGAGAAAAATAATAGCCTGAGTTTTCGCCGTTCTCGCCGTCAACAGTGTAATAGCGGCGACAAGCCTGCGTGCACATTCCCCGGTTAGCTGATTTTCCGCCCAAAAAACTTGAAAAAAGACACAAGCCACTTTCCGAAACGCAAAGCGCGCCATGCACAAACATTTCAATTTCCGCGCTTGTGTGCGATTTTATGTATTTGATTTCTTCAAGACCAAGCTCGCGCGCAACAACAACACGTTTTAATCCGGCTTTACTTAAAAGATTCACACCCGCCGCGCTTTCAACATTCATTTGAGTTGAACCGTGAAGCTCCAGATTCGGGAAAAACTCGCGGCACATCCGAATGACGCCCATATCCTGAACAATAAGTCCGTCCGGTCCTACCTTATTCAGATACGAAAGAAAACGGTAAAGACGTTCAGTCTCGCGTTCCTCACTGACTGTGTTCACAGTAACATAAATTTTTTTATTCTGCTTGTGAAGCGCGTCCACTGCGGCTTCAAACTGATTCCATGCGAAATTTGTTGTTCTTAATCTTGCGTTAAAACTTTTCAGTCCGAGATAAACCGCATCGGCGCCTTCACCGATTGCGGCATCAAGTGCTTCGATACTGCCTGCTGGCGCTAATAATTCTGACATAACCGTTATTCTAGCGGTTTTCGTTTTTATTTACTAGCAAGCAGCCGAATAAAATTATTCTGAAAAATAATTTGTGCTGTTTTCAAATCCCGGAGTAGCACCGGAAACAACCGATTTTCCGCTTCCAGACTTTTCAGTCAATTTCCAGTCATCAGCGCAGCCAGAAATTTTCCCGATTTCTCCCGAAGCGTATTTTTCAAAAAGCTCCGAGACATTTTTTCTTGAAATCGAGCGGTATACAGTCGTCGCAGAATCGCTTTTAAAAGCCGAAGAAACATCGCTTCCAGAAGTCCAAATTCCTTCCGAAAACAAAATTTCGGCATATTCTGCTTGAAGATTATTTCCCCACTTTTCAGAAGTTGACTTGCAATAGGCGATTCCGTCGCAGGCTGTCTCACTTGAATAATTTTTAAGAACAAGAACATCAGCCGAAACTCCGATTTTTGCATCAGTTCCGTCCCGCCACAAATCACGCGCAGTGTCGCAGCTTTCATCGGCTTTAGACAAGGCAAGGTCGCTTTCTGTTTCATTAATCGCGTTTTCTGAATCAAAAGTACGGTTATGAAGAGTGATATATTCTCTCGTTTGAACTTCCATTGCAGGGAAAATATAATCAAAACTAGAACCTTTTGCGCCGGAGCAAAGCTTCAAGCCGTGCGTGTTTCCGCCTTTCAGACAATAAAATTCGATAAAATCGCTTTTATTGCTTTTCGCCTCCGATTTTGTGCGAATCTCGCTAAAAATTAAGACCGCAGGATTTTCATTGAAGCCGACAAATTCCTGCTCAAATTCAGTTGAATTTCCGCTCGTGTCGGTAATAACCGCGCTGAAAACGTAATTTTCGCCGACTTGCGTGCTTCCGTCCAGCGTAATTTCCGCAGTTTTTCCGCTTTCATCATAATCAACGGACAAGACAGAAATATCGTCGCCTAAATTTTCAGAATTCAGGCAATTTACAGACGCGCTTGAAACAACAATTTTCTCAGAGCAGCTCACAGAAAACGAGCCGCTTCCAGTTAAGTTAAACGACTCAACGACAGGACAAGTTTTGTCGCCGGGCTGAATTTCAATTCCTTCTTCGGTCATTCGGCACGAGACAGGTCCGATTGAAAAAATCACAAATCCGCAAATCATAAAAACAGTAAGAAAATAATTAAAAATCGGCTTGCGCTTTTCCAAAAAAACTTTCTTAAAACTTTTCATAAGTTCCTCCTTTTTTCTGCTTATTTATTTCAAAAAAAAGTTAGAAACGAGCAAAAAATTTAGAAAAAATTTCAAGAAAATTAAAAAAAGCCTCCAACATCAAATGAAGCGACTTCCTCACTTCACTTTTGCCGAAGGCTTTTCATAAATCGCAAAATATAATAGAAGAAAACAGTCTAAAGGCGAATCGTCTCGACCATATATCTGATTGAAATTCCGTTTGAATCCGAAAGTTTCTTTTCAACTACGAAAACGAGATTTCTTCCCGACTTGTCAGAAAAAATTCTGTCGATTGTGTAGTCTGTAACGAGCTTTCTTTTTATGTCAGGCGAGCCGACAACGTTTCTTGAAATAACGTGGCCGTTTTCATCTTGTTTCTCAAGAGCTATAAAAAATGAAGATTTCAAATTCGCGCCGTTTCCAATCACATTTTTTTCAAGTTTGATATGATAATAAATGCTTTTGTCAGCTGTAGAGCCTTCAAAATCCTTAAAAACAATTTCGCTGTCACTTGTCTTGCTTTCATCGCGAACGTAAAGGAGATTGTCCACGTCAACCGGCTTTAGATTGTATCTTTTCAAGTACCAAGAAGCCTTTGAATAAAGCTCCTCGTAAACTTTTTTTCCGCTTTTTGAAGCAGTTGAAGCAGAAGGAGAAGTCTTGAAAACTCCGCCGTCAATAAAATCATTTTTCGCAATATCTACAGTGTAAATTTCCGCATAACCTTGAAAATTCCGGTCAGTTTTTCCATATTCAGCAAAGACATAAGTTTTTCCGTCATTTGAAAGTCCCAAATCAACGAAAGCCGCTGCATCTCCTGCAAAAGTCAGAAAAGCCGCCGCAAAAAAGATAATTCCAGACAACAGAAGCTTTTTCATAAGTCCTCCCAATGAAATAAGAATATTTCACATCTTTTATATTTTCGGTTTTCCAAAATGCAGACTTTACAAGTTTTTGAGTTGCGTTTAAGATTTTTTTATGACATTGAAGATTCGTAATCGGATTTTAAAGTTTTTCATGTATGTTTCGCTCGCGTCGATTGCGTTTTCAGTTCTCGCGCTAATTTACACGCTCGCAAAAGGATATTTGATTCCGCCGCCGACTTTGCGGATTCCAGACTATCTGAATTCTGAGTTTTTTAGAAATTTTTCATTTACAAAGCAAAATCTTATTCCGACTTTGATTTCATTTTTTCTTCTTGCAGTTTACGTTCCAGTCGTCCTGTTTTTTATTTTCAGATATTTTGAGAACACGCAGTCCTCAGAGATAATTTTCTTTTCGGCTTTTCTTCTCGGAATTCTATGCGAAGCTGCAAGATTCTACACAATTTGCTTTGGAGTCTGGCAGACTTTCACAAATCTTCTGATTTTTCTTGGAAACATCGTTCTTTTTGGAAGAATTCTCGCGCCGCTTAGCTTTGCCTGCGCCTCAATTTTCAGCGAGACTGAACAGCGGCAGGACATCGAGCGAAATTATCTGATTATGGTTGTGTCGGCTTTTCTTTTCGCGCTGATAATTCCGCTGAACACTGGAAGAATTTCGTCGGCGGGGCTTGTAACTGAAGGATTTATGACGCTTTTGAACGCAGCAAGATTCATATTGATAATTCTCGCCGTTTTTTCATTTTACGTTAGAAGCGTAAAGCACGCGAACAAGGATTTTATTCCGATTGGACTTTGGATTTTCGCATTGTACGCAGGCTACGTTCTTTTGATTTGCGCCGACAACTACGTTTTTATAGCTTTCGGAGCCGGACTTTTGTACGCAGGAACTTATTTTTATCTTAAAGATTTGCACAAAATGTATATGTGGCTTTAATTTTGATTCTGCGAAACGCAAATATATAGAAGAAAACAAATTTTTTTGTGACTTTTGATTTTAATTTTTTTCAGCGGATTTCCGAACAGATGAATTTTAAATCCAAAAAGGATTTTTAAAATTCCAAAAAATTTTTCAATGATTGAAAATCATTACGACCGCGCCGATTAAAACAGGAATTATCAGGTTGTCAAAATCTTTTAAAGGAAGAACCTCAACCGCCACCCCGATTATTGCTGAAGCCAAAGCCGTTTTAGCAGAGCCTGTCGCGGCAAAGCACGAGCAGAAAATCGCGGTAAAGCAAGTTAAGCTTCCAGCAGCAGTTTTTCCGTGCGTCAAAGGGATTTTTATTTTTCCGAAAGTTTTTCCAGCCAAGCTCGCAAGCCCGTCGCCAAAAGCAAGCGCGTAAATTCCAGCGGCGGCGGGAACTGGCTTTAGAAAAATCGCCGCAATCAAAACTCCGGCGACAAGCGTTACAGGGCCAAGAACAAATTTGTTCTCGTCGCGTTTCCGGGCGGCGGCTGCGGTAATATCAGAAACAAAAGGAATTTCCTTGCCTCGGAATCGTAAAGTCTCAGCAATCACGTAAAAAATTCCAGCGGCAAAAAGCGCGCAAATCACAAAAGTTTTGTTTATCGAAAGAAAAAGCGGCACAAAAGCAGTGCAGATATGAATCGATTTTCTAAAAAATTCTTTCCGCAAAGAGATAAGCTGCTTTTTTAGCTCGATTCCATTCTGAACACAAAAATATTTCATCTGTCAAAATTCCTGCAAAGTTCCTGTTTTCCGCAATTTAATTTCTTAAAGCCTATTCCAGCATTTTTTCATTTGAAAGAATTTTTGGAATTTCAGTGTAAATCGCAGGCTCAAATTCAGGATAAGAATGAGTAATATATTTTGAATTCTGCTCAGCCAAATTTCCGCCTTCCATTCTGACCATTGTTCTCGGATTTCGCGTCAGAGCGTCCCACGCTTTCATAGAATCGGCAAAACGAACCATTGCGTCGGCATTCATCTGGCTGTTTCCAGTCTGCTGGGCAACTTTGTAAAGCGCGACTCCGAGATTGTTGCTCGCTTTCAAATACAAGTCAACGATAATTCCCTCGTCCTCGTCTTCCTGCGGAAGCAAAATCTTCCTGCGGGCCTTTTCAAGATTCAAATGAGAAAGAAGCGACTTGTAATAGCTTTGCGCCGCAAAATTGTCGCCTCGCAAGCTGAGCGTGTTTCCAAGCGAAAGAAGAACGTTCGAATCATTCGGCTCAGAATCGTGGACTTTTATAAACGAAGAAAGTGCGTTTTCAAAATCGCCTTTTCCATAGTAAATCGCGCCGATTCTATAGTTCACAGAAGGCGTGTCGTTTTTTATCTGAGTCGCCTTCTCATAATTGTAAAGCGCGCTGTCATTTTCTCCAGAAATAAAATAGTCGATGTCGCCCAAGTCCGCAAAAAGTTTTCCAGTGTTCTCGTCGCCTTCAAAGCCCGCCGTTTCATGCTCATCGTTGTACAAATCAACTCCGCGCGTGTAAACTTCCTGCGCCTTTAGATATTCCCGGTTTCCAGCGTAAATTTCGCCAAGAATTCTGGAAGCGTTGATTTCGCGGTAAATATTTTTTTTCGTCCGGATTTTCGCGGAATCAAAAAGGTCAAGAGAATGTTCAAGTTCCGATTTTGCCTGCTCGGAATATCCTGTGTTCACAAAATATCGCGCAAGATTGTAACGCGCAACAGGATTTTGAGGATTCGATGAAACCGCAATTTCAAGCATTGAGCGCACATCTTCAATGTAAGAGCGCAAATATTCGTCGTTCCGGCTGAGTTTTCCGTAAAGTTTTTCAAGAAGATAGCCAGAAAGCTCCGTCCAGTCATCAGAAGAAAGAGACTTCACATTCGGATAAAAGCGGTTCTTCAAATTCAGAACGTCGCGAAGCTTGTCCATTCTGATGTAGTAACGCAACATTCTCGAAAGATAAAGGTTGTTCTCGCCGTAACGCTGAATCAGCTCGACATATTGATTTTTTGCAAGCTCGTATTTTGAATCGTCAACGTCCGCCCATTCAAGAAAAACATCTCCAAGAAGAAGAAGTCCTCTCGGGTCGTTTATGTGATAATCCAAAATTTCGCGCTTTACGATTTCTTCCGCTTTTTCATAATTTGCACGGTCATAAAGCTCCATTTCCGCGTACTGAATTCCAGCGTCAAGGTCGTGATTGAAAAACCGAAGCGTGTTCTTGTACATTTTTGCCGCGCGCTCGTACTGTTTTTTCGAGCGGTAGCCGTCTGCATATTTGAAAAACCATTTTTTTACAGGCTTATGAGAAACAGCCTCGTTGAATTTGTCTTCCGACTGAGGAAAATCGTTGTCTTCAAGAAGAGCGTAGCCTTGCTTGTAATTTATGCCCGCCATTACAGGCTCGTAGATAAATTTTTGAGCCGCCTTGAAAAGCCCAAAGCAAACAAAGCACAAAATCAAGCCAGCAATCGCCGCAGGAATAATCCGGTTCTTTAAAGTGTACTGGAAAGACTGCTTGTAAGCCTCGTACTGTGCAAAAGAACGTCGCTCATAATCGCGCGGAATATTTATCGAAATATCAAGAAGTTTTTCAAGCTGAGTCGCAAGCTGGCGCGCAGAAGTTTTTTTCAAGATTTTTTCAATGATTTCAAAAACCGCGTCATCTTTAAATTCATTTTTCGCGATAAAATCTTCAACAGCAAGCCGCAAATTCAAAGGATAATTAGAAAGATTTTTCCTGAACTGCTCGTATTCTTCATCGGTCAAAGTGTTTCGCGGCCGGCCGCCTTTTCCGCTAAAGTCAACTGTGTCAACCGCAGGAGATTTTTTTGAAAGGTCTGCCGTGTCAGTGTCGGAAAAGCCAGGAATTGAAAAACTGTCGTCAAGCTCAAAATCATCGGAAGATTTCGGCTCTTCGCCCGTAACTGGAAACTCATTTTCAGAAATTTCAGGAGATTTAGGAGTAAAATCCATTCCGTCCATCTCAGAAGTGTCAAAAATTTCAGGCGAAATGTCCACATTTTCAGGATTTTCTTTTTTCTCGCTAGAATCAGAGCCGTCAGAATCAGAATTTTCGATATTCGGGCTAAGATTTATCTCTGAATCAGGAGAAAGTGAATCATCTCCAGGAACTTCAAGGCTCGCGTCAGGAATTTCGCCGTTTCCAGTGTCAAGAGAATCCAAGCCAGATGTGTCAAAAATGCTCAAATCATCGCCGATGTCGGGAAGAGAATCAAAATTGCTAGCATTTACGGAATCAGATTCGGATTTTAATCCAGAATCAGATGACAAATCTCCGTTTTTTGAAGCAGCATCGGAAAGATTTTTTGAATCATCTGCGTCAAAATCAGGAGTCAAGTCCACAGGATTTTGAGAACCAAAAGCGTCGTTTTGAAGAGAATCGTTCTGAAAAGCGTCGTCTGGCGAAACAGAGTTTGGATTTTCGCCGTTTGAAAGCGGCTCAGATGAAGAAGCGTTTTCTGCTTTTTTTTCGTTTGCGGCAAGTTCGTTTTCAGAAGCCAGATTTGCATTTGCCGAACCTGCGTCCGCGACAGAAGCCGCGCTTTTATTTGAAAAAACAGCTTCTTTCGAATCAGTTTTTGAAGAAGCGACATCCTCAGAATCAGAACCGTTTTCAGGCGGAACAAAATCCGTGTCAGAAGAATTTTCGTCTCCAGAAGTCAAGTCGAATTTCAGATTTCCAAAATCAAAATCAGGCTCGGCGGAAAGATTTTCGCTCGTATTTTCAGAAACTGGATTTTCATCCGCTGCACCTGCGTCTGAAGCCATGCCATTTTCCGTGCTAGATGAAGCCGCGTTTTCAGCAGGCTCGCTCAAATCCATTCCAGAAAGCAAATCGTCCAAGTCTAACTCTTCAATCGGAGTCGAACTGGAAGCTTTATTTTCAGCAGGAGTTTCTGATTTCTCGTCATTTTCCGCATTTTTATTTTCATTTTGAGATGAAGCCGGCTGAACATCGTCCATAAAGTCGGACAAATCTGGAGCTTCGCCGCCGTTTTCGCCCTGCGGAACAAAAAGCGAATCAAAATTTGGAGCTTGACTTTCCGAAGAAAGATTTTCGCCGCTAAGCGAATCCGAATTCTCTGGATTAAAGTCGTCTGAATCCAAATTGTTTGAATTCAATTCGCCAGAATCATTCAAAGCGTTGTTTTCATTTTCCGCTTTTTTTTCTGAATCATCATCTAACTTTACATCCGGATTTATTTCCGTATGAATATCCGGCATTCCAAGCAAAAACGCGTCTGAGTCATCATCTTCTGAAATATTGGCTGGGAAAGGAACTTTTGGAGATTTTTCACCGCGTTTGGCACGAATTTTTGTCTCGTCGCCAACATCTTTTATATCTTCGCTGAATTTTTTAAGCTGATTTAATCCTGGCATTGTTCTTTATTTTACTCCAAATTAAATTAAAGCAACAAGGAATATTTTTGAAGTTCACTTGAAGTTTTGTGAATCTTTCTTCAGTTTTCCCACCACTTCACTTTTTATAATCGGCATTTTAGATTTTTGCTTTAGGAAACAAATCTCATAGAAAAAAGCGACGATTTTGCCCTGATTTTGATTCATTTTTTTGATAATTTGCCGAAAATTTTTAGTATGAAGAAGAGTCTTTTTATTTTTGTTTTGCTGGCTTTTTTCAGTTTTCTTTATGCAAAAGAAAAGCCGGCAGAAGCAGACATTCCAGACACTTATGAATACGACCAGCTCGTAGGCTCGCTTGACGGAGTTAATCCGCCGCGCGTCGAGGGAAACTATATAATTTTTACAGCTCCGGCAAATGCACGCTCTGTCGGCATCGCCTTTGACTTTGAAAATTTCAGGACAATGCACAAGTTCCAGCTTTACAAGACTTATTCTTTTGAAGGCGAAATCACAAGCGAGATTTTTTTCTACATCCTGGAGCGTCCAAAAAAGACTTCAAGAATCTGCTACAGGCTCATAATCGACGGACTTTGGACAACCGACCCGCAAAATCAGAACGTTTTGTACAACTCAACAGACGGCTACACGCTTTCCTATCTTGACATCGACGAAGTTGACCCGATTGTAACCGAAAAAAACGCCTCAGGACTCACAAAATTCGTCTGCTTTGCCGAAAGCGGGCAGACAATCCGTCTCGGCGGAACTTTCACAAACTGGGACTCGTGGATTTACGAGATGAAAGAAGTTGCTCCAGGCCGCTACGAAATCTGCCTTCCGCTCCATCCCGGCACTTATTATTACGCATACTACAACGGAATCAGCTCATTCACCGACGCCACAAACCCGATGAGAGGCTACTCAAAAGACGGCAGAATCGTAAGCCGAATCACGGTAAACTAAAAGGAAAAGCGACACCTTTATTCAAAAGGTTTCTCTTTTCCTTTCAATCCTTTTCTCTTCCAAAGTCCAAAAATACAAAATTGCATTAAAAAAAACACGAAAAGCCTGCGGCTGCTAAACGGAATATTGCGTTGACTGGACAATCATTAGGAAAGCAAAAAAACTCGCCGTTTCGGATTCGAAAAATTATTCAAAATTCAAATGTTAAAAAAGTTCCAGTTCGGCACGAAAAATATAAAGCGCAAAAAAAATCGGAAAACAGGCATTTTCAAAAACAGCCGCTTTCCGATTCATAAAAAAATTCAGAACTTAAAATCCAAATCCGCCGGGAAATTTTCCGTTGAATCCAGCAAAAGGATTTTTTCCGCCAGCTCCGCCCATTCCAGCTCCGCTGACGGCTCCTAGCTGCTGCATAAGTTTTCCTTGCAAGCCTTTATTTCTTGAAAGTTTTTTCATTGTAAGCTTCATTTTTTCAAACTGCTTAATCAGCTTGTTCACTTCGGCCACGCTCGTTCCGCTTCCTGCAGCAATCCGCTTTCTTCTTGCCGGCCCGATTATCAGATGATTTTTCCGCTCTTTTTTCGTCATCGACTGAATAATCGCTTTCTGGCGTTTCATTCCGTCCATGTCAATTTTGCTCGTGTCAATCTGCCCTGAAAGTCCCGGAATCATCTCCATTAAAGAAGAAATGCTTCCCATCTTGTTCATGCTTTCAAACTGGGAAAGCATATCTTCAAGAGTGAACTCGTTTCGGGCCATTTTCTCCTGAAGTTTCTGCGCTTCCTCAACATCAACTTTTTCCTGAGCTTTTTCAACGAGCGAGACAATATCGCCCATTCCGAGAATTCGGCTTGCAATACGGTCAGGATGGAAAGGCTCAAAATCCTCAGTTTTCTCACCCGTTCCGATAAAAAGAATCGGCTTTCCAGTAATCGATTTTAGAGAAAGAGCCGCACCGCCGCGCGCATCAGAATCGAATTTCGTGAGAATTACGCCAGTAAGACCAAGCTTCTCATCAAAAGACTGCGCAATTTCAACCGCGTTCTGGCCTGTCATCGCGTCGGCAACAAGCAAAGTTTCAACTGGCGAAACTGCTTTTTTTACATCGACAAGCTCCGCCATCATGCTTTCGTCAATCTGGAGACGACCGGCAGTATCAACGATAATCGTATCGATTCCATTTTTCTTCGCGTAAGTCAGGCCGTTTTTCGCGACTTTTACAGCGTCTTTCGGAGCCGCATTTTCCTCAAAATAAACAGGAACATTGATTTTTTCTCCAAGCTGCCTTAACTGCTCAACGGCCGCAGGACGAACCAAGTCGCAAGCAACCAAGAGCGGCTTTCGTCCCTCTTTTGCAAGCCGTGCCGCCAGCTTATGCGCCGCAGTTGTCTTACCAGCGCCTTGAAGACCGAGAAGAAGAATCACAGACTGCGTGTCAGGACCTTTCAGCTGCAAATCAACTTTGGAATCTCCCAAAAGCTTAACAATTCTGTCATAAATGATTTTTACGAACTGCTGCCCCGGGTCAACCGCGCGGAGAACCTTCTCGCCTTTCGCTTCCTCAACAGTCGCGTTCACAAAGCGGCGGACAACGCGCAAATTCACATCGGCTTCAAGAAGAGCCATTTTTATCTGCTCAACTGCATCCTCGATGTTTTTTTCTGTGATTGTTGATTTTCCGCTTACCGTGCGGACAATATCGCTGAATGTGTTTGTAATCTTCTCAAGCATTTATTTTTCCTGTTTTGTCTTTAGACTTCATCTTAGTCTTCAGAATTTGAGATTTTTCCCTGAGTCAAAAGCTCCTGCAAAAAATCCATCGGCTTTATCTCTTTGTTCAAAATTCTGTAAAGTCCGTCGCAGATTGTAAGCTTCAAATTGTATTTCTGCGCAATCTCGTGAACAAATTTGCAGGCAACTGCGCCCTCAGACAAATATCCGATTTCACTGATTCTCGCAATCAAGTCGTCAAGATTCTTGAATTTGTCAAGAATGTTTGTCTTGATGATATCCTGGCCAAAGCGTCTGTTGCGTCCGTATTTTGAGCGGCAAGTTACGTCCAAGTCGCCTACACCGGCAATCGAAGTGAAAGTTTCAGCGTGAGTCGCGCCCAAAGCGAATCCAATCTGCTGAATTTCGTTGAGACCTGCGGCAAGCAAAAGCGATTCTGTGTTGTCGCCAAAAACATCTGAATGTTCGCTGACCGCGTCAAGAGAGCCGTAAACAACCGCGATTACGTTTTTCGCAGCCGCGCAAACCTGAACTCCAACCGCGTCAAGAGATGAATAAACCATAAGTCCAGGAACGCGCAAAAGCTCACGAAATTTGATTGAGTTAAGCGCATGCTCGCTCGCCGCAATCAAGCCAGTGAGCTTTCCCATCGCAACTTCCTCTGCGTGAGAAGGTCCAGAAATATAAACGAACGCGTTTCTGTAACATTCCGGGAAAACGTCGTTCAAAGCGTCAAGAACAAGACGCGGGCCGTTTTCAGAAGCGATAAATCCTTTTGTAAGAACGCCGATAACTGTCTCACCGTTTTTAATTGAAGGAACGTCGATGATCTGCTTTGCTGTGCTTGCAAGATAAAGCGAAGGAGAAGCGAGAATCAGATATTCTTTTCCATCTGCAACTTCCTTGATGTCTGTCGATGCTGTCAGATTTTCTGAAAGAGGATAGCCCGGCAGGTAGCGTTTGTTTTCATGCTCATTATTGATTCCGTCAACAACATCCTGCTCACGGGCCCAGATCTGAACTTTATGTCCGCCACGCGCAATCGCCTGCGCCAATCCAGATCCCCATGCTCCAGCTCCGATAACACCTACATTCTTTGGTTTCATTTTATAACCTCGATTTTCATTGTATTCGATAGACTCTTTGAAATTCTATAAAAACAGCCGTCTAAAAAAGCACGGCAAAAATTTAGAATAAATTATATTCTTTATTCAGCAACCTTTCAACTTCAATTCGACTTCCTCAATAACATCGTCTGGAGTTGAAGCCCCGGCGGTAAGCCCCACACTTTCAAGATGAAAAAAATCATCAGGAATTTCATCGGCATTTTCAATTAAGGCGGCATTTTTGCAAAGTTTTTTTGCAGTTGTGAAAAGCCGGTTTGTGTTCGCGCTTGTTTTTCCGCCAATCACAAGAACGCCGTCAACTTTCGAACATAAATCAATAAGCGAGCTTTGACGCTCGTGAGTCGCAGGGCAAATCGAATTGACAACCTCAATCTGCGGAAATCGCTCTTTCAGAAAATTCTCAATTTTCTCAAACATCGAAATGCTGAAAGTCGTCTGTGAAAGAAGCACGATTTTCCGATTTTTTATGTCTGAATGATTTCTACAAAGATTTTCGGCTTCTTTTTGCGCCTCGTCCGTGTCTTTTATCAAGATAAAATTACATTCAAGATTTTTTTTTCGTGCAGCCTCAAGCGCATAGCCTTCAATTCCGACAACTTCTCCGTGATTTTTGTCTCCCGCGAAAAAAATCACATAATTTTCTCCGGCATATTTCGCCGCTCGATTTTGACTTTGCGTTACAAGCGGACAAGTCGCATTTATCACATTCGCGCCTTTCGATTTCAGCTCGGCTTCATTTTCAGGCGGAACTCCGTGCGCACGAATCAAAACCGTATCATTTTGACTCAAACTAGAAAAATCTCCGTCGGAAAGAATTTTCAAGTTTCGCTCAGCGAGCTTTTTCAAAGCGACAGGATTATGAATCAAAGGTCCCAAAGTATAGACTTGCCCGTGATTTTTCTTGCTCAAATATGAATTTTCTTCAAGAGCCTTGTTTGCGCAGTTCACAGCGCGCCGAACACCAGCGCAAAACCCCATCGTTCCAGCACGAATAATTTTCATAGCGATATTATAACAATTTCTCTTCTATATTAAAAGGATTGCAAAAATTCAAAAATGGAAGACAAAAACGAAATTTAAAAAACAAAAAGCCCGTCCCAAAAAGGGCGGGCTTCAATCAAAACAAAACTGCTTTAGCGCGATTTTTACTCTTCAGGCCTCATCTGAACAACGTTCGCATTAGCGGCAACTGTGAAAGTCTGCTTTCTGCGTGCGAGCAAGATAAAGCTTCCTGCAATGAAGATTGAAGAATAACATCCTGAAATCAAACCGATAATCAGCGCGAGCGAGAAGTCGTGGATTGTTCCTGTTGTGAAGAAGAACAATGAAAGAACTGCAAGCAACGTTGTAACAGTTGTGATTACAGAGCGGCTCAGAGTCTGGTTCAAGGCAGCGTTCAAGATTTCCTTGAAAGTTTTCGCCTCGACAATCTTGATGTCGCTTCTTACGCGGTCAAGGATAACGACAGTCGCGTTAATCGAATAACCGATGATTGTAAGAATTGCGGCGAGAGTTGTTGTGCTGAATTCCATCTGCAAGAACGAGATGAATGCAATCATAATCAGCGAGTCGTGAACAACTGCGATTACTGAAGCAAGAGCAAAGTCCCAGTGGAAGCGGATTGCACAATAGATAAAAATCAAGACCAATGTCGCAAGAACAAGGATAATAGAAGATTTTATCAAAGAGCCAGAGAACTGCGCGCCGATAAAGTCAGACTTTACAACAGCGATTTTTTCAGATCCGAACTTTTCATAAAGAACCTTGTTTGCCTTGTCCTGAATCGTCTTTCCGTCATCTCCTGCTTCAAGACGAATCTGGAACGAGTCAGAGCCGGCTTTTTTAACATCGACCTCGCCAAAATCTTTGAGAGTCTCGCGGATTGTGTCTGCGTCAACACCAGAATTCAAGTCAACTGCGAACAAATTCAAAGGATTCTCACCAAGAGTTGTTGAAACAGCCGAATTCACAAAAAGTCCGTCAGCCGGAATCGACTCGTCTTTCTTGACTGTCGCTGTAATTCCGTCAATCTTATTAAGTTCGTCTGCCAAAGCTGAAACCGATTTTACATTTGCATACTCAATGTTCAAAGTCCTGTTTTCAGCACCAACGCCTGTAACAACAAGCTGAATCCCGCTTTCAGAAGCGTCGAGCGTAATTTTTGCGCTTCCAGAGTAAACAACATCAAGAACAGCGTCAGAAACCTTGATTTCTTCAATCATACCAGGCTTGAATTCAAGACCGAAGTTGATTCCTCTTGTGCATACAGAAACGATTCCTGCAATAATCACAACCGCGCTTAACACGACAGCGAAGTTAAAATATTTTGTAAACTGAATCTTCTTTTTCATTATTTTATCACTCCCCAGCCGATGCTCATCTTTTTCTTGCCAATAACGTCAGTTCCGAAATCGAACATAAGACGAGAAACCACGAGAGCTGTAAATACTGATGAAACAACACCGATTGCAAGCGAAACCGCGAATCCCTGAATTGAGCCTGTTCCAAGTTTAGAAAGGAATGCAGCAGCAATAAAGGTTGTGATGTTAGAGTCCATGATTGCCCAGAACGCATTGCCGAAACCAGTTGTGATTGCAGCCGCGCGGGATTTTCCGTCACGAAGCTCTTCCTTGATTCTTTCGAAGATAATTACGTTTGCGTCAACAGACATACCGACTGTAAGAATCATACCTGCGATAGAAGAAAGCGTGAGAGTAAGGTTAAACGCGCTCAAAACTGAGAACATAATGTAAATATTCAAGACCTGAGCAACAACCGCGTTGATTCCAGCGCCTTTGTAGTAGACAATCATGAATACAAACACGAGAAGCAAGCCCCAAGAAAGAGCCATCATTCCCTGCTTGATTGCAGCGTCTCCCAAAGAAGCGCCGATAACCTGCTGGCTTTCAACTTCAAGCGGAACATCAAGGCGTGCTGTCTGAAGAACCTTCTGAATGTTCTGAGCTTCCTGAATGCTGAATCCACCCGAAAGCTGAACCTGTCCGCCTCCGATTGCCTGTCTGATTGTAGCGGCAGACTTTACTTTTCCGTTGCTCACAATTGCGAGACGCTCGTTTACATGCTCGCCTGTGAATTTGGCGAAAATGTCCGCGCCTTCAAGGTCAAGCTCGAAAGTAACTTCCGGCTGGTTTGTTGTCGGGTCGGCAGTAACATTCGCAGATTTTACGTGAGTTCCGTCAAGAGCAATCTCTTTTTTTACAGCGATGTACTCATATCCGTTTACAAGCTCGTCAAGACCGTAAGCGTCTTTCTTGTAGTTTCCAAAAACTTCAACATCGTCGGCAACAATTGTCGGGTCGATAAGTTTTCCGTCAGAATTAAAGACAACGCCGTTCTGTCTGTAGTAATTCATAACAGCGGCTGTCGAAGGCTCGTCAACAAGGCGGAAATTCAATATTCCCTTTCCCTGAATGATTGCGCTTACGCTGTCTGTGTCGGCAGCTCCAGGAATTTCAATGTAGATTCTGTCTTCTCCCTGCTGACGTACAACAGGAGATGTAAGGCCGAATTTGTCGATGCTTCCAGTCAAAGTCTCGATAGCCTGAGCCATTGCGTCTTTCTTGAACTGAGCCTCGTCTGTGATGTCTCCGTTTTTTTTCTGCTCTTCAAGAGCCTTGTCCAAGTCCGCGTGAACGATGATGTTCATACCGCCGGACAAGTCAAGACCGAGTTTTACAGAGCTTGTGTAGCGGTTCTTAGCTTTAAGGATTTCATTTCTGTATTTAGATTCGACAACCGTCTGAAGGTCTGCCTGAGCTGTGTAGCCCTGAAAAGAATCCAAAACCGCAGAAACTGTCATGACTGACGGAGTTTCCGGCACAGCTTTTCCCATGCCTTTATATGCTTTTGCGATGTTCTTGTAATTTTTCTTTGCGGCTTTTACAAGATAATCATAAGACGAGTCAAGAATCTCATCTGGATTTTTTTCAGCAATGGCGATAATTGCTGCGACCTCGTCTCTTGCCTTTTTGCTTGTGTAATTCTTGATGTTTTCAAGAGAACCAAGAGCCAGACTCTGCTGGTCTTTTGGAGTTCTCGCGTACCAGCTGATTGACGGCCAAAGGAACGCAAAACAAACAGCAAGAACTACCAGAATAATGATGAAACGGCTTCGTTTGTTCATTTTTTTTAATAACTCCGGTAACTTTTTTTATTTTTTTTCAGCATCAGCCTCAGATCCTGCTTCGGCAGCTTTTGGAGCTTCTTCCGCTTTTTCCTCAGTTTTTGCTTTTTTTACGTTTTTTGCAGGCGCGGCAGGCTTGTCTGTAACAACAGTCGCAATTGCAGAGCGGTTAAATTCGAGCTTTGTGTTGTCGTCAACTTTTACGATTACAGTTTTTTCTTTTGTTGAAGAAACAACTCCATGGATTCCGCCGATTGTAACAACTTTGTCGCCTTTTTTAAGGGCGTTAATCATTTTTTCAGTTTCTTTCTGTTTTTTATTCTGCGGACGAATAATAAAGAAATAGAAAATCGCAATGATAAGAATGAACGGCAAAACAGTCATCAGCATGCTTCCGCCCTGTGCACCATTTCCGCTTGTTTGAAGTAATGAAAAAAACATTTTAGATTCCTTCCTGAAAAGTAAATTTTTTGAGTTCTAAAAGAATAGCATTTTGAATGTTAAGAAACAATATAATAATTCAGTCTTTTAGTTGAAAAAATGCTACGCCAGATTGGAGCGGCGGCGAAGCCGTTGCGGAACGAGCGAAGCGAAGTGCAGCAATGCCGGCGCAAGCCAGAACAGCGAAAAGCTGGGCTTGTAACCGACAAAAACGCGGAGCTTTTAGAAAACATTGGATGCTCAAGAAAAAAGTCCGTCCTGAAAAATAAAAAATTTTGCGAAATGGCATTCACTAAAATTAAAAAACGGCAATTTTATATTCATTAAAATTAAAACGGCGGTTTGACTTTTCGTTTTTGAAACTATCTGATCAGGCTTTCGAGCTGACGGTTAAGCTCAAGCAGTTTTTCGTCTTTCGGCGAGATTGAAACAACCTGCTTTAGATAATATTGGGCTTTTCGGTATTCTTTTTTGCTGAAATAAATTTCATAAAGCCTTAAAAGCGCGTCCTTGTTGCGAGGATTTGCTGTAAGGCTCGAGCGGAGGTCGGAAAGAATGTCTGACTCGGAAACTGAAAGATAGCTTTTCTCATAATAGAGGAAACTTTTCATTTTTGACGAAGCCGAAGGCAAAAGCTGGCCGATTATTTTTGAAGCCTCGCTTTTCCGCAAGGTTGAGACGAGAACTTCGATATAGCACTGGAGGACGTTTTCGTCGGCAGGATTTTTTGAGTAAAGCTCGGAAGCGATTTTCCATGCCTCGTTTTTTTTGCCGGCTTCAAGACAGATTTTAACGTGCGTAAAAACTGCGTCGTTTCCGCTGGAAGCAGAAGAAGCCACGGCAGGATTTTTTAGCAGCTTGGAGCTTTCAGAATAAGCCGCGCCCCAGTTTTCAGACTGCATCATCGACTTTATCTTGATTTTCCGCGCCTCGTAATTTTCCGGGTCTTTTTCAAGAATTTGGGAAGCAAGCTCCTCGCCCGACCAGCCGTTAATGCTCTCGTTGTTTTCAGAAGCCAAGTCCGCAGCCGCTAGAACGATTTCGTCGTCGTCAGGATAAAGCTCGAGTGCTTTTTGAATTGTCGAAGTCGCAGCGGTTATATTCTTGTTCCATTCCTTTTGGACTGTAAAACGCAAGAAAAGATAGTCGCGTGAGGAAGAGTCGATTCTTGAATAAGCGTCCAAAAGAGAAGCCGCGCGGATATATTCCTTTCTTGCAACGAGAATTTTCGTTCTGAAAAGCATGAACGCGCTGTTTCCAGGCTCGGTCTGAAGAACGCGGTTCACGTACTGCTCGGCTTTTTCAAGTTTTCCGTTTGCAAAGGAAGTGTTTGCGCAAAGTTTCAGATAATTTCTGTTTGAAGGATTTTTTTCAAGCAATGATTCAGAAAGAATTTCTGCGTCGGAATAATTTTTCATCTCAAAATAAACTTCTGAAAGCGCGTACATAATCTCCTCGCTTTCAGGAGAATTCTCCTCGGCGGTCTTCAAATGCTCGAGAGCCTCAGCGTAGCGTTTTTGCCGCCTGCAAAGAAGCGCGTAAAGATAATTCACAAAAACGGAAGCGGGCTTTTCAGAAAGGCAAGTTTTCAGATTCTGCTCGGATTCAGAATAATAATCAGAGCGGCTGTCCGAAACTGCTAGAACAAGAGACGGAAGCGCGCAGGTCAAAAAATCGGAATTTCCAGTGTTGAAATCGTACATTCCGTTTTTTGCCGAATTCACTGCGGATGTATAAGAATTATCTTCTGAAACTTCAATCGGATTCTCATCAAAATTGACAGACGGCCATAAGATTTTCATCATCGAGACAGAAACGCTCAAAAGGATTTTTTCAGGCAAAGAAGATTCTTCCGCGCGCTTTAGCGAAGAAGCTGCGGCTTTTAAAGATTCAGAAGAGCCGTTGTAAACCTCGCTTAAAATTTCAGGCAAGACAGAAGCGAAAAATGACTTGTCCTTTTTTGCAGGCGGAGCGAGCCTTGTTGTCTCAGAAACAAAATTTTCAGAAGAGCCGGGATTTTGGCTTTCGCCATTTTCAAGATTTCCGTCAGAATTTTCATCGTCTTCAAGATTTTCAGAAATTTCAGCATTTTCAAAATCTTTCGATTTTTCCGAAGAATCAGAATCAAGCCCAGATTCAGAATTTTCCACGTTTTCAATCTGAGTTTGCAATATTTCATTTTCAGACGGCGGATTTTCGGATTTTTTCCTTTTTGAAAAAACAGGCTCGAGAAAAATCAAAAAAACAATCTGAACAAAAATTATTTTTCTCCAAAAGGACTTCATCTGCTTTTACCGTTCGCGCCGCTTTTCAGTCTCCAGAAAGAATGTCGCTGTCATCCGTGGAATCAGAAAGCTCGTCCTTGTCGTAAGGGAAAAAACCTTTTGAATTTTGCTGATAGATAAAAATCCCGACGAGCATTGCGCCAAGAAAAATCAGAATCGCCGGAAACCATTTTGAAAAAAAGCTGACGAATGAAAAATGAATCACATCGAACGTGAATAGAAGAAAAAGAACTCCAAGCGAAACAAGAATCACAGACGGAAAAAGATAAACTCCTCGGATTTTTCTGTGCTTGAAAATGCAGGTTAAAATAAGGCAAATTCCGCCAAAAACCGAAAAAAGCGGCCAGAGCAACCCCAGCCCCGACTCGACAACATTAAAATCGATGAACGTGAAAAGAAGACCGCAAGCGAAAACGTAAAGCCCCGCGAAAAAAGCCGAAGCCCATTTTAGCCAGACAAGCGTGATGTAAAAAATCAGCGCGCCGAAAAACATTACAGAAAGGCTGAAAACAGGAATTTTTTCGATAAAATCAGAAGAAAAATATGAAATCAAAAAAAGTCCCGCAAGAATCAGGAAGACTCCGACGGCAAGAAGAATGTTCAGCGCAGGAACAGTCAGTTTTTTCATTTCAGCCTCGACAAAGAAAATATCAAGATAGGATAACCGAATTTTACGAAAATTTCCAGCGAAAACTTGATGCAAAACAGGCAATTCTCTCGTCGCTTTTTTGCACGGCGTAATGCCAGTTAAACCCGCACTGTGCGGCAAGCTTAATTCGCAATTCGCAATTCACAATTCGCAATTTCCTATTTTCGATTTTTATGATAGATTTTCTCAATATGAAAATTTTGATTGCAGCATTTTCCGCCATCGCATTTTTATTTTTTGGCTGCCAAAACGAAAACAAAATTCAGACGCAAAAAACGCTCGAGCAACTTGAATCGATTCTTGAAGAAAAAACTTTGCTCGACGAGTCAAGATACGCCGTCATAAACAGAATCGCAAATCTTTATTATTCTGGCGACAACCAAGACGATATGATTCTTTTTCTCACAAACTGGGTCGAGTCGCATCCTGACGACACTTACAACGCGTACTGGCTTTATCTCGTCGCTTCCAGCTATCTTTCAAGCAAGGCAGAGCCGGTCGCCGAATATTACTACGAGCGGATTTTGAACAATTATTCCGACTTGCTCGTGAACGGAAAGTCGCTTCATTTTTCTTGCCTACAGCATTTGATTCAGATTTCAAAAAGCACGGAAAACCGGATTGCGTATTTTAACCGCCTGATAAACAATTTTCCGCAGAACGTGAGCATCACGGAAATGTACGTCCGGCTTGCGCGCGAGTACGAAAATGCAGGCGAATGGGACGAAGCCTTAAAATCCTATTCGCTTTTCCTTGAACAGCCGGACTGCTCCGCAATTCAGATTGCAGGAATTTCCGACGCTTATACAAAGGCCCGGCAGATGGTGAATTTTGCAAAATCTTCAAAGGACTGGACTTTTGAAAGCCTTGACGCGCTCGAAAAAGCCGTAAAACGCGCAATTTCACGCTACGACTGGCGCTCGCTCGACAAATACCGCACAAAAGTGAATTTCTTTGCGATGAGCTGGAAATCAAGCGAGTCCGATACAAACGCGCTCGAAAATTTCTCGATGCACAACTTTATGGTAGGAAACAGAATCCGGTTCAGCGCAGAACTCGACGACACATCAACGCCGACCGAGGCTTATCTTCGCACATGGGGCTGGTCATCCTACGTGAACGTCTGGTATCTCTACTTCCGAAAAATCGACTTTCCAGCCGACCCCGAAATCCACGGCCGCTGGGAATGGGCTGGAATATATTTTGGAGAAAAATTGTAATGAGCTGCCGCACGGCGACAGGAGACACAATTTTCTGCAGAAAAATCACAATTCATAATTTTTAATTCTTAATTGTGATTTTCTATCTGGATAATATTTTGGACGATGATTCTATAAAGCAGAAACGATTTTCGAAAGCTCCGCGTTTAAGTCTCTTACAATGCCCAGCTTTCCGCGGTTGTATTGCTTCACTCCGATTCTCTCCGTTCCGCAACGGCTCCGCCGCCGCTACAATCTGGCGTAGCATTTTTTTCTTTTCTGCACTTTTTGCATTTTTTTTCGCATTTGAAAAAAAAGTTTTTGCACAAAACGTCTTTTTACAAAATCAAGAATCAAATTCGGAAAGTCAAAATCCCAAATTCCAAAATCAAAATCCAGACAAAAATCTTTCAGATTTTGATTTTTATTCAGAAAAACTTTACGAGGATTTGTCATCATTATCTTTGACCGAAAAAATCGACCCGGACGAGCTTGAGCCTTTTTACATTGACGAAGACGAGACAAAACTTATTCTAAAACTTTTCGACGGAAAATTCAGAACGATAAAAAAAGCGGGCGGAATCGCCGTTCCAGAAACCGAATACGCGCAAAATCAGGTCAGAAAATTCATTGCGCAATATCTGACAAAACGCGGAAGCGAAAATTTGAGCGAAATTCTAAAGAATGCGGAAAATTACAGGCTTTTCATCAGAAAAGAGCTTGAAAAACGAAAAATGCCGAAAGCCCTCGAATATTTGCCGGTTGTGGAAAGCGAATACAAAATCAGCGCGAAATCAAGAAGCGGCGCGCTTGGAATGTGGCAGTTCATGGAAAATTCAATCTCACCATTTATGAGAAAAAACGAATGGATTGACGAGCGGCTCGACCCGTGGATTTCAACAAAAGCCGCACTTTCAAAACTTCAGGACAATTACAAAATGTTCAACGACTGGGCGATTGCGGTTGCCGCCTACAACTGCGGAGCCGGCGCAATGCGGAAAATTCTTGCCAGCGCGGAAGAAAAATCGTTTTGGTTCATCGCCGAAAAAGGGCTTTTGCGCAACGAAAGCGTAAATTACATTCCAAAGCTGATTGCAATCACAGAAATCTCCGAGCATCCAGAACGATACAATCTTTTTTTGCCGGAAATTTCAAAATACGCCGGGCTTTACTACGACAATTTTGACTACGTTGAACTTGAAAACCAAATAGATTTGCACGCACTTTCCTTAGAACTTCGGCTCGATTTTGACGAGCTAAAGAAGCTCAACAACTCGCTTGTTCAGGACAAAACGCCGCCGAAAATTTTTCTCGCTGGAAAAAGATACAAGCTCCGCCTTCCGTCAGGACTTTCCGAAACATTTTACGAAATTTTCGGAAAAGACTTCTAGCAGATTCAAAATTCAAAATTCACAATTCATAATTCTTAATTTTGCATTTTCTCGCTTCATTCTCCCAAAAATTTCTTTCAATTCATAAACTCCCTTATCCCACGTCCCTTTTCCCTTACTCCTCTTTCCACATTCCTCTTCATTTTCCTCAAAAATCAGCCGAAACTTAAAAAGAGGAAGTGAGATTTTGAGAAGATTTTTTATTTCATCGTTATTTTTTTTCGCAGCATTTTCTTCAGTTTCATTTGCAGAAAATCTCGCAGTCAGAAATATAATTTCATCAGAAAGCAGAATCGACTGGACAAAATCAGAATTTATCTCTGATATTTTTCTCGACACGCATAGAGCGGAAATCACGATTCCTTCAGGAAAAAAAACGGCGACAAGCGTTGTTGAAAAGCAAATTCCCGCGCTAATCAAAGACCAGCTACTTTCAATAAACGTAAGCTCTGACAAACAGCTCGGAGACTTGGTTTTAGACGGAAGCATAACGCTCGAGCAAATCACAGACTTGATTGACGCAGGCAAAAAATCTCCGGGAATTTTCACGGACGGAACTTTGACGATGAAAACGGTCCACACGCTGAATCTAAAAGAAATTTCGGCGATTTTGATAAGGCATCATTTTCCTTACAAAAATCCAAAGCCGATTGAAACTGTCGCCTCTCGCGCCTACACAGGAATCATCATTGACGCGAGAGGAAAACTCCAAGTCCACGGAGAATTTGTTGAAGACAAAACCGAGCCAAGCTTTTTCCCGAAAATCTGGGACAAAGATATGAACCTGATTTACGAGCGGAACATGGCAGAGCCTGAAAACGTTGAAAAAAACGGACTTGTTCGCTACGACTGGCGCGACGACGAGTCATTTTATCAGGACAGAATCGGACGCGACCCGCTTAGAATTCAGGCACGGGAAGTTTACGGAGAAATCAGAACTGACCCGGTGATTTCAAGAGAAGACGCGCTTAAAATTCTCACAGTTCCGGAAAATCTCGAGCTTTTGAAAAAAGGAAAAGTCGTGATTCTTCTTAACCGCGAAAATCTCCAGAAAACTGTTACAGTTCCTGAAAAGACGGCGGAATATTATGCGATTCTCCGGGAAATCAAGCAGTACGCGCTCACAAAAGACGACGTTCCGATTATCCACGACTCTGAAAACGGAATCCAGCTTTTGTATGACTTGAAATTTGTAGCTGACCAGGCGGTTCTTCTTGAATCTGAAATTCCAAAAGTCCACAATCTCGCTGAAATCTTAAAGAAGATAAACGAAAATGACGCTTTCACAATTCTTGTTGAAGGACACACCGCCGACGTGAACAAGCCGGCGGGCCAGATGCGGCTTTCAATCGAGAGAACGCAGGCGATAATCGAAGAGCTTGTGAAAGCAGGTCTTCCGCGCGGAATTTTCAGCTACAAAGGATACGGCGGAACGCAGCCAATCGCGACAAACGCAACGCCGGAAGGAAGAGCTTTGAACAGGCGCGTAATCATAACGGCGCGGCCGAAAGCGACTTACATTCAGCGTTATTAGTAACTTTTTGCTGGCAATTATTAGCAAGCAGCTAATAGCGATTGAGCGCAAAAATCAAAATCGGAAAATAAGGAAACTTCAAGACAAAAACGGAGAACAATATGAAAAAAATCACTGCAATTTTAGCGAGTGCGCTGCTTTTTTCTTCAATTTACGCAGAAACGGCTTTCACAGGAAAAACAGGTATCGCGGCAAAATTTGTGAACCAGAAATCAAGAAGTTTTGACCCGTCAATGAATCTCGACGGATTTTTTGCAGGCCAGATGAATTTCGGAACAAATTTTCTTGTGCGCGGAGAATTTTCAGTTCAGACAGGCGACATTTACGATGATTTTTTTTCAGAAACCGAATCGATTTTCCGTTTTGACGAGCTTTCCGCAACTTACATAATGCCATTTTACGGCGTTACACATTTTTTCAGCCTTTTTCTTGGAACTTTCGAGCCGATTGGAAACCAGTCGTTTTTGAAGCACAATCTTGGAGTTGAAAGTTTCTCCTCCCCCCTCACGGAAAATTATCTGAATCTTAACGGATGCAATGTCTACGATTTTTACGGATACGGCGGAGCTTACTCGTTCAGATTCAATTCGCTTCCAATTTCAAGCGGAATTTTAATTTACAAGAACAACAAAAATGAAGACGAGGCTTCGCAGCTTAACGGAGACTTGAGGCTAGGGACAGCGTTCAAATATCTCACGTCTGACTGCACGATTGGAATCAGCGCGCCGATGAACACGGTCAACGCACAGGGAGAAGATGTCGTTCTTTTGATTGACACACTTTATCTTCATGCCGGAATCGACGCCTTGATTGGCGAAAGAGACGGCTCGGGGCTTTTTTTGCAGGCGGGATTCGAAAATCTTCCAATCCGTTCACCGAACCAGGAAAGCAAAATCAGCGTACGGGACTTTTATTTTCTTTTTGAGCCGAGGCTTTACGTTGAGCCGTGCTGGTTCTATTTTTCGTTCTACAATATTCCTGAGGAAAAATGCAAGAAAACGCTTCTTCTCGACGATATGCTTGGATTCAATATGACTTTCATCTCGAACAAATTCTCGTTCAAAAATCTTAGCATGAAAGCCGGACTTCATTACACGTTCAGCTTTGAGGACAAAGACATGAAAGATTTTGGAGACGACGATTTTATGGATTCAAGCAACATAAAGATTTCACCGTTCGCAAAAATCGACTGCATGAAAGGCGAGCTTAATTTGCTTTTGCAGTTCAATGTGACGAAATTCGCCGACTCAAAGCCGGAATCTCTAAAATTCACAGCAGGCTATAAACGCACGCTTTAATAAAAGCGCAGCAAAATTGTGATAAAAAGCGCGTCATTCCGAATTCAAGGCGAGCAGAAAACTGTGTGGTCAGAGACCACGATTTTGGAATCTATAACAAAAATTGGAATCCGTAATCAAAAGATGCTGAAACAAGTTCAGCATGACAAAACCACCGTCATTCTTATGAAAAACACGTCATTCCGAACTTGATTCGGAATCCGCAAAAAAAACGGCTTTAAGCAAAATTAAGCTTAAAGCCGTTTTTTAATCAAAATCAAAAAACTACAAAACCAGCTTTGAAAGCCGCTTGCACGCTTCCTCAATGTCTCTGCGGTGGCCGAAAGAGCTGAATCTTATGAAACTTTCGCCCGAAGGTCCGAATCCTGAGCCTGGAGTTGTAACAACGTGGCACTCGTCAAGAATCTTGTCGAAAACGTCCCAGCTTTTTTTGCCCGGAAATTTCGCCCAGACATAAGGTCCGTTTCCAGTGAAGAACGCCTGAACTCCAGCTTTCTTGAAATTTTCGCCGTCCAAAGTCGATTTTATCAATTTTCCGTTTTCAAGATAATAATCAACCTGCTCAGTCATATCTTTCAAGCCTTGCTCGTCGAGAGCCGCAATTCCGCCAGCCTGAGCGATGTTTGAAGCTCCGTTGAAAAGTGTTGTCATAACGCGGTTCCAGTCGCGGTTCACGCTTGAGCCGTCAGCAAATTTCAGCTCATTCGGAACAACAGACCAGCCCAATCTGACTCCTGTGAATCCAGCCGGCTTTGAAAAAGAATTCACTTCAATCGCGCAAGTTCTAGCGCCCGGAATCTCATAGATTGTCTTTGGAAGATTTTCGTCGCGGATAAACGCAAAATAAGCCGCGTCATAAATGATAATGCAGCCGTTTTTGTTCGCAAAATCAACAAGCCTTGAAAGCTGATCTCTTGTCGCAGTCGCGCCTGTCGGATTGTTTGGCGAGCAAATGTAAATCAAAGTGTTCTTTTCGATTTTTGAAAGTTCCGGGAAAAAGTCGTTTTCCTCAGTACAAGGAAGATAAGTGATTCCCTCGTAGCCGTTTCCGTTGTTTTTTCCAGCCGCATGAACAATCACGCTTCCGTCAACATAAACAGGATAGGCCGGGTCTTGAACCGCAATTTTCACCTTGTCTCCAAACAAAGTCTGAATTCTCGCTATGTCGCATTTTGCTCCGTCCGAAATGAAAACCTCGCTAGAATCCGCCATTCCTTTATAGAAAACTTCCGCAATCCGGGCGCGAAGAGCGGTGTTTCCCTGCTCGTCTCCATAGCCAGAATATCCTTCCGCAGTCGCAAGACCAAGTGCGTAGTCAGACATCGCCTTTGCAATGTGCTTTGAAAGAGGCTCTGTCGTGTTTCCGATTCCAAGCGAAATAATTTTTGCCTCCGGGTGAGAAGCAGCATATTCACGTCGTCGGCGGGCAACCTCAGGAAAAAGATAGCCCGCAGTCAAATTTGAAAAACCTGTGTTTCTTTCTATCATAACACGAATATTCTAATGAAATTTTTGAAGTTAGGAAATAGAAGAGGCGATTTTGAAATTACGGAAGAACTTTCGAATAACCAAGCGTCAGAATAAAAATTATTAAAGAAATTTTGCATACGCAAGCGTCAAAACAAAAAATAAGCAAGAAACAAACATCGCTTAGAATGTTGAATTGCTTCCCACGGACTCTGTCCGCAGGAAGCAATGACGGCGCAGCCGCCGCCCAACTACTCGCTTTGTTTCCATTCGTTTAGGAATTCCATCATAAACTGCTGAACGTCGCTGAACCATTTTTTCTGGAATTCGCAGGCTTCAACGCCGATATAGCGGAAGTGCCAGCTTTCCCAGCGGTAGCCAGTCACGTCCTCGCGCTCTTTTGGAAAACTCAGGCTCCAGCCGTATTTTGCGGCGTTTTTGTAGACCCACTGCCCCGGCACAGTTTCGGCGAACGCGTCATCAACAGGCGCAAAGTCAATCGCCATTCCAAGCTGGTGCTGGCTTGTTCCCGCGCGCGCGCTTTCGCGCTCTGCCTCTTCAAGTCCGTCAACTTTTACCCAGTAGGCAAAAAGATTTTTCTGATACTCATACGAGCGGTAGCTTGAACTTATTGTAAGCGTTACCCCGTCATTTTTTGCAGCCTTGGCAAGCGTTTTCAAAGCCTCGTAGCTTTCAGGACGCAAGCTAAGCGTGTTTTTGTTGATTGCAAACAAGTCGTTTTTTTCAAGATGAATCAGATTTTTCGGCTCGTAGTCCGCGCCGACATTATGCGTCTTGTCGATTAAATAGAACGGGCTTAAATCTTCGCTTGAAAAATTTTTCTCGCTTTCAAGAACGCGGTGCAAGTCAGCAAGAAATTCTTCAGGATTTCCGTTTGGAATCGCGTCCTTGCATTTTTGGCTCATAGAAGAAAGAACTTTTCCAAGCTTTTCTATTTCAGGATTTTCGTCTGGAATCTCGCTTTTTTTTGAAATATTTTGAGAATCTGAAAATTTTTGAGAAGTTTGGGCAAAAGCCGTTTTTGAAGATTTTTCATTGCAGGAAGAAAAAATCAGGAAAGAAGCCGAAATAAAAACTAAAATCTTTTTCATAATTTTAAAATCTCCAGTTTTTTTGCCGTCAGGAGGACGGCGCAAAGCATAAGCCACAAAAATCCACGGATGGATTTTTGTGGCTAGCGTTAGGGATAGTAGTGCCGCCGCAGGCGTTCTGAAAAAAATGCGCTGACGTTAAAAAGTCGAAAAACTTTTCTTCCAAAAAATGCTGGAATAAAACTTTCCAAAAGCGACATTTTCATTTTTTCAGAATGAAGCGAAAAGCGGAAGCACGAATAGCCCGGCGGTTTGCTTTCGCTTGCATTTCTGCCTTTGGCAAACCGCAACGCCCGAATTCTTGGAAAACAAATCCGAAAACAACACCAAAAACGGAATCAGACCATCTCGGTTACGGAGTGAATAAAGTTGAAAATGCTGTAAAAACCAGTGTCTTCAAGGGCTTGGCGGACTGCGGGCGATGGATTCATCAGATAGAGCTTGTAGCCGTATTCCTCGCCGTCGTTGAAGCACGACATTATGATTCCGACTCCGACAGAATCGATTTCCTCAACGCCGGACAAGTCGAAAACAAGATTCGAGCGCTGGATTTCTTCGTAGACTTTTTCCTGAAATTCCGAGCAAGTGTATGTTGAAAGCACGCCCGACAAGTCATAAAGAACGTAGTTCGCGCCGTTTTTTTCTGTAATTTGAAGCTGCTCCATTTTTCACCTCGATTTTGCTATTTCAGAAGCTTAAGCGTAAAGATTGAAACATCGTCATCAAGCTCTTTTGAAAGGAAGTTCACGAGAGAATCGTAAGTCGCCTGCGTCATATTCTGCGCCGTGCTGATTGTGTTTTCCGCAATCGATTTCTGCACGCGGTCTTTTCCGAACGGCTCGCCTCGAAGCGATTTACTGTCGAGAATACCGTCGGTTACGGCAACCATGATGTCTCCCGGATTCATCTTGACTTTTTTTACCGTGATGTACGGGCTTATGTCTTTCACAAAGCCGAGAACGTGTCCTTCGCCCTGAATTTCCATAACGTTGTTGAACGAGCGGTTGTAAAGGAAGAGAGCCGGAACGGCGCAGTTGATGTAGTAAACTGTATTGTCGTTAAAATCGATAAGCGCGAAAATTCCCTCGAAGAACGTTCCTTTTGGAAGGTTGAATCTGATGAATGAGTTGACTTTTTCAACGAGAGTCTTGAAGTCCTTTGTCTCCTGCAAGAATGTGCGGATTACAGATTTTACGATAACCATGGACATTGAAGCCGCAATTCCTTTGCCGGACAAGTCGCCCATTACAAAAACGTGCTTGTCGTCGCTAAGTCGAATCAAGTCGATGAACTCGCCGCCGATGTTGTGCGCGTGAACCATCAGAGAGCCGTAATCGTATCGCTTGTTCTTGATTGGGTCCATATTCTGCTGGATTGACTCGATAATCTGCGCCGACATTCTGATTTCGCGGTTTACAGTACCGACAATCTCCTGGTTACCAATGTTCTTCATATAATAGCCAAGAACGAAGAAATAAGAGTAAAGCTTTGTGAAAACTTCGTTGTCGTAGTCAGTGTAGATGTTTCCGCCGGCTTTCTGGCCAAGAATAATCAGGCCGAGAATGTGGCGTCCTTCGTTCAAGATGATAACAGCGTCAGAGCCTGTCTCGTCGAAAAGTTTTATAAGCTCGCCGCGCACAGAAGAATAAAGGAATCCGACATCAATCTGGCTGCGCAAGACAATCCGCTTGTTCTGGTTTAGAAGAGAGTCGAAAAGCCGCCCTTTCATCGAAATTTTTATGTGCTTTTCGTCTTCGCGGTCGTAAACTGAATCCATCTCCTCGTTTCCGCTTTCAATCAGAATCCGCATGAACGACATACCGATGTTTCTTCGGAAAATTTCCTGCATGTTTCTTACGATGTTTTCAGGGTCGTCAGAAAAGTCGAAATTCGACAAGTCTTCCTCAAACCGAGACGCATACTGCTGAGTGCGGAATCCTAATCGTCTCGTAAAAACTTTCAAAAGCTGGTAAGCGACAATTACAACAACAGTAATCACGCAAATCAGATAAAGATAAAATCTCGCAGGATGCAAAGTGTGAACCGGCCACAGCCAAGCAAAAGCGATTCCGACAACAACCGACGGAATAACGTAGCAGACAAGTCCTTTAAGGACAAATCCTGTGAGCGAGTAAAAATCGTACAAAAAGTCGATGATTGCGGCTCTAAAAAGAACCCACTGCGCAAGAACAAAAGGCGCAAGGAACAAAGCCGAGAACATAGGAACGCGGTTTGAAGCCTTTGAGACAAGGAAAAGTCCGCCCCAGCCCAAAATGCAGGCAATCGCGTTCAAAGTCGTTTTCTGATGGTCAAGTCTGCCGTCTCTCTGCTCAGAACGCAAAAGCATGATAATTACAGAAAAGAACGGAACAAAAAGGAAGATTACTACTCTGTAAAAGTCAAACCAGTTGTAAGGCAAAAGGCGCGAAAGGCTTCCATAGAAAAGAGATGTTGACTCGACACGCAAGCCGATAAAGTCAGTTACAGTAACTCCAACAAAATGGAAGAAAACCGCCCAGATGCACCAGATTGCGCCTCCGATTCCAACCGCGCGCGAGATGATTTTTCGCTCAGCCATCGGGAACAAGACGCAGTAAATGCTGTACTGGATTATGTAAATTCCAAAAAGAACGTAGACGATTCTTCCCAAGAAAACGGTGAAACGCTCAGGAACTTTTCCGAAAGTAAAAATACAGACTGCAAGGCAGGCGCAAGTCGCCGCAAGAAAAAGGTTCAAGCCGATTACAGGAGAGTTTCCCTCGTTTCCGGTCTTGTTGTCTGTGTAGGCGGCAAGCCAAAAAAGGAACAGCGCGAAAGCTACGTTTAATACTGCATAAATCATTTTTTACCTACCTTTGCAACAAGCATTGTAAGGTCATCATGGAGTCTTGTGTCAGCGTTGTATGACATTACAAGATTCACCATGTCTTTAATAAAATCTTCCGGGTCTTTTGACGCGCTCGCCTTGATTGTGTCTGTGAAAAGCTGAGTGTCGCCAAGCTCTACTTTGTTCGCGTCCATAACTTCAGAAATTCCGTCCGAAGCCATCATTATCAAGTCGCCTGAAAAAAGCCGCTGCTCTGAAACTTTTATGTCGCTCGCCTCAATCGGAATGATGCCGACAATAGAACAATTTGATGAAAGCGATTTGATTCTGTATCCGTCTGGAGAACGCGTTACAACAATCGGGTCGGACATTGAAGCGTTCACGTAAGTGATTTTCATTTTTTCCGTGTCAACAATTCCGATGAACAAAACCGTGTATTTATCCTGCAAGTGCATGCTCTTGATTGCAGCGTCAACCGCGATAATCATTCCCGGCAAGTCTTCCTTGTTCTGCAGGATTTTTACAGTGTTCATAACCAAGCCCATGACCAAAGCCGCGGCAAGTCCTTTTCCGGAAACGTCGCCAAGCATCAAAAGAGTCTTGTTCTCGTCAATCGGAAGAACTGTGTAATAGTCGCCCGAAACGTTAATCAGCGGCCTAAAATACGCGCCAAGCTTGAGTTTCTTTATTTCAGGCATTTTCTGAGGCAAAAAGGATTTCTGCGCTTCGGCAAGCTGGTCCCATTCTGTTGAAAGCTCGGAGATTTCAGACAGGCTCGAGATGATTCTTGAACGGTTCTGGAAACGGCAGAATTCCTCGTAAAGTTTCGGATAGATTTCCGAGTCAATCAAATATGTGTAGCGGTTGAAAATGTAGAAATGCTCAATATCAGACGCGAAGAAAAATCCTCTCATCTTTTTCTTTTCAACTTCAAGTCCCAGCCCGTCGCCTATAAAGTTAATCGGGTCGTGCCAGTCCGCAGTAAAGTTCTGCGCAAGCTGCGCCATGATTTCAGGCGATGAAGTCACTTTGTCAGGGCTGTTGTAAAGAACGTAGTTTGTCGCACGGTCAACGTAAAGAACCGCGCAGTCGGCTTCCATTTCAAGAATGTCAATTACAGCCTGCTTAAAGTCGTCAAGGGAATAGCAAAAACGGAGACGCTCGATAAATTTCGTGAAATAAGCTGTCGCGCCTTTTTCCATTACGCTTTTTTCAATGCGCTCGCGCGCGTTCATAAAGATTGTGATGCTCGTGAAAAGCAAAAGCGCGAAAACAAGCGAAGTTACAACAACAGGGAAGAGGTTTGAATAAGTTACATAATCAGTAAGTTTGATTTGAGGCGCAAGATAAGTTGCGATAAAGATAAAAGAAACGGCAGCTACAATATTGATTCCAATAAGAGCCAATCGCCTTCTGGCCTTAAACATTATTCACTCCTTTTTTAAATCGCCGCAGTCTGGCAATTTTTTTATCTTTCGATTCGAATTTAAAATTCAAAAAATTTTAGATTCAAAAAAAGACACAATTCTTTATTTATTTTCGGAAGACTTTCAGAAAATCCTTAGCAATCAATGAAAAGGCTGCCGAAGTTTTTCAGGCAGCCCGTTTTTTTTCCGTCAAGTCAATTTTCAAAAGTTCCAGCAGTCAAAAAATAAAGATGAAAATCTAAAACAAAGAGACAAAATCAATATTCGTCGTCTCTTGATTCGCTGCTTCTTCCGCCGAAACTTCTTCTGTCAGAAAAACTGCGTCTTTCGCGATTTTCAAAGCGGCTGTCCCGGCTATCGCGGTCTCTTCCATAGCCACGGCTTTCGCGTCTGCTAAAATCTCTTCCGCCTCTGTCGTCTCTATCGTCCCGATAATCTCTGTCTCTTGAATCAGAGTATCTGCGGTATTCGCGTGAGGAATCTCTTGAATAATCCGAATTTCCGCGGTAATCGCGGCCGCGTGAGTCTCCGTCAAATCCGCGTGAAAAATCGCGGTCGCCTCTGCGCTCAAAACGTCTTTCTCCGCCGAAATCTGACCTTGAACCAGGCCTTGCGCCTGGCCGTCTTCTTGGATTCTCAACCGCCTCGCACACGCGGATTCTTCTTCCATCAACATCTTTTCCGTTCATTCCGCCGATTGCGCGCTGAGCCTTGATTTCATCCTCAACTTCGATAAAGCCGAATCCTTTTGAGTGACCTGTATATTCGTCTTCTTTGATTTTTACAGAAACAACATCCGCATAATTTGAAAAAAGTGTCCGCAAAGTGTCTTCGGTTGTGCTGTAGCTAAGGTTTCCAACGTAGAGTTTCATAAAATTCCTCATTATTAAAATTTTGCTAAGTATAATGCGTTTTCAGATTTTGGGAAACTACGCCACGGCGAACACAATTCACAATTTCAAGTCATTCTGAACTCGAAACTTTAGGTTCACTTCGTTTCGGAATCTCTTGATTCTTAATTTCCAAGTTTCATTTTCAATTCATAATTTTTAATTTTTTCTATATATTTATCGTATGATTAAGAAGGAAATTTCGGACAAGGAGCTTTTGGCTCATTTGGATAAGATTCACAAGGACGAGATGACGGTTTTTGTGATGGCTGACGGACAGTTTCGCGGAGCGTTTTTCAACGGAACAAGGCTTGTAAACCAGATGCGCGCCCAGCACAATCTTGGAATTCTTGAGACGATGGTCTTGGGACAGGCGATGCTCTGCGCGGCGATGATGATTCCAACAATGAAAGGACGCGAGCATTTGACTTTCAGATACGACACCGACGGGCCTGCGGCAGGATTTTCTGTAGAGGCGGACTCAACCGGCTACGTCAGAGGATTTTTGCTACAGAACAAGATTCCGATTGAAAAGCCGCTTGAAAGCTGGGATTTGGCTCCGTTTTTCGGAGAAGGAACAGTTACTGTTTCCAGAATCGGAGAAGGAATGAAAGCCCCGCAAGTCGGAACAACAGAAATCATCTATAAAAATATCGCGAAGGATTTGGCGCATTATTTCTTGCAGTCCGAGCAGATTCACACGGCGTTCAACACAAGCATTCAGTTTGACGAGAAAGGACGCGTTGTCGGAGCGGGCGGAATGTTCTTGCAGCATGTTCCGGGCGCGGGCGGAAAGTCAAAAATCAGCGCGCAGACTGCCGATTCAGGAGCTGAGGACAAAAAAGAGACGGAAGATGTCCTGATTCAGAAAGTCGAGAATGCGTTTCGCGCAATGCCTTCGATTGGAAAATGGTTTGCCGACGGAGGCGACATGGAAGACGTGATTTACGGGCTTTTCCGCGAATTTAAGCCGGTGGCGGTTCTGAACAGAAAAGTGGAGTTCAACTGCCCTTGCAGCGCGGAAGGATTCGCCGAGCATATAAAGCATCTTCCAAAGTCGGAGCTTGAAGACATTCTTGCGCACGACAAAGACCCGATTGAAGTCGCCTGCCACACTTGCGGCTCAGTCTATGAAATAAATAAGTCGATGCTTAGATAATTGAACGAATATCTTAAAAGTGTTACTCTTTGCAGTATCAATTTTTTGGGAGTAGATGATGCCAACACCTTTGGAAAACTATCTTTCTTCATGCAACGGAAAACCGAATGTTGCAATGACCGCTTACGTAGCAAATCTTCAGCAGGTTGCTTCTGTAAATCCATCAATCGCCGCTGATATTGTAAACGAGATTGAAAACCAGCGAAGCCACCTCAAGCTGATCGCGTCTGAAAACTACAGCTCGCTTGCTGTTCAGGCGGCAATGGGAAACCTTCTCACGGACAAATACGCTGAAGGCTACCCGGAGCACAGATACTACGGCGGCTGCGTGAATGTTGACGCAGTTGAGATGACGGCGGCGCGCGAAGCGGAAGAGCTTT